>DATKSB010000228.1:0-24118 GCA_035531855.1 Binataceae bacterium (SeqCode)
GTCGCGGAACCGGGAATCAGCGTCGCGGATCTGAACGCCGCGGTCGCGCCGTTGGCGCAGCGCCTGCCGGTCGATCCTCGCAACCCGGAGGCCACGACGATCGGCGCGCTGATCGCGGCGCATCATGCGGGTCCACTTCGGCTGTCCGAAGGGACCGCGCGCGATTTGCTGATCGGAATTCAATATGTGGGGCGCGGTGGCCGGACGATTCGCAGCGGCGGGCGCGTGGTCAAGAACGTGGCCGGCTATGATTTGATGAAGCTCATGAACGGCTCGTTCGGCACGCTGGGCATAATCACGGAAGTCGCTTTCAAGGTGCGGCCGATTCCGGGCAACTACACTCTCGCGCTCGCGTCGCTGCCGGATGTCGCCCAAGCGTTCGCCGCCGCGCGCATACTCTTCGATGCGGCGCCGTTCGCGCATCTTGAAGTTACGAGCCCGCAAGTCAGCGCAGCGCTGGGCCTCGCGCCGCGGATTTTTGTGTGGGCGGGATTTTCCGGAACGGGCGCCGAGGTCGAGTACCTGCGCGATACGGCGCGCGGCATCGGCGGCCCGGTCGAATTTCTGGACGGCTCAGACGCTACGGCCATTTACGGCGAGTTGCGCGATTTCGATTTCGGCGCGGCCGAACTGGTTGCGCAGATCGCGACGCCACCGGTCGAATTGGCGCGCGTGCTCGAAGGCTGCGGCGCGGAATTTCGCGCGCACGCAGGCTCGGGAATCGCGCAACTCATGACGCACGCGCCGCTCGTGGCGGAGGTAGCGTCCGCCACGATTGTTCGATGGCGCGAGCTTGCACGCGGTGCCCGCGGCCATCTACGCGTGTTGCACGCGGCGCCGGAGATCAGCGCCGCAATCGAGTTCTTCGATTCGCCGAACGACGGCGCGCTCAAATTGATGCGCGCGCTGAAAGCCGCGTTCGATCCTGCCGGCATTTTCAATCCCGGATGCTTCGTCGGGGGGATCTGATGACAGCCGCGGCGCCCTCGCAACCGGTTCGCAACGTGGTGGACTACGAATTGCTCTTCGATTGCGTTCACTGCGGCCTTTGCCTGGAAGCGTGCCCAACCTACGCAATCTCGCGCTCGGAAATGGATTCGCCGCGTGGCCGTATCTACCTGATGAAGGCGCTGGCGGAAGGACGCCTCGAACTCGACGCCGATGCGGCGCGGCATCTCGACTTGTGCCTTGGATGCCGCGGATGCGAAACCGCGTGCCCGTCGGGAGTGCATTACGGACGGCTCATCGAAGACGCGCGAACCTTTGTCGAGTCGAATTACTCCCGCAGTCCGCTCGACGCGCTGAGACGCCGCCTGATCGCCGCGATCTTTCCCTACCCCGGCCGCCTGCGAAAGCTTCTCGCGCCGTTGAGGCTTCTCGAATCTGTGGGGCTTCGTCCCGCGCTCGAGGCGATCCTGCCGCGTTCGATTCGCGCGTGGCTGGAGCTTCTGCCGACATCGTCGAGAGGCCTGGCGGTCTTGTCGCGTCCGCTCACAGAGCCATCGCCCAACGCGACGACCGTGCTCGTACATCACGGATGCGTGACGCAGGTGCTGGCGGACTCGGAGAATAAAAATACCGAACGCCTGCTGATGGCCGCGGGTTATCGCGTCGCTCATCTGGAACACACGGAATGTTGCGGCGCGCTGGATCTCCACTCCGGCAATCGCGCGCGCGCGCTCGAATTCGCGCGAGCCAATGTTCGCGCGATCATCCGCAGTGGCGCGGATTCGATCGTCTCCGCCGCTTCGGGATGCTCGACCGCGGTCGCCGAGTATGGACTCCTGCTCAAGGACGACGCGGGACTGGCCGGCGACGCGCGCGCGGTCGCGGGAAAAGTCACCGACCTGAGCGCTCTGCTGCTGGCAAGCAAGCGCTTTGCGATGCCTGAGTTCCGATGCGCCGTCACCTACCACGACGCGTGTCATCTCGCGCACGGGCTGGGCGTGCGCGACGCGCCGCGCGAACTTTTGCGCTCGATTCCCGGCCTCGTGCTGGTCGAGCTCGCGGAGTCCGACATGTGCTGCGGAAGCGCGGGCAGCTACAACCTGACCGAGCCCGCGATGGCGCGCGCTCTCGCGCAGCGAAAAGCTGAAAACATTGCCGCGACCGGCGCGGATTACGTCGTCCTCGCGAACCCGGGCTGCGAATTCCAAATCGCCGCCGAACTCCGCCGCCGGTGCGCAAAAACGCGGGTGATGCATCTGGCCGACTTCCTCGCGATGGTGATGAATTCCGCCAACGGCAATCCGCGATGATCGAGCTACTCGAAATCAAGCTTTACTTCGCGTACACGAGTCCATTCACCTACCTTGCGATGGCGCCGGCGTATGCGCTCGAGCGGTCGCATCGCGTGCGCGTGCGCTTCATTCCTTACGGCGTCAATATCCGGGAGACCTATGGCAACCTCGACAACGCTGACGCGGATCGGCGCAAGGTTCGGTACCTGTATCTCGACGCGCGGCGGATCGCGAAGGAGCGCGGGCTCGTCATTTATCCGCCGAAAAAGATTTTCAGTTGCCGCAACGCCTTCTATGGCGGCCTGTTCGCCGAACGGCATGGACGCTTTCGTGATTACTCCAATCGCGTGTTCGAGCGTTTCTGGCGCGGTGAGTTGGAGGTCGAGGATCGCGGCGCGATTGGCGCGGTGCTCACCGAGGTCGGTCTCGACGCCGAAGAGTTCGAGCGTTACGCAGATAGTGGTGCGCACGGCGATCTCGACGCATGCTTTGCCGAGGCCGATCGCGACGGGACATTCGGCGTGCCCACGTTTGTCGTCGAGGGCGAGCCATTTTGGGGTGAGGACCGGATCGACTGGGTGATAAAAAAGCTCGACGCGATGGGACTTCGGCGATGACCCGCGTCACACGCGCGTGATCGGGATGTACTTCGGCTGTGAGCTCACGCGCTCGAGCCACGCGCGCACGGCAGGGTACGCCTCTAAATCGTAGCCGCCCTCTCCCGCCACGTGCGTATACGCATAGAGAGCGATATCGGCGATCGAATACTTGCCGTCGCTGAACCACTCGCGCGGGCTCAGATGCGCTTCCATTACGCCGAGCGCGTCGTAGCCGAGCTTCATGATTCGTGCGAGGCCGGCGCGGCGATCGTCGGCGAGTTTCGGATACATCGCAAGAAATCGGGCGACCGCGATGAACGGCTCATGGCTGTATTGCTCGAAGAATAGCCACTGGAGCGCTCGCGCGCGTGCGAACGGATCGGCGGGCAGCATCGACGTGCCCTCGGCGAAGTACCAGAGGATCGCGTTCGACTCGAACAGGCGGCGGCCGTCTTCGAACTCGACCGCCGGAATTCGTCCATTGGGAAACTTCGCGAGAAACTCCGGCGTGCGCGTTTCACCCTTTACGATATCGAGTTCGATTCGCTCGAACGGGAGGTCGAGTTGCGTGAGCAGAAGGCGGACCTTGTAGCCGTTGCCCGAGGGCAGATAGTCGTACAGCTTGATCACCGTGCGAAGGCTCCTGTAGCGCCTGCGCCGTGCTACAGCTCCGGGCTGGTCGGCAGAAAAGTTTCGCCCATAAGGTAGGCGTCGCAGGCGCGAGCGCATTCGCGGCCTTCCCAGATTGCCCACACCACCAGCGATTGGCCGCGCCGCGCGTCGCCGGCCGCAAAAACTCCGGGGACGCTCGCGGCGTAATTCTCCGTCGCGATGTTGCTGCGCGCGTCGAGCTTCAGAGAAAGCTCGGAGACGATCCCTTCCGGGTCGGGGCCGAGAAAGCCGAGCGCGAGCAATACCAGATCGCAATCGAGGTCGAATTCGCTGCCCGCGATTTCTTCCATCACGTTGCGGCCGCCGTCGCGCTTCCAGCTGAGCCGCACGCCGTGGAGCTTCTTTACTTGGCCGCCGGCTCCGCTGAACGAACGCGTGTTGATGCTCCAGTCACGGAGCACGCCTTCTTCGTGCGAGCTCGAGGTGCGCAGGATCATCGGCCAGTCCGGCCACGGCATATCCGCCGTGCGGCTCTCGGGCGGCATCGGCAAAAGCTCGAACTGGCTGACGCTCAACGCGCCCTGCCGATTCGAGGTTCCCAGGCAGTCGGAGCCGGTATCGCCGCCGCCAAGTATGACGACGCGTTTTCCCTTTGCGGTTATCGAGATGCGCGGATCGATCGTGTCGCCGAAGCCGCGTTTGTTCTGCTGTGGAAGAAATTCCATCGCGAAGTGGATGCCGCCGAGTTCGCGCCCGGCCATCGGCAGGTCGCGCGGCTTGGTCGCGCCGAGGGTCAGGCAGATCGCGTCGTGTTTTTTGCGCAACTCGTCGGCGTGCAGATCAATTCCGACGCGGCAGTTGGTGACGAACTCGACGCCCTCGGCGCGCATCTGTTCGACGCGGCGCAGGATGTGGCGCTTTTCGAGTTTGAAGTCGGGAATCCCGTACATCAGCAATCCGCCGATCCGATCCGAGCGCTCGTAGAGCGTGACCGAATGTCCAGCGCGCGCGAGTTGCTGCGCGCACGCGAGTCCCGAAGGACCCGAACCGACTACGGCGACGCGCTTGCCGGTTTTGCGCGCGGGCGGCAGCGGCGTGATCCAGCCCTCGCTCCACGCGTGATCGACGATGTTCTTCTCGATCAGTTTGATCGTGACCGGATCGTTGTTGATGTTGAGGACGCAGGCTTCTTCACACGGCGCGGGACAAATGCGGCCGGTGAACTCGGGAAAATTATTGGTCGAATGCAGCCGCTCGATCGCGTCGCGCCATCTGCCGCGATAAATCAAATCGTTCCAGTCGGGGATGATGTTGCCGAGCGGGCATCCCTTGTGGCAGAAGGGGATTCCGCAATCCATGCAGCGCGCGCCCTGGCGGGCGAGCTTATCTTCGGGCATTTTGAGATCAAACTCGCGCCAGTCCTTAAGGCGTTCGGCGACGGGACGCTTGTGCGGCGTCTCGCGCTTGATCTCCATGAAGCCCGTGATTTTTCCCATCTAAAACGATTCTCCTGCGCTGATGCGCCCAGCTCCGAGCCGCGCGCGCAAAATCAAACCGCCGCCAGCCGCGCCATGTCGTTGCCGCGGCCCAGATGCTGGCGCTCCAGCACCATGCGGTACTCGGTCGGCAGCACCTTCACAAACTTCGCGGCGGATGCGTCCCAGTCGGCCAGGATTCGCGCTGCGACCGCGCTTTGAGTGTATTGGCCGTGACGCGTAATGAGCGCGTGCAACTGCTTCAGATCGTCCGGGTCGGTGACCGGGCCCAGCTCGACCATCCCCGTGTTGCAGCGCGGCGCGAAGCTTCCGTCTTCATCCAGAACGTAGGCGACGCCGCCGGACATCCCCGCCGCGAAGTTGCGTCCGGTCTTTCCGAGCACCACGACCAGTCCGCGCGTCATGTATTCGCATCCGTGATCGCCTACGCCTTCGACTACGGCGTGCGCGCCGCTGTTGCGCACCGCGAAACGCTCGCCCGCTACGCCGCGAAAGAACGCCTCGCCGCCGGTTGCGCCGTAGAGCGCGGTGTTGCCGATCAAAATATTCTCCTCGGCCTTGAAGGTCGCCTCCTGCGGCGGACGCACCGCCATGAATCCGCCCGAGAGACCCTTGCCGCAGTAATCGTTCGAGTCGCCTTCGAGGTAGAGTGCGATTCCCGGCGCGAGCCATCCGCCGAAACTCTGTCCCGCGGAACCTTTGAAGTGAATCTGGATGGTGTAGGGAGGCAGCCCCTCGGCGCCGAAACGGCGCGAGACCTCCGCCGACAGCATCGTCGCAGCGGTGCGGTTGACGTTATGAATCGGCAGATGAATCTCGACCGGGCGGCGATGCTCGAGCGCGTCGCGCGAGAGCTCGAGCAGTTGATTGTCGAGCGCCTTGTCGAGGCCGTGATCCTGTGACTCGATGGCGTGCAGCGGTTCGTCGTCCGACACCTCGGGCTTGTGCAGGATAGCGCTCAGATCGATGTTGCGCGCCTTCCAGTGTCCGATCGCATCGTTCGCGTCCAGGCAATCGACATGCCCGACCATCTCGGCGACGGTGCGAAAGCCGAGCGCCGCCATGTGCTCGCGCAACTCGTCGGCGATAAACATCATCAGGTTGACCACATGCTCGGGCTTGCCCTCGAACTTCTTGCGCAGCTCGGGATCCTGGGTCGCGATTCCGACCGGGCAGGTGTTGAGGTGACACACGCGCATCATGATGCAGCCCGAGGCGACCAGCGCCGCCGACGCGAAACCAAATTCCTCGGCGCCAAGAAGCGCCGCGATTGCGACGTCGCGTCCGGTCTTCAACTGACCGTCGGTCTCAACCCGGATGCGTCCGCGCAACCCGTTCATTACGAGAACTTGCTGAGTCTCGGCGAGGCCGAGCTCCCACGGCACACCGGCGTGCTTGATCGATTGCAGAGGCGACGCGCCAGTGCCGCCGTCGTATCCGCTAATCAGGACCACGTCGGCCTTGGCCTTGGCGACTCCCGCGGCGATCGTTCCGACCCCGACTTCGGCGACGAGCTTGACGCTGATACGCGCGCGGTTGTTCGCGTTCTTCAGATCGTGGATGAGCTGCGCCAGGTCCTCGATTGAATAGATATCGTGATGCGGCGGCGGCGAGATCAGACCGACGCCGGGCGTCGAGTAACGAATCTTCGCGATAAAGTCATCGACCTTGTGGCCGGGCAGTTGGCCGCCTTCGCCGGGTTTGGCGCCCTGCGCCATTTTGATTTGCAGCTCGTCGGCGTTGACCAGGTAATGGCTGGTCACGCCGAAGCGCGCCGACGCGACCTGCTTGATCGCGCTACGGCGCCAATCGCCATTAGGATCGCGATCGAAGCGGGCGGGATCCTCGCCGCCCTCGCCGGTGTTGCTCTTGCCGCCGAGCCGGTTCATCGCGATCGCGAGATTCTCGTGCGCTTCCTTGCCGATCGATCCGAATGACATCGCGCCGGTCTTGAAGCGTTTGACGATCTCCGTGGCGGGTTCGACCTCCTCGAGCGGCACCGGCGGCCGCTCGAGCTTGAACTTGAGCAGCGAGCGCAGCGTTGCGAGGTTGCGGCTCTGCTCATCGACCAGCCGCGTGTATTCCTTGAACATCCGGTAGTTGCCGGAGCGCACGGAATGCTGCAGCTTCGCGATGGTGTTGGGATTGTACATGTGGAACTCGCCGCGGCGGCGCCACTGGTAGAAGCCGCCCGCGTCCAGTTCACCGTCGAGGTTCGGTTGCATTTCGAACGCGTGGCGATGGCGCGCCGCAGTCTCGCGCGCGATCGTGTCGAGGCCAACGCCGCCGACGCGCGAGGGGGTCCAGGTGAAGTACTTGTCGATCACTTCGCGGTGAAGGCCGATCGCTTCGAAGATTTGCGCGCCGCGATAGCTCTGGATGGTCGAGATTCCCATCTTTGACGCCACCTTGATCATGCTCTTGGTGGCGGCTTTGATGAAATTGTGGACCGCGGTGTCCTCGTCGATATCGGGCAGGCTGCCGTCTTCGATCATTCCGGCCAGAGTCGCATACGCGAGGTAGGGATTGATCGCGCCCGCGCCGTATCCGGCCAACAGACAGCAGTGCATCGCCTCGCGCGGCTCACCCGACTCGACCGCGATACCGCAGCGCGTGCGCGTGCCTTCGCGAATCAGATGGTGATGCACGCCGGCGGTTGCGAGCAGGCTCGGGATCGCGGCGAACTCGGAGTTCACGCCGCGGTCGGACAGAACGATAATCGTAAATCCCTCTGCTATCGCCTTGGAGGCCTTGGCGCACAAGTCGTCGAGCGCGGAGCGCAGGCCCGCCTCGCCGTCGCGAATCTGGAACAGCGTGGGCAGCGCGATCGCGCGGAGACCCGGCTCGGCGAGGCGCTTAATCTGTTCAAGTTCTTCGTTGGTGATAATCGGAGTCTTGAGCCGCAATTGGCGGCAATGCGCCGGCGACTCCTCGAACAGGTTCTGCTCAGAACCAATTGTCGTTTCAGCCGAGGTCACCAACTCTTCGCGAATAGGATCGATCGGCGGATTGGTGACCTGCGCGAACAGCTGTTTGAAATAGTTGAACAGCGGCGGCGCCTTGTCCGAGAGCACCGCCAGCGGAGTGTCGGTGCCCATCGAGCCGACCGGCTCCTGCGCGTTCACCGCCATCGGCGCCAGAATCAGTTTCAGATCTTCGTTCGTATAACCAAAGGCCTGCTGCTGCTTGAGTAGATCCAGCCCCTCGAACCCGGCGACCGCCGGCGCGCTGGGCGGCGCGGGCAACTCCTCGAGCTTGATCACATTTTCGTCGAGCCATGCGCGATAGGGCTGGCGCGCGGCAAAGCCTTCCTTGATTTCCTCATCCTGCACGATCCGCCCGAGCGCGGTATCGACCAGAAACATCCTGCCGGGTTGCAGACGGCCCTTGCGCGCGACTTGTTCGGGCGGGATGTCGAGCACCCCCGTCTCTGACGCCATCACGACCAGCCCGTCCTTGGTCACCAGGTAGCGCGAAGGACGCAGGCCGTTGCGATCGAGCACCGCGCCGATACGGACGCCGTCGGTAAAAGCGATCGAGGCAGGGCCGTCCCACGGCTCCATCATCGAAGCGTGAAATTCGTAGAATGCGCGTTTGCTCGCGCTCATTTGCGGGTCGTTCTGCCACGCCTCCGGTATCATCATCATCACGGCGTGCGCGATCGGACGTCCGGTGCGGACCAGCAGCTCGAGAACGTTGTCGAATTTGGCCGAGTCGGTCTGGGTGGGTTCAACGATCGGCGGAAGCTTGGCGATATCCGCGCCGAATAATGGCGACGAGAACATCATCTGCCGCGCATGCATCCAGTTTTCATTTCCGCGCAGCGTGTTGATTTCGCCGTTGTGAGAGAGGAAGCGGAACGGATGCGCCCGATCCCACGACGGGAAGGTGTTAGTCGAAAAACGCTGATGAACCATCGCGAGCGCGCTCGCAAATGCGGGATCGAGCAGGTCAGGATAGAACTTCGGGATCTGATGCGAGATCAGTTGGCCCTTGTAAACAATCGTCAGGGTCGAAAGCGAGCAGAAATAGAATAGCTCCTGTCCTGCTAATCCAAGTGTGTCGATCGCGCGGAATGCGCGCTTGCGAATTATGTAGAGCTTGCGCTCGAGCGCCTCCTGGTCGGCGACGTCCGCTCCGGGTCCGATGAACACCTGCCGAACCTCGGGCAGGCCGCGCCGTGCGATATCGCCGCACGCGCTTGGGATTACAGGTACGGTGCGCCATCCGAGGATACGCTGGCCTTCCTCACGGACAATCTTCTCGAACGCGGCTTCGCAGGCGGCACGCTTGTTCGCCTCGAGCGGCAGGAAAACCTGCCCGACTCCATATTGGCCCGGAGCCGGAAGATCAAAGCCGCACTTGAGCGCTTCACGCTTGAGAAATTCGTGTGGAATCTGAACCAGCACCCCGGCGCCGTCGCCGGAAGTGGGATCGCATCCGCAGGCGCCTCGATGCGTCAGGTGGTCGAGGACCTGCAGCGCCTTGGCGACAATATCATGCGAGCGCTCGCCCTTGATGTTGACGACGAAGCCGACTCCGCATGCGTCGTGTTCATGTGCGGGATCGTACAGGCCTTCGCATTCGGGAAGACTGCTCCGATTGTGCATGGCTCACATCCGTCTCGGGTCAGGGAGCGCAACCGGTTTCGGCGCATGACGGCTTTTGCGGCCGTGGCCGTTGCCCGGCTCAGGCGCCTCGCCGTTAGGATGCACCGCGATCTGGCTGCGCTCGGTATGGGTCGAAAGCACCACCATCGTCTCCGTCCGCGCCACTCCCTCGATCGAGCGGATCGCGCTGATGAGCCGCTCGAGCGACGAAGTGTCGTCGGTTTTGATCTTCAGGAGAATCGTGTGCTGACCCGTGACGTGATGACACTCGAGAACGTCGTCAAGGAGATCGACGCTCTGTTCAAACAGTCCGATAGTTTTCGGATGCGCGATCGAAACCCCGATGAACGCTGTCACATCCTTGGCGAGCCTGCGCGCGTCGAGCGCGGCGTGGTAGCCGCTGATCACGCCGCTGTCTTCGAGCTTCTTGACGCGTTCGATCACCGACGGCGCGGAGAGTCCGACCTGTTCGGCGAGTTTGACATGCGCGATACGGCCGTTGGCCTGCAGGAGGTTCAGAATCTGCAGGTCGATGGCGTCGAGCTCCGGAATATCGCCGCCTAATTTCATAAGGCAATCCTCGCTGAGGTTCGACGAAGATAGTGGAGAAACGCGAATGTGTCAAGGATAACAGAGGATGAACATCAATAAAACATTATTTTATGGAAGTCTCGGTCCGCCAAACCGAGTTCTTTCAGGCGTCGACGCCCTAGCGCCTTATGAATCCCTTGAGCTGGAGCCAGCGCAATACTTGGATTATCGCCGTTTCGACAACTTACCTTGGCTTCAAGCGCCGAGATATGGCGTGAAATAACGCGCAAATTGAAGCTGCCGTTTGCGCTGTGAGCAGGCAGCAGCGACGCTCAGCGCTTATTCAGGACTTGGCCGATCGCGTCGAACGCTACCAGTTGCTCGATGCCCAATTGATCGTCCCAGAAATCGTCGTAGGCGCTGGTCTTGACGATCACCATGTTGTACTTCGGGCTTACGTAGATGAACTGAAAAAACACGCCCTCGGCCGAATAGGCATGGCCCGTGCCCGGATAGATGAGCCACCATTGATAACCGTATGCGCCGGGATCGCCCGGGGACAAATGGCCCCATCCGACTTGCCGACTTTGCGGGTTGGTCGCGGCGTTGATCCACGACGTGGGAACGATCTGCTTGCCGCCGCTTTTGCCGTCGTGCAGGAAGAGCAATCCGAAGCGGCCGTAATCGCGCAGGGTCGCGTTGATACAGCAATAGCCATTTTCGGTCGCGTTCGGACCCGGACCGTCGGTGAGCCAGGTCGCGTCCTGCTCCATCCCGAGCGGCTTCCAGATGCGCTCCGACAGCATCGTAGCCATCGGCATCCCGGTCACGCGCTTGACCAGCAGTCCGAGCACGCCGGTATCGATACTGCGATAGACGAATCTGGTGCCGGGCTTTTCCGCGCGGCCGAGCGTCTTCGCGTATTCATCGAGTGTCTGCGACTGCTCGGTCATCGTCTTGTCCCACATGATCTGGACGTCGGACTTATTGTTGCCGTAGTCTTCGGTGAACTTCACTCCGGAGGACATCTCCAGCAGGTCTTTGATCGGCACGCCGTCGTAGCCTGATCCTTTCAGCTCGGGAAGATAATCGGTCACCGGATCATCAAGGCTTTTGATCTTGCCGTCGGCCAGCGCAAGACCGACCAGTGTCGAGGTGAACGACTTGGCGACCGACCACGAGGTAAATTTGGTATTGCTGTCGGCGCCATTGAGGTAGCGCTCATCGACAATCTTGCCATCCTTGATCACCAGGAAACCCTGGGTGCGCGAACGCGCGAGCAAATCATCCAGGGTGCGGCGCTTGCCTTTGAAATTGTAGGTCACCTCGAGTTGTTGGCCGCCGCCCGGCAACGCGGCGACGGGTCCGCCGCGCTCGATGACGTGAAACGGGAAGACGGTGTCCATGGTGCGAAACGACTGGATGCGATTAGCCGGCGACAGGATCGCCGCGCGCTTCGCGATCGCCGCGGAGTCGGCCGCGTACGCCGAAGCGGATGCCGCCAAGGTCAGCGGCAATACGAGCGCGAGCAGAGTTCGTCGATTCATGGGTTTCCTCGGCGACCAATCGTTACGGCGTCCAGATCGCGGCGGTCGCCTCCGCTTGAACTTCCGCCACACGATGCGCACACAACCGCAAATGCGATAACGCACAGAACGCGACTCTTCATCTTCCCCCGTCCTCCCCAGATACTGCGAACTGACTATTCTCCCTTAAAATTCGCGGCGCGCTTTTCGACGAAGGACTTGGCGCCTTCCAAATGATCTTGCGAGGTTAGCATCATTCGCTGTCCGTGACGTTGGTAGTCGAAAAAATATGGCAGGTTCAGATTCAACCCTACCCGCAGCGCCTCCTTGGCCAAGCGCTGCGCCAGGGGCGCTTGCGCCGCGATCTTCTGCGCGAACGCCGCGGTCGCCTCGCCAAGCTGCGCGTGGGGCACGACTTTGTTCACCATCCCGATTCGCTCGGCTTCGGCGGCGTCGATAATGTCGCCACTCAGGATCAATTCGTATGCGCGCGCGAGGCCGACCAGTCGCGGCAGGACCAGCAGGCCACCGGCTTCCGGGATCAATCCGCGGCGGATGAAAACCTCGCCGAAGCGCGCCTGATCCGAGCAGATGCGCATGTCGCACATCAGCGCGATATCGCATCCGTAGCCGACCGCGGCGCCGTTGACCGACGCGATGGTCGGCTTCGGGTAAGTGACGAGAAAATCCAGCGCGACCGGCTGATGCGTGCGCCACTCCTCGACCTCGGCGCGCTTGGAAGGCTTGGCGTCGCGGAATTCGGGATTGAGAAAAATCTCCTTCACATCGTCGCCAGCGCAAAATGCGCGGCCCGCACCGGTGATCACTACCACGTGCACCGAAGCGTCGTGCTCGGCTTCGCCGAACGCCTGGCCGATCTCGGACCAGGTCCGGATGGTGCCGGAATTCATCGCGTGCGGACGATTGATCGTTATCGTCGCAACCTTGTCGTGCTTCTCATAAAGAATATCGCTGTAGGCCATGAAACCAACCCTCCATGCGTTCGCGCGAAGTCTGTCGTGATGAAATTGCTATCGCAGATGCATGAAATCGGCGTCAAGTGGCACGCCGGATTCAGAACGGGGTCCAGCGCAACTCCGGAATGAAATGCGCCAGGTACAGACTCAGCATTCCAACCACCGCCGATTTTTCCTGGTTTTGTGCGTAGCCATCGAGTCCGAACTGTCCGCCGACTGTGATCTGGTACGCATCGGACTGGTAGGCGAGGGCTGGCGTGATCAGGAACTCTGGCGGGGTCTTATTGGAACGCCCATCAAGGATTTGCTGATAGTTGAATTCGACCATCGGCACCAGCCGCGCGACGATCGGTATGTGCGCTACAGATTCTTCCGAGGCCGCCAGATACGGCATGGAGTACGACAGCGCCACGTCCGCCTCTCCCAGATCGCTTTCGTAACCACTCCAGGTCGGCAGGTATCCGGCGTCGGCCTGAATCGCGATCGGGCGCAGGTAAAAGATCGGGCCCTCCGAACTCAGGTCACCCATCCCTTTTGCGAGCATCAGTAGCGGTCCGCCGCGCGCATGGCCGTCAGCGCCGGCCGAGATTTGGCCGGTAGGAGCTTCTATCTCCGCTCCGATCGCAAGTCTCAACTCGTGTTCATCGGACTTGAAGAAGGCCCACTTCGGCAGAACCTGAAGGTTCGATAGGCCACTCGCGGAGCGCAGCCTTCGTCTTAAGGGATCGTTGATCGCCTGGGAAAACTGGATGCTGGTGTTCTCGCTGAGCTTTTTCTCGAAATCAAAGGAGAATGAGAAACTATTCTGGCCACTCCCGCGCGCGATTCCGGGCAGCAAATCCAACTCGTTGGAGGGATCCGGATCCTGAGTGACCAGCGTATCGGGAAAGTTACGCGCTCCGACCTGCGCATGGACGTGACTCGCCGGACTGGCGAGCCACAGCGCAATCGCCAACCCGGCCGCCGCCCGGACCTGCGTCCGTTTACACGTGCGGATACGCGTCGCTGCCCATCTCAAGCGCGTCAAGCCCCGACCACTCCACTTCCGCCAGCACCCGATTGCCGATCGTCCGCTCCACTATCGTAAAGAAGATCCACGCCAGTCCGAATACCACGACGATGTTCGTGGCGACACCTATCAATTGCGCGACGAATTGTCCCGGGTCGCCGTAGAGCAGGCCACGCACGGGACCGGCGACCGCGTTCCATCCGTCGCCGTAGCTGCCGTCGGCAAAAATTCCGAGCGCGAGTGTGCCCCATATTCCGCACGCGCCATGCACCGCGATCGCGCCGACCGGATCGTCGATCCGAAAGCGCCGCTCGAGCTCGATCACCGTCGCAACGACCACCAGCCCCGCGACCAGTCCTATAAACACGGCGGCAGCCGGAGTCACGAATGCGCACGGCGCCGTGATTGCGACCAAGCCGCCCAATAGCCCGTTGCTCGCCATCGCAACGTCGGGCTTTTTATAGCGATGCCACAAATAGAGCAGCGCCGCGAGTGCTCCCGCCGACGACGCGAGCATCGTGTTCGCCGCGATCACCCCGATCCGCGAGTCGGTCGCGGCCAGCGTCGATCCGGCGTTGAACCCGAACCATCCGAACGCGAGGATCAGCGTCCCCACCATCGCCATCGGCAGGTTATGTCCGGGCAGGGCGCCAATCGCGCCGTCGCGGCGAAACCTTCCGATGCGCGGACCGAGCACGATCGCTCCCGCCAGCGCGACTACTCCGCCGGTCATGTGGACCACCGACGAACCCGCGAAATCGACATGGCCATGACCCAGCCCGAGATTGACGCCCAGTTGCGAGAGCCATCCGCCGCCCCACACCCAGTTGCCATAGAGCGGGTACAGAAACATCGAGATGAAAAATCCGTAGATGAAAAACGCTGAGAACTTCCACCGCTCGGCCATCGCGCCGGTCGGAATGGTCGCCGCGGTATCCATGAACACCACCGCAAACAGGAACATCGCGAGGCTCGCGGGATCGTGGCTGACGCTGGCGAGCGTAAATTTGCTGAACCCCAGGAGCCCCCACGGGTGGCTGCCGATCGTGAGCGCGAGTTCGTGATGCCCAATTACCGCCGCGCCGAGCGACGGCCACTGATGCACCCCGCCCATCATGAACGCGTAGCCAGTCAACCAGAATCCGATCACGCAGATCGGATAGATGACCAGGTTCATCGCCATCGTGTTGACCGCGTTTTTGGCGCGGGTGAAGCCGGTCTCAACCATCGCGAAGCCGACCTGCATGAACATCACCAGGAATCCCGCGATCAGCACCCATGCCAGGTTGAGCGATTGATCAAGCGTGATCGCGGGCGATGTGGATTGGGCGTGTGCGCGGCCGGCGGTCAGCAGCATCGGCGCCGCGGCGGCGATCGCGAGGGCGCAAAGAGTGAAACTCGAGTGGCGGCGTGTCATCTCATTTCCCCTCGGAAAGATTTTCGCGGCGCGACCTGCGCGGCCGGATAGCGGTTGGCGAGCCAGATCAGAAACACAAAGAATCCGATGAGCGAGGCGAAGAACAGCACGAACCCCGCGCCGCGACGGAATTTCTGCATCCGCAGGCTGCGCGGCTTAAGATGCTCGGCGCGTCCGCGCGGAACCACCTTTGACGGATCGCGCAGATCGGCCAGCATCTCGGCTGCGCTCGCATAGCGATTCTTGGGCGCGGTCTCGATCGCGTGCAGGATGATCTCCTCGAGCTTGGGATCGAAGTCTTTGATGAACTCGGACGGCGGATGCGGATCCTCGTTGGTCTTCGCGCGCATCACGTTGTAAACATTCGGCCACGAAAACGGCAGATTCCCGGTCAGCATCTCGTACAGGATCACGCCCATCGCGTAGATGTCCGTGCGCGCATCGCCGCGACGGCCGCTGACCTGCTCGGGCGCCATGTAGTCGGGCGTGCCGATGGTTGACGACAGGCCGGACCAGGTGAGTCGCCGCGCGGATTCGTCCAGCGCGATCCCAAAATCCATTATCTTGAGCGTGTCGTCGCCGGTCACGAGGATATTTTCCGGCTTCAGGTCGCGATGCACCACTTTTTCGCCGTGCATGTAAACCAGCGCCTCGCAAATCTGGATCGCATAGCCAAGCGCCTTTTCGGCCGCCATCGGTCGCTCGCGCCGCATCAGCTCACGCAGCGAAATGCCGTCCACGAACTCCATCGCGATATACATCCGGCTTTTGTGCCGGGGAGTCATAATCTTGATGATGTTGCGATGGTCGAGGCGGCGGACTACTTCCTCTTCGCGCTGAAAGCGGCTGTAGAAAATTACGTCGCTCTCGAACTGAAGGTAGGGAACCTTGATCGCGACGGTCTGTTCGTTGGTGAGGTCGATCCCTTTGAAGATCGACGCCATTCCACTGCGCGCGATCACCTCGGTGAGCTTGTACTGATCGAGGGTTTCGCCGACGCTGACCTCGCGCATGGAATCTATGCCTGGCAGAAATAGGGTCTGGGCGCGGAAGTTACCACGCCCTGCCGCCCCAAACTAGCCGGGTGATTCAACCGCCTACGCGCCTTTGCCGAATATCCGGGCAAGCCTGGCGCGCCATCCCGGTGTGGTCGGCGTAAGCCCGGTATCCGCAAGCATCGTGAATACGGCGACGGTCAGATTGTCGGCGGTTCCGCGTTCGTTCGCGGCCTCGACCAGGGCGCGGCACGCGGCGGCCGCGTCGGGGTCGCGCGTCAAGTGCTCGATTTCGCTGTCGTGCAGCACGTTATGCAATCCGTCGCTGCAGAGGATCAGGCGATCGCCCTGCACCAGCGGGATCGAGATTCGATCGACTGAAACGATCAGTTCCTGTCCGATGCTCCGCACCAGCATCGAGCGTTCCGGATGATTGCGCGCGCGCTCGGCGGTGAGCAGGCCCATCCGAACCTTCTCGGCGACCATCGTGTGATCCTTGGTGAGCTGCGAGATCGCGTGCCTGCGCGCGAGGTAGAGCCGGCAATCTCCCACGTGCACCGCCGCAAGCATCCCCTTGTCGATCGCGACGGCGGTAAGCGTGGTGCCCATCCTGCGCAGTTCCGGCACTGCGAGCGCGCGATTGTGAATTTCGATATTAGCGAACTGGACCGCGCGCGCCAGGCGTTTGGCCGCCCCCCACGACGGCGGGCTATCGCGCCACGCCTGCAGCGTCAGCTCGATCGCCATCGCGCTCGCTACTTCGCCGCCTTCATAGCCGCCGATCCCGTCGGCGACCGCGAACACCGCCGCGTCAGGCGTGTCGATCAGATGGCCGCAGGAGTCTTCATTGTCGGGACGATTGGTTCCGACATCAGACAGCATCGCCAGATCGAAAATATCCCCGTGGGGCGGAGGTTCGGCGGACGGATGCTTGTGCTCGGCTTCAGTCACAGGCCGCTACTATACAACACTCGCAAATGGGTTGGGGGCGGACGACGCCGAAGCACCATCCGCCCCCGGGGCTACAACCGGCGTGGCTCGCTACGCCGGTTTGGCGACCAATATGGTTGATTTCCCCTTCTTCTTCGAGTTGCGGATAAAGTATATCGCTCCGTAAACTCCCCAGATTACGGAAATCGCGACGGCGAGAAGCGGTTCCTTCACGCTGCCCAAGCCTTCCAGAGGTCCGATAATGTAGAAGGCGAGGCAGGAGAAGTTTGCGATCGCGCCGAACACCGGGATAACCACGTGCTTGAAGCCGTGGAAAGATTCGTGCTCGCGGAAGGCCACGATACATATGATGTTCGTGAGTCCGTAGAGCAGGAAGGTCCCGAAGTTCGAGGTCAGCGTCACCAGCAACAACCCGTTGGGCAGCGCCGAGAGGCTCGCGTTGGAGCTCATCCCGATCGCGTACCAGATGTTGTGCGGCAGCGTCGCGATAGTTTTGTCGTCGGGCGCGGAGCCGCCGGCGAAGTAGAACAGCGCCGCGTATGCGCCGAGCACTGCGGAGATTACCGCAAGCGCCCAAATCGCGCGATGCGGAGTCAGGTTCTCGCCGTGCAGCAAGCCGAAGTGCTCCGGCACTTCCTCATCGCGGCCCATCGCGTAGGTCACGCGCGCTCCGGTGTTTATGCAGCTAAGAGTAGTGCCGATCAGCGCAAGGAACACGGTCAGCGCTTCGACCAGCATGAACGCCTGCCCGTGCCCGCCCATGAGCGCGTTGCCGACCAGCACCATCATGTCGCCGATCGGAGCTGCCGAGCCTTTTGCGGCGGCCAGGCTGTAGGCGCTGTTCATGAAGTAGTTGGCGGCGAAATATTCGATCAGGTAGCAGAACAATCCCTGGATGGTCAGCGAGAGCAGAACCCCGCGCGGAATATCCTTGGTCGGGTTCTTGGCTTCTTCACCAAGTGACGTGACCGACTCAAAGCCGACCAGCAGCAGGATCGCGACCGTCGCTTGCAGCATCACCCATGAGAAGTGATGCGGCAGAATAACCGACAGCGCGCTCATATGCGACGGATTGTCGCCACTGAACGCATAGCTGACCGTTGCATGGATGACGTTGCCGCTCGCGTCGAGCCCAAGGCCCGCGGCGCCGGCAGGATGCGACATGCGGTAAGCGATCGCCAGCGCTGAGAAAAACAGCAGCGCGACGATCTGGATTCCATTGATCGCGATATTGACCATCGTCGAGCCGTTGACGCCCTGGAAGGCGATCCACGCGACCGCAAACGAAAAGATCACCGCGATCAGCGCCATGAACACCGGCCCCGGCACGCCTGCGTTGATCGAGTTCGGCGCGATGTTGCCGACGATGTACCCGATCATGATTCCCATCGTCGCGACCATGACCCCCGGGTACATCCAGTAGTACAGATGCGAGGCCCATCCGGTCACGAACTTTGCGATCCGCGAGAACTTGTAGGCGTGGGTCGTGTTCAGGAAAGCCTTCTCCGCAAACAGATACGAACTACCCGCTCCGGGGTAGAGTTTGGCCAGCTCCGAGTACGAAACCGCCGTCGCATAGGCCAGCATCAACGCCACGAAAATCCCCGCCCACATCGCCATGCCTGACGGAAACGCGTAACCCGCTTGCTGGACGAACGTGATCCACAAGAAGGCGCCAGGCGCGATTAGCGCCATAGCGTTGACCGTTACCCCGGTCAGCCCAAGTGTCGCCTTCATCTTGGGTGCTTCGTTTGACTCTGCCATCTCTCCTCCTTCGGCTTAGCCCGAGAATTCGGGCATGCTCCCCGTCTGATTCAATTCCGATGCGGGTTCGCTTTCGGCCTAAGCGCAAGAGGAGTGCCATCCGGTAGTCATCAATCTGCAATGAGAATTAGTTGCACTTTGCACGGACGATGCTCATGCGATGAGCAACCGCCCGCCGCACGGTCATCATCTGGACCTATTGGTGGAGGCTGATACCGGACGATGGTTTGAGATGGGATAGGTAGTTCGACGGAGTTTCGCCGCGTGCGATTCAGATCGCAATATCGCCGCGCTCGTCGGTCCGGATGCGGATCACTTCGGACACTTCAGACACGTAGATCTTGCCGTCGCCGATTCTGCCGGTCCGGGCCTTGCGCTGGATCGCATCGACGACCGCGTCGGTCTGCTCGTCGCGCACGATCACTTCGAGTTTGAGCTTGGGCTTGAAATCGACGATATATTCCGAGCCGCGGTACAGCTCGGTGCGTCCTTTCTGGCGGCCGAAGCCTCTGACCTCGTAGGTGGTGAGTCCGGTGACCCCCGCGAGCTCGAGTTCCGCCTTCACCGCGTCGATCGTAAACGGTTTGATGATCGCCTCGACCTTCTTCATCCACTGCGTCCTTTGCGCGGTGCAACCCGGCGCGTCACTCGGCTCCGGTAACAGCAAGAGGGATGCCGCCGGAGAAGGGCCGTTAGGCGGTAAATTGTGCGGTTCCATGCGCGCCTAACGGGCATCGGCCCGCCTGACGGTCATCATGTGTCACGCATCATCAGTAGCGCGGGTGCGCGGTACTCCAATCGCGACCATCAGCATGGGACTCTTGCCGGATGCGTGCGGCTCGAAGAACTTGGTCGTGTCGTCGTCATAAAAGGTGAGCCCCGTAGCTCCGCGCCCGAGCGCATAGGCGCCAAGGTACGCGCGGCCGCCGCGGATACCGGCCTCGAGATGGGCGTCGCGATAGCCCCGGTTACCGAGCGCCGCGAGCGCGCGTTCCAAGTCGGCCATGTAAACGATCAGCGCCGAGCAATCCATCCCGAGCGGCTGCTCCAGGCACAGATATCCGGCCTGGCCGCGAAACTCGCCCGCCTTGACGAGCTCGAACCCGCCGCCGGTCCGGTCGTGGAAATAGGCGCCCGGCGCAAGCCCCTCGACCGCGTTGACGATCAGGTAGGTGTCGATAAGCGAAGGAAAGTCGGCGTGCGGATGCGTGCGTTCCGTTGCGAGAATCGCCTGCAGCTCTTCGCCACGAATGGGCGCCTGCGCGAATTGGCGCGTCGAGCCGCGGCGAAGAATCGTCTCGCCAAGTCCCATCGCGGTGCCGGCTGCGAGCGGGTCGAATCGAATCAGATCGCGCCGGGGTTCCGGGCCAGTCACGGTTGCATCCGCGATTTCAGAAACTTCCGCGCCGGTCACGAGGCGCGACTCACGATGAAACTTCACGATCGGCTCGTAGCTGACTTCATTCGTCGAGAGCGCGATCGCCTCGAATGGAAAAGGCTCGAGCGCGGGAGATTCGACGGACGCGGCGGTTCCCGCACCCAGCGCGATCAAGGCGACAGCGCCCTCGCGATCGGGGTCTAGCCCGAGCAGCGCCTCGATTTCCGGATCCTCGAACGCGGTTACGATTTCCGCGCCGATTTGCTCGGCGCCGGCCGCCGCGATCAGATTCGCGATCATCGTACCCGCGTCCCAGAAGCAGTAGCGATACGCGCGCGCATGATATTTCCACGCGCTGCGCCAGAATATCGAGGTCAGAATAATCACCGCGCGCGCCTGCGCGACCCTCGGGCGTCCGGCCGCCGCCCGCGACAGCATCGCGCGCCAGTCGCCGCGCCGCAGTCCGCGCAGCTTCAGATCGGCGGGCGAAAAATGATACAGCGCCGGCTCCAGCCCTTCGACTTCGCCCGCGGCAAGGTAGATCTCGGTAGGATAGAGTGCGCCCGCCGATGCCGCCGCGCGGAAATGATAATCCTCGCCGCCGACCTGCCGCGACCGCGTGAGTCCTCCGGTGCAGAACAGAACCCGCGTCAACGCGTCGAGGGTCAGCGCGCCATCGGTTCCATCGGGAACAGACGCGGCAATCGCCGAAAGCGCGGGAATCGTCGAAAGCTCCAACTCGCGCGGCAACGCGAGTGCTCCCGCGGTCGGATATATCTTGTAAGGCGCAGGCCGATTGTCCCAATCAAGCCGATACGTCCCCGACGATCGCACGCTGGTGTACGAGTGTTTGGTTATCTCGTGATAGATCCGAGCCGCCTCGATGTACTGATTACCCATCTAAGTCTTCAGTCCAATATACCCTCTCCCTCCGGGAGGGGGCGGCGCGGCGTGGCGCGTCTGAAATACCCTCTCCTTCCGGGAGAGGGTAAGCGGCGCGATGCTTGCGCTCTTTTCGCAAGCATCGTGACGCGCGGGTGAGGGCGGCTCATGGACCGTTTCCCAATCGTCCACCATCAACATACCGATCGTTCAGTTACCGCACACTCCGCTTCCTATGCTATACGGACGGCGACGGAACCCACGCCGGAGAGACTATCATGGCCACTCGAAGTACGCCCGCCGAAGTAATCGCGATGTTCGAAACGTTCAGCAACTGGAGCCGCTGGGGCAAGGACGATGAGCGCGGCGCACTCAACTTTATCACCGACGCGAAACGCGCCGGCGCCGCGCAGTTGGTCAAGTCCGGACAGGCGGTTTCGCTCGCGCTGCCGCTGGCGACAATTCCCGCCGCGGACAATCCAACTCCCGTCACCCACCTGATGGTGCAGGCGGGGCTCGATTCGCACGAGATGCCGCTGCCGTACGCCGGCGACTACTTTGCAATCGCGCCGCATGGGATGGCCAATACTCATATCGACGCGCTATGCCACGTCTTCTGGCAAAAGAAAATGTACAACGGCTTCAGCGCGGGCGAGGTCGGCTCTCACGGCGCGAAGAAATGCGCGATCACGGTGGCGCGCGAGGGAATTATCAGCCGCGGGGTGCTGCTGGATATTCCCAAAATAAAAAAAATCGACTGGATGGAACCCGGCGATCGGATCTTCCCCGAAGATCTCGACGCCGCCGAAAAAGAGCATCGCGTCCGCGTCGAGGAAGGCGACGTTCTGCTGATTCGCACCGGCCGCGCCGCGCGGCGCAAGGCCAAGGGCGGATGGGATCCGAATCGCGTCGGACTTCCGGGCCTCGATGCGACCTGCCTCGAGTGGCTGCATTCGCGCAAAATCGCGCTGCTCGGCTCCGACAGCGTAAGCGACGTGGTGCCCAGCGGCTACGAAGGCGTGCCGCTGCCGATCCACGTCGGCACGCTGGTCGCGATGGGGGTGCATCTGATCGACAACGCCGATTTCGACGCGCTCTCCGTTGCCTGCGCAAAGGCCGGACGCTACGAGTTCCTGTTCACGATGGGGCCGCTAATCCTCGAGCGCGGAACCGCGTCGCCGATCAATCCAATCGCGATTCTGTGACAAATCACGTATCCGAAATCACGAACCTATGACGGAGAGCTGGTTATGAGCGAAGCCTTGGTAATCGACTGCGACGGCCATATCCTCGAGCCGCCCGACCTGTGGGAAAAATATATCGACCCCAAGTATCGCGACCGCGCGATGCGCATTCGGGTCGGCGATGACGGCTTCGAGTATCTCGAAATCGATCGCAAGCGCGCCGAGATGACGCGGCCCGGCCTGCTCGGCTCGCTGGGCGGGATGGGCAAACGCGTCGAGGAGTCCAACCGGATGCGCGAGGCCTCGACGCGCGGCGAGCGTCTGCGTCCCGAAGACCTGCGCGCGCTACAGCCCAAGGCCGAGGACACTTATCTCAAGGGCGCCGCCTTCGGCACCATGAACATGAAAGAGCGGCTTCAGCTTCTGGACAAGGAGGGGATGGCGAAATCGATCCTGTATCCAACTATAGGGTTGCTGTGGGAAGCCGAGCTGTTCGACGCGGAACTGTCGGCCGCGTACTGCCGCGCGTACAACCGATGGATCGCGGATTTCTGCCGCGACTCGGGCGGAAGACTGATTCCGATCGCGCATCTGTCGCTCGGTGATCCGGCCGAGGCCGCGCGCGAGCTCGAACGCGCGGTGAAGGACGGATGCAAAGGCGCCTTCGTGTGTCCGTTCACGATCACGCGGGTGCCGCACGGCGACGCGGCGCACGATCCGGTGTTCGCGGCCGCGCAGGACCTCGGCGTGCCGCTTGCGATTCATCCAACCTTCGAGCCGATGTCGTTTGGAATTCATCGCCGCTACGACAACTTCGCCTGGGCCGCGTGGTACTACGATCTGTTCGCGGGCCAGGGCGTGCAGCATGCGTTGGGAACAATCTTCCAGCTCGGAGTTTTCGATCGTTTTCCGAAACTCAAGCTGATCGTGCTCGAATCGCAGGCCGGATGGATTGGCTACTTCCTCGATCGCGGCGACGCGATATTCTCCGGCACCACTTTAGGCCTGACGGTGCGGCTCAAGGAAAAGCCTTCGTACTATTTCAAACGCCAATGCTGGATTTCCGCCGACCCCGATGAACGCACGATAGCCGGGATGATGCAGATCGTCGGCGAGAACAAATTTTTCTGGGCTAGTGACTATCCGCATCCCGACCATCCGGGAAATTATCTCGAAGAGCTAAAGGGCCTGGTCGCACCAATGACCGAATCGGGCCGCCGCGCAATCCTGGGCGAGAGCGTAGCTAAGGTGTACGGAATTTAGCCGCACGTCATCCGCCTAATGACAAGGCGGCGCTCGCGAATACGCTAGCGCCGCTTGTTCTTCGTGTCTTGGTGTCTCGGTGGCCGCTGTGATTATTTCGCCGCGGCTTCTACGGTTACTGGAATCTCGAACTTTACCGCTTGCGGAATCTTGCAGATGTTGTCGTTGCATTCCTGGAACTTGAACGTGCCAGCGATTTGGTAATCGCCCGGCTTTGACTTCGGATCGATCATCACTGTTCCTGCCGCGCGCATTGACTTCTCATAGACCGGCAGCGTTTGACCGAGTCCCTCGAACTTTACGGGGGTCGGTGGCGGAAATTTGATTTGCTGCTTTGCGATCACCTGGCTGTCGAACGCGACGCTCGTCGCGACGAAATCCTCGGGCACCGGATTTCCGTAGATGTGCCATCCGGGCTCGATCGCGATATCCACGGTCACACCGACGTCGTGTCCAGGCTCGACCCTGGCGCTGGCGAGCGCGATTTTCGCCTGGACATTCTGCGCCCGCACCGCGATTGAGCTGCCGGAAGCATGCGCTCGCACGGATGGCAGGATGATCGCAGCCGCGATCACTGCCGCGAGAACGCTCATTGATTTGTCTAAGATCATTTTCATCGATAATCAGAATAGCGGAGCCGCCGCGTGAAATCATCGCCTGCAAGAAGAAGGGCCGCCCTGCAAG
>DATKSB010000229.1:0-13582 GCA_035531855.1 Binataceae bacterium (SeqCode)
CGTCGATTCTTGGTGACGAAGCCGATCCGGACTGGCGGGACGAAATCGAGCAGCACCTCTTCTGCGGCGCACCGTTCTTGAACGAGGTGGTTTTCTACCATCGCGCGACCCGTACGCTGATATTCACGGATCTGGTGTTCAACGTATCGCGGCAGGATGCGGCGCAGGCGCGCGTGTTCAATTGGATCAGCGGAGCGCCCGGCCATTTCGGCCCTCATCGCCTGATCAGGCGAGCGATCTCGGATCATGAAGCCGCCCGCGCGTCGGTTGCGAGAATCCTGCAATGGGATTTCGACCGCGTAATCGTGACCCACGGCGATGTACTCGACTCGGGCGGCCGCGACCGAGTGCGTGCCGCCTTTGCCTATTTGTAGGCAGAACCCGTCCGTCAGTCGTCGCCGCGCGCTGTCTCGATTGCCTTTCCGGACTCCTGGCTGCCGTGAAGCTTGACTTATAGCGAAACAAAAGCGAAACTATGCGCATGAACGCCGGCGCTTCATTGCCGCTCCGCCCTGACCGCCTGGTTCCCGACGAGGCGGCGCGTGGGGTCGAGTTTGTCGAGATGCCGGTGCATCGGATTTTGAATCGATGCACTGGCTCTCGGATGCCGTTTCGGTGGACGATCAACCCTTATCGGGGCTGCGAGTTCGGCTGCGTCTATTGCTACGCACGGTACACTCACGAATTCCTTGAGTTGCGGGACCCGATGGACTTCGAGCGCCGCATCTTCGTCAAGCGGATGGCGGCCGAGGTGCTGGCGCATACGCTTTCGCGCACTCCTATCGGCACCAACGCAATCGCTATCGGCACCGCTACCGACCCGTATCAGCCGGCCGAACGGAAGTACGGGCTGACGCGCTCGATGCTGCAGGTTTTCGCGCAGCTTTCGGGCTTAAATCTTTCGATCACGACCAAGTCCGCGTTGGTGACGCGCGACCTCGACCTGCTGCTCGCGATTAACCGGCGCTCGCGAATCCAGGTGAACTTTTCCGTGATCACGCTAAATCGGCGGCTGCAGCGAATCCTCGAGCCGCGCGCCCCGCGCCCCGGATTGAGGCTGCGCGCGCTCAACACACTCGTGCGAGCGGGAATTCGATGCAACGTCATGATGATGCCGATGATCCCGGGGCTGACCGACGATGCGGCGGCGATCGAGAGCGTGATCCGGATGGCGCGCAAAGCCGGAGCCGAGGGAGTTTGGTGGCGCACGCTGTTCCTGATGCCTGCGGCGGCGCGCAGGTTTATCCCGTTCATCCGTGAGAATTTTCCTAACCTCGCCGAAAGAATCGACGCCTTCTATGCGCACTCGCCTTACGCGCCGCAGGCTTACGACGATCGGATGCGCGCGGTCTTCGATCGCCTGCGCCGCCGCCATGGCTTTTCGGTCGCCCACGAGGAAGAGTTCGAGGCGCGGAAGCCGGCTGAAACAGCCGAACGGCAGTTCAGTCTCGCCCTCGGCTGAGCGGCGCATCATCCGCTATCATCCGCGCGTCCGGCACCGTTGTCGTGGCGCGAGGATGACGTTCCGTGGGCCGATAAGCCGTCGGCCACCACACAGAGAGAGAACATTACTCGCGGGATACCGGCAGAAGCCGCGGCTGCGGACGAGGCACGTCGATTGCTCCTTTCTCAATCTCGATGTACGCCGGCGACGGCGCGGGAGAAAAACCTTAGGAGATTGCTTTGGAAGTATCGATAAATGCCTCGCAGGCGGGCATGCATGCGCCTGTTTTCGCGGCATACCGATCGCCCTCCGGAATGTTCGACGAAATGTTCGCGGCCGGCGGCGGACCGCATCCGTGGTGCGCCCCGGTCGCCTCGAGCCTGCTAGGGATGGGCGGCGCCGAGTTCGCATCGCTGCGCTCGCAAGCCGAGCGGATGCTGTTGCGGATGGGCGTCACCTTCAATGTTTATGGACAGACCGAGGGCGCCGAGCGGATTTTTCCGTTCGACCCGATTCCGCGGATTATCGACGCGGAGACCTGGCAGACGCTCGAGGCGGGTCTCATCCAGCGGGTGCGCGCGCTTAACGCGTTTGTGGCCGATATTTACGGCGAGGCGCATATCCTTAAGGATGGGCTGGTGCCGCACGACCTGATTCTGGAATCGTCGCAATACCGGCGCGGCGCGGTCGGGATCACGCCGCCCGGCGGAATTTTTATCACGGTTGCGGGAATCGATCTGGTGCGCGGCGCCGACGGACGCTTTTACGTGCTCGAGGACAACGCGCGCACGCCGTCGGGCGTATCGTACGTGATCGAGAACCGGCTGGTAACGACGCGCCTGATGCCAGCGGTGCTGCGCGCTTCGCGGGTGCGCAGCGTCGAGGGTTACCCCGCGGATTTGCTCGCGAGTTTGACCGAACTCGCACCCGCGGGAGTTTCGCGGCCGACGGTCGCGCTGCTGACGCCGGGACCGTTTAACTCGGCGTTTTTCGAGCATGTGTTCTTATCGCAGCAGATGGGTGTCGAGCTGGTCGAAGGGCGCGATCTGGTCTGCGTCGATCACAAGTTGTGGATGAAAACCGTTCACGGGCTGCGTCAGATTCACGTCCTGTACCGACGGGTCGACGACGACTTTCTCGATCCAGTGGTCTTCCGGCACGACTCGATGCTGGGAGTCGCGGGACTGACGGCGGCGATTCGCGCGGGCAGCGTGACAATCGCCAACGGAATCGGCACCGGGGTCGCCGACGACAAGGCGGTTTTTGCGTACACGCCAGAGATGATTCGCTACTATTTGGGCGAGCATCCGATTCTGCCGATCGTCGAGACGCATCTGCTACGCGAGCCCGAGGTGCGCGCGATGGTGCTGCGCGACCTCGATCGGTTTGTGATCAAACCCACCGGAGCCTCGGGCGGCTACGGCGTCGTGATCGGTCCGCGCGCGAGCGACGCCGAGCTGGCGGCGACGCGCAAGCTGATCGAAGCCAATCCGAAAGATTTTATCGCGCAGCCGGTCGTGAGCCTGTCGGTGCATCCTACGCTGGTCGATAACGGCGAGGGCGGCGTGGCGCCGGCGGCGCGGCACGTCGATCTGCGCCCCTTCGTGATTATGGGCACCCGTCCGCGCGTACTTGCGGGCGGACTTACCCGGGTGGCGCTGCGCGAGGGGTCGCTGGTGGTAAACTCGTCGCAGGGGGGCGGCAGCAAAGACACCTGGGTGCTGGATGGGCCGTGCTGAGACGGGTTGCAAACCATTTGTACTGGACCGCTCGCTATCTCGAGCGCGCGGAGTGGCGCGCACGGCTGGTAGATGTGAATTATCATCTGCTGGTGGAAATCCCGGCAGGGCCGAGCGGTGCGTGGGGAGCGATGCTGGCGATCACGGGCGATCGGGACGACTTCGACTCGCGTTACGCGGCCGACGACGAAGCGTCGGTCTTGGGTTATTACGCATTTGACGAGAAAAACCCGTCGTCGATTCGAAGTTGCATCGGATTCGCGCGCGAGAACTGCAGCGCGCTGCGGCATCGCATTTCGTCCGAGTTATGGCTCGAGATCAACACGCTCTATCTCGACACGCAGCGGTGGTCGTCCGCGATGCTCGAGGCGGTCGGCGTGTACGGGTTCTTTTCGGAGCTGCGCGAGCGGTTTTACCGGATCGCGGGCGTGATCCAGACCACGATTTCGCGCGACGTCGGCTTCGATTTCCTGGCGATCGGACGCTCGCTCGAATGCGCCGAGAATATCTCGCGCCTGCTCGACGTGAAGTATCATGTACTGCTGCCGAAGCTCGAAGATGTCGGCTCGCCGCTGGATCTGTCGCAGTGGGCGGCGCTGCTGCGCAGCGCGTCGGCGCTGGAGGCGTATCGGCGCTCGCACGGCAATCTGATTCGCGCGGACAAAGTGGTCGAGGTACTGCTGTTCGACGCCTCGTTTCCGCGCGCGGCGCGCTTTTGTATCGACCGGATGGGTTCCGCGCTCGGACGGGTCGAAGCGGCGGGGATGCATTCCAACGGCGTGGACCGGATACCGTCGGCGCACGCGCTCGGGGTGCGGCTGCGGGCGGGGGCCGCGGACACGGTGATCGAATCGGGACTGCATGAGTACCTGCTCGGGATTCAGGAAGATTGCGCGCGAATCGGCGAAGAAGTATCCGCCGAGTATCTGAAGTTCGAATGAGTATATTGACGAATAAGTACATCGGAAAACTAGTTCGGGAAAGACGGTTTGAATGAGATTTCGGGTCAGACACGTTACCCGCTTCGCCTACGACCGGGAGGCGTATGAATCGCACAACGAGGTGCGGCTGCGCCCGCGCGAGAGTCCGGGCCAGCGCACGATAGGGTTCCGGCTCGAGGTGATTCCGCGCGCCGCGGTGATCGACTATCGCGACTCGTTCGGCAATATCGTCCACGCGCTGTCGGTGCACGAGGCGCATCGCGAGCTGGTGGTGGTGGCCGATTCGCTGATCGAGCGGACCGCGCCGCGAGCGCTCAGCGCGCCGCGGCATCCGTTCGGCGAATTTCTGGCCGGAGACGCGCTGCGTTCGCAGCTCGAATACGATTTTCTGCATCCGAGCCGCTACGTGCCGTTGAGCGAACCGCTGAAGAAGCTGTTCTGGATGGCGCGGCCGCGCATGAATGAGCCGGTGGTGGATTACGTGTGCCGGATCGTCGGATGGATTCGTGGCCAATTCGCGTACGAACCGGGCGCCACCAATGTTCGCTCGGACTTAAACCAGATCCTGCAGGCCGGAGGCGGCGTGTGCCAGGACTTCGCGCATCTGATGATAGGCATCCTGCGGCTCGCAGGTGTGCCCGCGCGCTATGTGTCCGGATACCTGGCGCCGGTGGTTGATTCGGAGCATCGGCGGCCGCTCGGCGAGCAGGCGAGCCACGCATGGATCGAGGCGTTAATCCCCGACGCGGGATGGATCGGTTTCGCCCCGCCGCACGGCGCGCGCGCCGGCGACCATCATCTGCGCGTCGCGGTAGGGCGCGACTACGGCGACGTGCCGCCGCTTTCGGGCGTTTATCGCAGTGCGGGCGGCACACAGACGATGCTGGTGTCGCTGGACATCTCGGAGTCCGAAGAGCCAGCCAGCTCTCCAATCGACCCTGGCGCGAATCAGCAGTAACGGCTTGATTGCCGCGGCGGACACGGACGGCTATAACCGTCGCGACTGTGCGCGCGCATCTGGAATATCAATTTCAATGAATCCGGTAGGGCTGCGAGGGCGTGGGAACCGCAAATGGCGGCGACTGGCGCGGCTATGCGTGGTGATGATCCTGAGCGCGATCGCGCCCGCATCATGCACGCATCTCTTACAGACTGACGCGGTTGGCTTGCCTGAACGGATACAGCGCGGTGATTTCTCATTCCAGCGCCCGGAGCGCACCGGATGGTACCTGCGCGACACGGTCGATCCGCCGACGCTGGCGGAGTTCACGCGCCACGACGGGCGGGCCGAATCGCAGATTCTGATCTTCGCGTTCGAGCCGTCTTCGGCGGTGACCAACGCAGACGAGTTGCAGCATTGGGCCGAGAGCCTGCCCGGCGGTGACAAGGTGATCTCACCGGCGGCGGGGCACGGCACGACCTGCCTGCGCTATCATGCGCAGTCGCTTTTGACGGTGAACTACGCGAACACGACAACGCCCTCTGTGGATCGGCTAATCACCGATGAGGACAGCCTCGAGTGTATCGATCCGCATTCGCCTGGGTTTATCGTGCGTTTCATCTATACGCAGCGCAGTCCAAACGGCGGCACCCCCGCGGGCGAGCAGGAAGCCGACGCGTTCCTCAGCAGCATCCGGTTCGAGTGACTGCCAGCAGAGTCGATCAGCGACAGCACGATCACGTAAGCTGATTGCCGGGTACCCGAAACACACCCTTGACGCATTCCGGGTTGCAGACCGCGATCTGAACATGAGTTTTCTCGTAGAAACCCGAACCCGTGTAGATTGGCTTGCCCTCGACGAAGATTCCCTTGACGGTATCGACTGGTTCGGAACCCGCCGCCGCGAGGATTGTATGTACGCGCCGAATCACCGCGCAATCGAGATGCCTGCGCAGTCCATCCTCTGAATTTGCGGGGAGGGGAAGACCGGCGGCTTTTGTTGCGTCCACCAGACTCTGGTATGCGGCGCGAACGATCTCGATACTATCGAATGTTGTCAGATCCAAGCATCGGCCAAGTGACACGACCGCTCCAATTACGAATGGAGACTTGGAACGAGCGCGCGCTCGCGAGAGAACTTCTCGGGCGTAGTCCAGCCCACGCCGCGGATTCGACTCCCAGAAATAGATTCCGGGACCAAGCCAATCGTAGTCGTTGTTGCTTGGCTTGAACGCCTCACCTTTGAGGATGCGCTCGCCAACCTGGCGTTCGCAGCCGTGGTACGCGAGGACAAAGCTGGCCGCCAGGCGATGCAATCAAGAACTGTAGTTCTTGGAGAGTTTGCCTGACTTGGTATAAATTCCCTCGTCAATCAGAACCTTCCTGGCGGAAGCTTCCGAGCGGGTAGCGTCCGACGTGAACGCATCAGCTGCTTTGCGAAATCCTTCGACTGCCCGAGGACCGCTCAAGTCAGACAGCATCGATTCGATGAGTTTCTTTTGCCTAGGCGCCATCGTAGCAGATTATCGCGCGGTCTGAGTTTGTACACAAGCGTTGCTCCCTGTGATTAGCGAATCAACGAGAGCAGAATTTGGTGCGCGGAGGGGGACTTGAACCCCCACGGCCTTTCGGCCACCAGCCCCTCAAACTGGCGTGTCTGCCGTTCCACCACCCGCGCATCGGATGGGATGTGCGCCGGCCTATTTCTGCTGCGGCGCAGGCTGCGGTGCCTGACCGGCTGCCGCGGGTGCGGCGGGAACCGCAACGTTGCCCGCGGGCGCGGCCGGCATCACCGATCGCCTCTGCGTCGACGAGCCGGAAAAAATACTTCCCGTCGCGCGCTGAGTTGACGCATAAGCCAGGAAGATCGAGGTCGCAAAGAAGACCGTCGCGAGCGCCCAAGTCGCCCGGGTCATCGCATTCCCGGCGCCGCTCGAACCGAACACGGTCGAGCTCGAGCCGCCGAACACCGCGCCGACGTCGGCACCCTTGCCCTGCTGAAGCAGGATAATCACAACCAGCACGACGCACACGGTGATGTGAATCGCAATTACAGCCGATACGTACATGGTTACGTTCCGAAGGTTTTCATCCGCGGCCGGCGCGGATGATCCTCGCAAAGGAGTCAGCCTTTAAGCTTGCCCCGCCGACCAGAGCCCCGTCAATATCGGGCTTGGAGAGGAGCGAGTCAACATTCTCGGCCGTAACGCTGCCGCCGTAGAGAACCCGCATCGCTTCGGCGGCCTCGCGGCCGTGCATGTCGCCGACCGCCTGGCGAATCGCCGCGTGGACGGTCTGCGCCTGTTCGGGCGATGCGGTGCGGCCGGTGCCGATAGCCCATATTGGCTCGTACGCAATCACGATCCGCGCGGCATGGTCGGCCGGAGCGTCCGCAAGTCCGCCCTGCAACTGGCGCATCACGACTTCGAGTGCGCGGCCGCCGTCGTGCTCTTGCTGGGTCTCGCCGACGCACAGGATCGGGATCATGCGATGCTTCAGCGCGGACAGCATCTTGCGGTTAACCAGATCGTCGGTTTCGTGAAAGATCTGGCGGCGCTCGGAATGGCCGAGAATCACGTGGCTGACGCCGAACGCCAGCAGCATCGGGGCCGAGACCTCGCCGGTGAAGGCGCCCTTGTCTTCGTAGTGCATGTTCTGCGCACCGAGCGCGATCGACGATCCCGCCAGGGATTGCGCGGCGGCGGGGATCATCACGGCGGGCGGCGCGACGATGATATCGCGATCGCGCGCGAGTGCGGCGGCGTCGCGATCGATATCGGCGCGGATCGCCGCGATCAGCGCGCGCGCTTCAACCGCGTTCAGGTTCATCTTCCAGTTGCCCGCGAGCATTAGCCTGCGCATCGTGACCGTCCTTTAACGCTCGAGCGCCTTTACGCCGGGAAGCTCGCGGCCCTCGAGGAACTCGAGCGTCGCGCCGCCTCCGGTCGAGATGTGGGTAAAGCGCGAGGCCCACTCGTGTCCGGCGACGGCGGCAGCGGTATCTCCGCCGCCCAGGATCGATATCGTGCCGGATTGGTTCGCGAGCGCTTCTCCGACCGCGAGCGTGCCGTGTGCAAATTCCGGAATTTCGAAAAACCCCAGCGGACCGTTCCATATGGCGGTTTTGGCCGGCGCGAGTGCGGCGATGAAACGCTCGATGGTGGCCGGGCCAATATCGAGCCCCATCATTTCCGCGGGAATTTCAACTACGGTCTCGGCCGCGGCGCCCGCTTCAGGAGCCGGGGCGACAATATGATCGGACGGCAGCATGATCCGGACGCCCGTGTTCTCGGCCAGGGTGAGCAGCTCGCGCGCGAGCGCGATCTTGTCTTCTTCGACCCGCGAGCGCCCGATCGCGATTCCCTGCGCGCGCAGGAACGTGTACGCCATCGCGCCGCCGATCAGAATCGTATCGACGCGCGGCAGCAGATTTTTGATTAGCCCTATTTTGTCGGAGACTTTGGCGCCGCCCAGGATCGCGGCCATCGGACGCGCGGGATTTTCGATGACCGAGCGCAGCGCTTCGAGTTCCGCGATCATCAGAAGACCGGCCGCGCGCTGGGGCAGGAAGCGGGTCACGCCGACAGTCGAGGCGTGCGCGCGATGCGCGGTGCCAAATGCGTCGTTCACATAGACAGTCTTGCCGCGAGCGAGTTCGTGGGCGAAGTCGCGATCGTTTTTCTCTTCCTCGGCGTGAAAGCGCAGGTTCTCGAGCAGGATCGCGTCTCCCGGCTTGAGCGCCGCGATCATCTTGCCGGTTACGTCGCCGATACAATCGGGCGCGAGCGCGACTTTGCGCGCGAGCGCCGCGCTCAGATATTCCGCGACCGGCTTCAGGCTGAATTCGGCCGAGCGTTCCTTGGGGCGGCCCAGATGCGAGCACAAGACGGCGGTCGCGCCGGCGTTAAGGATGTAACGAATCGTGGGCAGGCTCGCGTCGATTCGCGCGGGGTCGGCAATTTTTCCGTCGGTGAGCGGCACGTTGAAGTCGCAGCGGACCAAAACGCGCTGTCCTGAAAGCTCGAGCGCGGTGACAGGAATGATCGCCATTGCGGAAAACGGGGTGCGGCGCGCCGCGCGGCTACATCCTGTCGATCACGTAAGCGGTGATATCGGCGAGCCGGTTCGAGTAGCCCCATTCGTTGTCGTACCACGAGAACACTTTGACCAGGCGATTGCCGAGCACTTTGGTGAGCGGCGCGTCGAAGGTTGACGAATGCGGGTTGCCATTGAAATCGATCGAGACCAGCGGCGCTTCGCTGTAGGCCAGGATTCCCTTGAGCGGACCCTCGGCGGCTTTTTTCATCGCGGCGTTGACCGCCTTGTCGTCGGCGTCGCGTTCGAGGGTCGCCGTCAGATCGACGATCGAGACGTTCGGCGTCGGCACTCGCACCGCAATTCCATCGAGCTTGCCCTTGAGCGCGGGCAGCACCAGGCCGATAGCCTTGGCCGCGCCGGTCGAGGTCGGCACCATTGAAAGCGCGGCAGCGCGCGCGCGGCGCAAGTCGCTATGCGGTCCGTCCTGCAGGTTTTGATCGGCGGTGTAGCCATGCACGGTGGTCATCAGGCCGTGGACGATTCCGAAACTCTCGTGCAACACCATCGCGACCGGCGCAAGGCAGTTGGTGGTGCACGACGCGTTGGAGATCACGTGATGCTTTCCCGGGTCGTAGGTTTTTTCATTGACCCCGAGGCATAGCGTGACGTCGGCGCCGTCGGCGGGAGCGCTGATGATCACTTTCTTCGCGCCGGCCGCCAGATGCAGCCCGGCCTTGTCGCGCGCGGTGAAGAGTCCGGTTGATTCCACGACCGCCTGCACGCCGAGCTTTGCCCACGGGAGTTTCGCGGGATCACGCTCGGCCAGCACCTGAAGATGCTTGCCGTCGATCACGATATTGCCGCCCTCGACTTTGATCTCGTGCTTGAGCGTGCCGTGGACGGAATCGTATTTCAGCAGATGCGCCAGTGTGGCGGCGCTGGTGATGTCGTTGACGGCGACGACTTCCAAATCATTCTTGTGCAACGCCGCGCGAAAGAACATCCGGCCGATTCGTCCGAAGCCGTTGATCGCAATCTTGGTCGCCACCTGTATCGTCCTCCGCGGGAATTATCCCGGAAAATTGATGCCCGACACTAGATAAGCATGGCCTACCTATTCAAGGGCCGGCAGATCCCTAATTTGCGCGTTTTTGAGATGGGGCGCTACGGTTGAAAAGCGATCGCGGAGAAAATTGAGTCCGTCGCGCCCGAGCCGGCGTGGCGGATCGCCGGCGCTAAGAGGTCCCGCGCCGCTTGCGCGATGCACAAGCGGCGCGGGTTGGAGTTACTTGCCGGTGCCGATTAGGGAAATGTGCTGAGGACCATTTTTCGCGTTGTCATCGATCGTCAGACTTCCCGCTACGCGGCCTGCCGTCACCGGAGCAAACGTAACGGTGAAGTCGCATCGCCCCTTGGGCGCCAGCGCGCCTGCGCATCCGCTGGTCGCGGTGAACCCGGGCGCGATGTCGAAAGTTTCGATCTGGATCGAATCCGCGCGCTTGCCCTTATTCACGACTTTGATCGTCCTCGACTTGCGGTCGCCGAGTTTGACCTTTCCGAAATTCACCTTCTTCGGCGTGACCGTGAGATTGAATGGAACCTCGGTCGGGGTGGCCGTCGGAGTCGCCGTGCGGGTCATCGTCGGAGTGCTGGTGGGAGTTGAGGTCGGGGGCGCGGTGACCGTGGCCGTCGCCGTCGGGGTCGCGGTGACAGTCGGAGTTGCGGTTGCGGTTGCGGTTGCGGTCGCGGTGGCTGTTGCCGTCGCGGTTGCAGTCGTTGTTGCGGTCGCGGTCGGTGTCGGCGTGCCAGTTGGCGTCGGCGTAGGGGTACCGGTTGGGGTCGCGGTGGGAGTTGCGCCGGTGAAAGGCAAAGGCTGGTTGAATTCCAGCACGCGGCTGTTGTCGGTATCGGCGACGTAAAGGTTGCCCGTCGCATCGACCGAGATTCCCGACGGTTGGCAGAGATTGGTCGCACTGGGCGAGTTGGGCGGAGTGCTGAAGCCGTTGCATACGGCGTCGCCGAAATCGAATGCGCCGTCCTGGCCGAACGCGATCCCCGCCGTGGTGTTAGGCGAGTTCGGATTCTGCAGCGGCGTAACGAAGCCCAGCACGCGGGTGTTCGAGGTGTCGGCGACGTAAAGGTTGCCGAGCGCATCGGCCGCGACCCCTTCTGGAAACTCGAGCGTGCTCGCGCCTGGAATTCCTGACGGCGCGTTGACCGTATTGGCGGTGAAGCCGGTCTGTCCGAACGCCACGTCGGCAGTCACGTCGCCGCTGCCAGTGACACCGCCCACGATGGTCAGCGGAGAGTTGTATTCGAGCACGCGGTTGTTGTTGGAATCCGCGACGTAGAGATTGTTGCTCGGGTCCACGGCCACGCCCTCGGGCAGGCACAGAGTATTGGCGCTGGCCGGGCCGCCGCTGCCCGCGCCGCTATTGCATAGGACAGCGGTGAAATTCGAGCCGCTCGAATCCTGTCCAATTACGCGGCTGGCCGACTCGCCGTTGGAGACCGGCTGATTGTATTCGAGTACGCGACTGTTGGCGGTGTCGGCCACGTAGAGATTGCCGGCCTGATCGATCGCGGCGCCTTGCGGCTGATCGAGCGATCCGGCGCCAATCCCGCCGGTGTTTTGCGTTCCGATCACGAAGCTTGCGCCCTGTCCGAGCACGATCGAGGCGGTCGGATCGATAATCTGGTTGCCGATAACAAACGACGCGAACGGAGAGCTGAAGCCGAGCACGCGGCTGTTCTGGGTATCGGAGACAAAAAGATTTCCGCTGCCGTCAGTCACCAGCCCGGTCGGAAAGCATAGGCTGACCGCGGTTGGCGCGGTTGCGCCCTGATTGCAGACGTGCGACGCGAAGTCCGGCTGGCCAATCACGAGGTCGGCCGGGTCGCCGTCGACGAAAGCGGTTGCGCTATGCCATCCAAGGACGCGGTTGCTCGCGGTATCGGCTACGTACAGATGCGCGTTTGCGTCCACGGCGACGGCCTGCGGAAAGTCGAGGCCCTGCGGCTTTACTTCGTTGACGCCGTTGTGAGTCGCATCGGGCTGCCCGAGCACGCGGTTGATACTGACGCCGGGAGTTAGCGGAGTATCAAATTCGGCGATACGGCTGTTGGATTGATCGGAGACATAGAGGCGTCCTGCCGCGTCCAGCGCGGCGTCGGTCGGACCGCATAGCGTAAGCGCGGTCGCGAGCACGCCCGAGGCTCCGTCGCATACGCTGGTGGCAAACGAGCCGCCCTGGCCGAAGACGAGCGCGGCGGTGGTGACGCCGCTGGTGCGCGGAAGATTGAATTCCAGCACGCGGTTGTTGAAGGTATCGGCGACATACAGGTCGCCCGCCAGATCGAGCGCGACACCGGCGGGAGCGTCAAGAGTCGAGGCGCTGATACCGCCGGAATTGGCGGTCTTGCCGGTGAAGGCAATCTGCCCAAGCAGCAGGTGCGCGGACGCGTTATCTACAAAAGGAGCATCGAATTCGAGCGCGCGGTTGTTGCTGGCGTCGGCGACGTAGAGATTGCCGCCGGAATCGACCGCGATACCTTCTGGAGAGCAAAGCGTGCTCGCGCCGGGATTCGCATCCGGGTTCGCGCTCTGGTTGCATAGCGCGGACCCGAAGACGCTCTGGCCGATAACCGTCGAGGCGACCACGCTGCCGAGAGGGTTGGTGAAGATCAGCACGCGATTGTTCAGGCTATCGGCGACGAACAGATCGCCGGCGTCGTCAAGTGCGACGCCCCACGGATCGCTCAGCGAGTTCGCGCTGATTCCGCCATTGTTCGCGACGCTCGATTGCGGGTTGGGCTGGCCGAACACCGCCGCCGCGGAGAGTCCCGTGATCGGCGTGCCGGAGAAGCCGGCGAACGGCGCGGCGAACATCAGTACGCGATTGTTGGCGGTATCGGCCACATACAAGTTTCCCGCCGCGTCGGCCGCGACCCCGTTGGGGTGGCATAGCGAGGCCGCGCTGGGCTCGCTTTCGCCCTGGTTGCAGGTCGAGGAAAGAAAATCGATCTGGCCGATCTCGAGATCAGCGGCGGCGCCGTCGGCGAATCCGGCTGCATCGTTCCATCCAAGCACCCGGTTATTATTTGGATCGGCGGCGTACAGATGTCCTGCCCCATCGACGGTGATCCCGTCCTGAAAATCGAGCGACCCCGCGCCCACAAGATTGACCGCGCCGGTAGTGAAGTTGAGTTGGCCGAGCACGCGGTCCGCGATCGTGTCGCCGGTGGCGGCGATGATCGCGCTGACGGCGACGGCGACGATCGCGAGGGAAAGGCAAATCGGAAGGAGTCCGATACGGTAGTGGTTTGCGCCAATATTCACTCGGTACGCGAGTGCAAGGTTCGATCCCGTAAAATTCGTTCCGTTTCGATACGTTTAGAGATTTCCGCGCCGAGCGACCCGAGGCGTGCGGCGATTATCGGCAACGGGCATTCGCGGCCCGCGCTCGGCCACTTCACGCGC
>DATKSB010000230.1:0-3634 GCA_035531855.1 Binataceae bacterium (SeqCode)
GCCACCACCAAGGATATCGCCCAGCGCCTGGGCATCAGTCCCAAGACCGCGCAGGTGCATCGCGAAAATCTCAAGCGCAAACTCGACCTCCGCTCGACCGCCGCGATCGTGCGCTACGCGATCAAGCACAAACTCATCCGAATCGATTGATCGGATCGTCCACTGAACCGATCGATGGTTGTTTGTCGTTCCCGCGCGTCGCCGCCGCGCAAGGAATCCACGGCCTCTCGCCGGTCTCTCCGCCACTCGTAAGTGACTGCATGACCGCCCGGGATTTCTCCCTTCGGTCGAAATGACGGATGTGAGCTTGTGCATGAGTACCGTAGCCTCAGCCGAGCTCCCGATCGTCATTCCGAGCCCCTTCGACATTGCTCAAGGCAGGCTCCGGCGAGGAATCCCGGGCGTCCGTGCTCCGAGTCCGCGCCTCATGCGCCGGACTTCCGTCGGAGACTCCTCGCGCGCGGCGGCCTCCTGAACGATCGTTTGGGAGGCTTTGACTAACCCCCATGCCCGGATGCTAGATTATCTTCAGCCGGTCTGAACCATCGTTCAGAGGAGGGTCTCCAATGAAGCGTACGGGAGTTCATCATCTTGGTCTGGCGACGCTGGATATCGAGCGCACGATCGAGTTTTATACGCAGAAACTCGGATGGGAAATCGCGTGGGCCGACGTGATCGAGACCCCCGGCGGCGGCAAGATCAAGCACGTCTTCATGAATACCGGCGACGGCTCGCTGGTCGCGTTCATGTGTCCCGAAAAAGTGCAGGGCATCCCAACCGAGTGGGCCACCGACATCAACAGCGCGCAAGGATTGCCCAGCGGCTTCTATCATTTCGCCTTCAACTGCGACACGGTCGCGGAACTCGAGGCCAAGCGCGCGCAACTGATCGAGCGGGGCGTCGATGTCACCGCGGTGGTTGACCACGAGTGGTGCCGGTCGATCTACTTCCGCGATCCCAACGGCCTGCTGCTGGAATTTTGCACCACGGTGCGCGAGTTCACCGCCGACGACAAGATCATGCGGCATCACGATCAGCCGGGAGCGATGGTCGAGGATCCCGCCGAAGCGAAAAAGGTCATGCAGTTTCTGATGGGCACCGAGCGGCCGCCGGGCACGCATCATCCGGTTTGAGCAAACTTCACTGAGAGCATTATGGGGCGGCCTAACCAGGCCGCCCTTTTTTTTCGCGTTGGGATGACTGATACTCGATGAAATTAATCCGACCTGGGAGAAGCTTCATGGCTGAGATGGATATTTTCGAGGCGATGTATTCCGCGCGCGCGCTGCGCAGGTTCAAACCCGATCCTGTACCCGACGAGGTGCTGACCAAAGTCCTCGACGCCGCGATTCGCGCGCCCTCCGGCAGCAACGAGCAGTCGTGGCTGTTCGTGGTGGTCAAGGACGCCGCGCAGCGCAAGAAGCTCGGCGACATTTATCGCAAGGGCGGCGACATCCTGTACGCGCTCTATGCGAATCGCACCAAGCCCGAGCACATGGCGCAATCCACCTTCGACAAGCTGATGGCCTCTGCGACCTATCTGGTCAACCACATGGCCGACGCACCCGTGCTGCTGGTCGCATGCCTGAAGCAGACCGCGCCCTCGGGACCTCCGCCCAAGCTGCCGCCCGAGATCCTCGACAAGATGCGCGGGATGGTGCGGATGAGCGGCTCGAGCATCTATCCGGCTGTGCAGAACGTCATCCTGGCTTGCCGCGCGCTCGGGCTTGGCACCTGCCTTACGACGATTCACGCTTTCTACGAAGACGAAGTCCGCGCCGTGCTGGGCCTGCCGCCGGAGGTGGCGACTTACGCGTTGATGCCGATCGGCTACCCGAGCGACAAGTTCGGTCCGATAAAGCGCCGACCGGTGAGCGAGGTAGTATGCCTCGATCGCTACGGCAATCCGTGGAAGTAACCAAACTCCGGCAGAGGCTGTAGATACCCTCTCCCGTCGGGAGAGGGCGGCGCGGCGCGATGCTTGCGGTCTTTATTCGCAAGCATCGTGACGCGCGGGTGAGGGTGCTGCTCCGCGCTCAACCATCTTCGCCCGCCAGGTCCGCGCGGACTTTCGCGGCGGCAGCTTCGACGTTCTGATGCTGCCGTATCAGTTCCGCGAGCTTGGTGGGATCGCGGCGGCCCGCGAGGCGGTACTCGTCCGCATCGCGAACGAAGCTCTGGTACGCATCGAGCATCGCGTCGAAGTCGCGATGCGACTGGCGCGCCGAATCGTTCGTCGTGGTCGCGGACAGGCCGCGCGCTTTCTTGAGCGCGTAATAGAACTCGCCCATTTCCTCGGACGAGATCTGCCGCTTATCAATCGCGAAGCCCGCACTGCAATAATCGGCAAGTTTGTCCGCGAGTTGCGCGATCAAATCCGTGTTCGCGGCGAGTTCCTTGCGGTAGTTCGACGAATAGCACGCCGCCGCGCACAGGATCGCGGCGCAGGCGAGCAAAAAAAACGCGGGCCGGATTCCGCCGGCCCGCTGTCCTTCAATCCTCAAGCGAGGTTCTGCTTGAAAAACGCGATCGTCTTGGCGAACGCCTCCTTGGCGTGCTGCGGATGATGCGACGGGCGATCGTCGCACATGAAACCGTGGTCGGCGTCGGGATAGAACACGACTTCCGCCGGCTTGCCGGATTTCTTGAGCGCGTCGCGGAACGCATCAACTTCCGTGATCGGAATGAACGCGTCCTTGCCGCCGAAGAACGCCAGCACTGGTCCCTTGAGCCCCTCGACGTACGCGATCGGCGGCGTTACTCCCGCCTGGCGCGAGGTCACCATCCCGCCGCCATAGTACGGCGCGGTCGCCTTGACGTCAGGATTCCTGCACGCGGTCAGAAAGCTCACGCGGCCGCCCATGCAGAAGCCGACCGTGCCGAACGACGGCTTCACTTCCTTTTGGGTTTTGAGAAAATTTATCGCCGCGGTCATATCGGCGACGATCTGATCGTCGTTAATCGAGCCCATCAGGCGGAACGCGCTCGGCAGATCGTTGTACGCGACCACGTTGTTAGGCTGGCGAAAATACAGGTTCGGCGAAATCGCAACGAAGCCCTCGGCCGCGAAGCGGTTGGTGATGCTCTTGATATGGGCGTTGAGCCCGAACGCTTCCATCACTACCACCAGCGCGGGGTAGGGTCCGCCCGACGCGGGGCGCGCCAGATGCGCCGGCATCTTTTCCGCGCCAGTCGTCACCATTACTTCCTGTGAGACAACTTCCATAATTCTGACCTCCGTCAAGCTCGCGCGCGTCCGTTTCGTCCGCGCGCATCAAGCAACTCGCAAAATCTCTCGCACACATCGCCGCGATCCTCAAGCGATGCGGCTCGCTTCCGCCCATGGGCTGCCTGTACGATACCGCCGATCTCCGGCTGCCGTAAAATGATTCCGCTTCGCGATAGCGCCGCGCCGCGCCGCCTGACTCTGGTGAACTCGGCGTTGATCGTGGCCAACCTGGCGGTTTTCATCTACGAACTCATCCTTGGTCCGGACGCGACCCGGTTCCTCGTGCGCTTCGCGATGGTGCCCGCGCGCGTGGCGGCTGCGGCTGCCGCGCCGGCGCATCCAGCTCGAGCCGCGTCGCTTGAAACAATCGCGGCGCCGCTCGCGACGATTCTCTCCTCGATATTT
>DATKSB010000231.1:0-17485 GCA_035531855.1 Binataceae bacterium (SeqCode)
CGAGTTCTTCGGCTCCGCCAGCTTCAAAGTCAAAGCTTCGTCGGATGATGCCTATCGCAGCCTGATCCGCCAGTTCGTAAGCTTCTACAAGGAGCATCTCTTCAACGACCATTGGGGAGAGCAGGTGCATTTCAGGCCCGACAATACGCTCGAAATCAGCATGATCTCTCAGGGATTGAGCGCGGAAGAACCGAAACAGATCTGGCAGCCATTTCTGGACTGGGTGTCGCATTCATCTAATGGATATTCGTTTCAGGGGCGCACAACTTTCGCGAGCATCCCGGCCCGGCATTTCTGGGACCCGCAGTGGTGGAAAGAACATTGGCCGGAAGCCGCTTTCCCTCGAGATGGTATCTTTCACGCACTGCTTGACGATGTCCTGGTAAAGGTGATCCCGCAGCCTATTTTGGATTTCGACCCTCGGCCCGGCGCGGAACCCGAAAACGCATGGTGGAAGGGAAACACGGGGGAGTGCGGCTGGTTCATTTGGGGCTACGAGTCGCTGTGGATTCCGGCGTCGCTGCTCGAAGGTGACGCGCAGGCCCGTCTCGCTGACGCGTTGTTTGCAGGCTCGCGGCATTTCGGCATCGGACTGCACCTCAACAAGGGACTCGCCGGAGCACCGCCCGACGCGATCGCTGGAGCTCAGGACACCGCGATGAATCCGGCAGTTCTAACTTCCTTTGCGCTGGCGATCGTGGCCGACGGCCAGGACCCCGCATATCCGGGAATTCCCGGACACGAGCCGTCGGTGGCGGAGGGACGGGAAGCCGCCAAGCGCATCGATCGATGCGTCGATCAACTTCGCGCCGTGACCGGAGAAACCGGAGCGTACTGGAGCGAGAGCAATTACTTCGAGAAGGGATGGCAGCAGGCGTACTGGGGGAGCAACTATCCGCGCCTCGCTGAAATCAAGAAGAAATACGATCCGGACGGGCTGTTCTTCGTTCACAATGGCGTCGGCTCGGAACAATGGAGCACCGACGGCTTCACCAAGGTCTGACTTTGACGCCGACGATGGTACGAATTGCTGGTCGGGGTCGGACCTGGTTCTCCTTCCCGCGCGGGAAGGGGTTAGGACGAGCTTCAGGGAAAAAGCCCTCTTTGTCAGCGGTGACGGACGGCTCGTCCGCCAAGCGCGAACAGAACCGCCCTCTCGCTCAGTTGCGGTTTCTTGATAGGGTTCTCGATTATCGCGGAGGTTTGCGCCATGGCCGATACCAAATCCAATCTCGACTGGAATGTAATCAAATCCTTCTCTAAGCAGGTCTCGATCGATATCGGCGCCGCGATGCTCGGCGCGATGAGCTATATCGGCGACCGGCTCGGAATTTTCAAAACCCTCGCCGACGCCGGCGCGGTCACCTCGGAAGAACTCGCGTCCAAAAGCGGCCTCGATGAGCGCTATCTGCGCGAATGGCTGGGCGCAATGACCGCGGCCGGATACGTGAGCTACGATCCGGCCAGTCGGCGCTATGCGATGTCGCCGGAGCATGCGATGGTTCTCGCGCGGGAAGATTCGCCGTTCTTCAGCGGCGGATTTATCCAGGGAATTGTCGCCAACCTTTCCGTCACGCCGAAAGTGATGGAGGCATTCAAGACCGGCAAGGGCGTCGCGCAAAGCGAGTATCCGCCCGAGACCTTCGAGTCGATGGAACGATCGTCGGCCGCGATGTATCGGCATCAGCTTGTTCGCAAGTGGCTGCCGACGATGCCGCAGATCGGCGCCACGCTCGAAGCGGGAGGTGCGGCGGCTGATGTCGGATGCGGCAGCGGACGCGCCGCGATCGCGCTGGCGCAAGCGTTCCCCGCCGCGAAGATCTTCGGCTTCGACGCGCATCCGGGCTCGCTCGAACGCGCGCGCGCCAACGCGCGGGGCGCGGGCCTGGCCGATCGAATCACGTTCGAGGTCCGCGACTGCACCAAGCTTCCGCCGGCCACGTTCGATTTCATCTCGACCTTCGACGTGGTGCACGACTCGATCGATCCGCTCGGGCTCCTGCGATCGATTCGCGGCGCGCTCAAGCCCGGCGGCACCTACCTGATGCTCGAAGTCAACGTCTCTTCGCGGGTCGAGGATAATATCAATCCGATGGGCCGGCTGATGTACTCGATGTCCACGCTGTACTGCATGAGCGTGTCGCTCGGCGGCGGCGGCGCGGGAATCGGCGCGTGCATGGGCGAGGAAAAAGCCCGCGAGATCACGCGCGAGGCGGGCTTCACCCAATTCCGCCGCCTGCCGATCGAGGATCCTTTCTCGGCACTATACGAGCTCCGCGCGTAGCCGACGAGATCGTCCGCGCGGACTGCTATTGCAGCCGATTGCGCAACGCTTCCGTCAGCGCGGGCAGAAGCGCGGCCCAATCGGCGACGAGTCCTATGTTGGCACGCTGAAAGATCGCCGACTCGGGGTCGTTGTTGAGCGCGACCACGCATCCGGCGCGCTTGATTCCGACCGTGTGATTCGGCTGGCCGCGAACTCCGATCGCAAAATACAGACGCGGATCGATCGACTTGCCGGTAAGCCCGACCTGCAACTGCCGCGGTACCCATCCCGCGTCAGTGACTCGCCGCGTCGCGCAGAGCGACCCGTGCAGCACGCGCGCCAGCGCGGTTGCCTGCGCGACTCCATCGGGTCCGCCGATTCCGGTCCCGACGCCGACCACCACCTCCGCGCCTTCGAGCGGCTCGATCGATGGGTCGAGCAGCGAGTGCGCCGCCACCAGGCGAATGAAGGGGGGCGCAATTTCCGGCTGGACCACTTCGACCGGTGCATGCTTTTCCGCCTGCGGCTCAGCGAGTTCCAGCACACCCGAACGCACCGTCGCCATCTGCGGATAGGTCTTCGATAGAATCGGCGCGACCACATTGCCGCCGAATGCGGGCTTGAGCGCGACCATCCTGTCATCCGCGTCGATCTCGATTCCGATCGCGTCACCAGTCAGCCCAAGACCGAGCCGCGCCGCCAGACGCGGACCCCAGTCGCGCCCGCACTCACTTGCGGGGAGCAGCAATCCCCACGGCGAGCGTTCGCGGACGAGTCGCGCGACAGCTTCGGCTAATCGCGCCGGCGAATAACCGTCGAGGCCCGGATTGCCGAACACCAGTACACGATCCGCGCCGTAGCTCGCCGCGACTGCCGCGTGCTTCGCGAACGAGGCCGGATAGCCAAGCGCGATCACCGCGCCGCCCAGCCGCGGCGCTAGCGCGTCGGCCTCGGAAATCAATTCGAGCGAGCAGCGCGTCACCCGGCCTTCGAGATCGGTTTCGCAGGCGACCCACAAATCGCGGCCGCGGACGCCCGGGCGGATTTCCGCGGACACCGCGCGGCGCGTATGCCGGCGCGGCTCGAGCGCGCCGAGCGCGTCAAGCGCGTCGATCACGACGGCCGCGGCGCGCTCAGGATCGGACGCATCGATCATCTGGCACTCGGTTTTCGGCGGAGGCTGAACCCGCACCGACTGCACCCAGGTCGGCGAGCCGGCGAAACCGAACGCCGCTGGATCGCCGCTCAGCTCGCCCGCGCGCACTGTCAGGATCGGCTTGGACTTCGCTTCCTCCTGCGCGCCCGGTTTCATCCTGATCGGTTGCGCCACGCGTTCCGCGCAAGTCAGCACCGCCGGCATCCGCGCCTCGACTTCGTCATAACCCTCATCGCTCTCACGCTCGGCGCTAATAGTCGCGCCGTCGATCTCGACCTTGCGCACGCCGGTGATTTGCGCAGCCGCGATCAACTCGGCGATTTCGGGACCGACCTGTCCGGTCTCCGCGTCAAGCGAATACTTACCGAGCAGCAACAGATCGAAACTCTCGCGCGCGAGCCAGGTCGCCAACGCACGCGCGGTCGCGAGCGTGTCCGAGCCGGCGAACGCGCGATCTTCAAGATGCACCGCCCGATCCAGCCCCATCGCGAGCGCGTCGACCAGCGCTCCGCGTGCTTGCGCGGGGCCCATCGTGATGACCGTGGTGTCGGCGCCGTGGCGCGCTTTGATTTCCACCGCAAGTGCGATCGCGCGCAGATCGAAGGCGCTTATCACCGCCGGTCCGTCGCGCTTGATGGTCTTGGTCTCGGCGTCGAAGTTGGCGTCTTCAATCAGCGGGATCTGCTTGATGCATACGGCGATCTTGAGCAAGTGCGGTCTCCTTGGTTACTGCTGAAGCTAATCGACGCGTGCGCGCCAATGCAACATTGCGCGCGGCGCGCCTACTTACCGCGCCCGGCTGGATCGGGTACCTTCGCCAGATGAATGCCAGTTTCGCACGCGCCGCGATTATCGCCGCTATCGCATGGGGGATAACGCTGGCGGCCCATGGCCCGGCGGCGAGCGCTGGCCGTTCGCAACGAATCGTCTCGCTGGCGCCGTCGGTGACCGAAACTCTGTTCGCGCTGGGCGCTGGCGATGAAGTCGTCGGCGTATCGCAATATTGTGATTATCCTCCGGCGGCGACGCGCCTGCCTCGGGTCGGATCTTTTCTAACCCCGAACGTCGAAGCGATCATCGGCCTTCGTCCGACTCTGGTGATCGGGCTTGGACTATCCTCTGACACGCGCGAGCTCGACGTTCTGCGTTCGACCGGATGCGGCGTGATGATCACGAGCGACGATTCGCTGGCCGAGATCGAGGCTGGAATTGTGGACTTGGGCGCGAGGATCGATCGTGCGCCGGCGGCGCGTGCGATGCAGTCCTCGATCAACGCGGAAATCGATTCGGTGCGCGCGAGGGTCGCGGGAACCCGGCGATTGCGCGTGCTGATGCTGGTCGGACACGAACCGATTTACGCGGTCGGCAAACGAACCTACCTTGATGATCTGCTCACGATTGCCAACTCCGAAAACGTCGCGGATTCTTCGGACCAGCAGTGGCCGGAGCTGAGCCTCGAATACATCATCGCGGCGCGGCCTGACGTGATCCTCGACGGCCAGATGGGTACCGGCGCCGCGGCTCCGAGCCATTTCTGGGACCGCTTTCCGATCATTCCAGCCGTGCGAAATCATCGCGTGTACGGCTATCCGCAGAATCCGGTGCTTCATCCCGGACCGAGGGTCGGCAAATCGCTCGAGCTGATCGCGGCGATGATCCATCCCGAGCGGTTCACTGCGGAGACGGCACGATGACCGAGCCGGTCCGCGCGCCCGAAAGCGAACTCGATCCGCTGGCGCGAGCGCACCTGACGCGCGGGCGGATGCTCGCGATTCTGTGCGGGCTCGGCGCGCTGACCGCAGTGTCGGCGCTCGTGGCGACCGCATTCGGCAGCGTGCATATCAGCCTCGCGCGCGCGCTCGCGGATCCCGCCAGTCCCGATCATGTGATCTTTTTTGCGGCGCGGCTGCCGCGCGTGATGATGGGAATCGCGGTTGGCGCGGTGCTCGCCAGCGTTGGCGCGGCACTGCAAGCACTCGTGCGCAATCCGCTCGCGGAGGGCGGAATTTTGGGTATCTCGGGCGGCGGCGCGCTCGGTGCGATTATCGCGCTGGTGTTTCTATCACGAATCGGGGGCGGCGAAACCCTGGTGCCGATTTTCGCGTTCGGAGCGGCTCTGTTCTCGACCATAGCGGTCTATCGAATCGCGCTGGTGGACGGACAGCTCGAGCCGTTCACTCTGCTTCTGGTCGGCGTGATCTTTAACGCATTCTGGGGCGCGGCAATCATGCTCGTGAACAGCGTGGTGGATTTCTATTACGCGCACACGATCCTGTTCTGGCTGATGGGAAGCTTTGAGGCTCCGACCTGGCGCGAAGTTGCGACGGTCGGCGCGCTCGGCGCAGCGGGCTTCGCCGTTCTGATGTACAAGGCGCGCGATCTGAATCTGCTGAGCCTGGGCGACGAAGCCGCGGCGGAGCTTGGGGTCGAGGTCAATGCGCTGCGGCGCACGATCTTCATCGCGACTTCGGTGATGATCGGCGCGGCGGTATCGGTGAGCGGAATCATTTCATTCGTCGGTCTGATCGTGCCGCACGTACTGCGGCTCGCGTTCGGCTCGGACCATCGGTTGCTGCTGCCGGCGTCGCTTTTGGGCGGCGCGGCGTTCATGGTGATGGCCGATCTGACGGCGCGCGTCGTGATCTCGCCGGCGGAAATTCCGGTCGGCGCGATCACCGCATTATGCGGCGGCCCGTTTTTCATTTATATGCTGCGGCGCCAGGCGCGCCGCCCGTTTTCGCTGTGAGCGCCGACGCGACAGCTGCCGTCCGCGCGACGGAGATCCGCGCCGGTTACGACGCGCCGGACGTGCTGCACGGAGTATCGTTCTCGGTCGAAGCCGGGCGGATCTTCGCGATCGTCGGTCCCAACGGCAGCGGCAAATCAACAATTCTGCGCGTGCTTTCGGGTGCGATGCGCCCGCGCGGAGGCGCCGTCGAGATTTGCGGACGCGCGCTCGAGTCGTACGATCGCCGGGCGCTGGCGAAAGTCGTCGCTTCGGTTGCGCAGGAAAATTTCGTGGCCTTCCGCTTCACGGTCCTCGAGATCGTGCTGATGGGACGCGCGCCGCATCTGGGCGCGTTCCGGTTCGAGAGCGGCGCCGACCTCAAGATTGCGCGTGACGCGCTCGATCGCTTCGACCTGCTGGAATTCGCGCATCGCCACGTCGAAGAGCTCTCGGGTGGTGAGCGCAAGCGCGTGTTCCTTGCGCGCGCGCTGGCGCAGGAGCCGCGGATCGTGATGCTGGATGAACCGACGGCGTTCCTTGACCTGCGCCACGTCGCGGGAATCTTCGCGCGGTTTCGCGAACTGGCCGCCGAGCGCGGACTGGCGGTCATCGCGACGCTGCACGACCTCAACGCCGCGGCGACGTACGCCGACCGCGTGATGCTGCTGAAAGACGGGGCGGCGGTTGCGACCGGAACTCCGCTCGAAGTGCTGACCGAAGATAATCTCACCAAAGTTTACGAAACCGAGGTTCACGTCGGACGCAATCCGAACACCGGCGGGCTCGCAATTTTTCCTTCCGGCCGCGTCCAGCCGCGCGCCTGATCGCGAGCCATGCGCGTCGCCACGATTGCCCGGCTGCGCGCGCAGGGCTAGATTTTAATCGATGAGCGCAACTTCCCGCGCGCCGCGGCATCTGATCTTCGACGCCGACGACACGCTATGGGACTCGAACATCCATTTTCTCGAAGCCTTCGCCGAGTTCGCCGCCGCGGCGGCGTGCAGCAATCCGGGAATCGCGGAGAAGGTCGCCGCGGACGCGGTGCGGCGCGCCGAGCTCAAGCTGATCGAAACGCATGGCTACGGCCGGCGTCCATATGTGCTGGCGCTGCATCAGGCGGCCGATGAACTTCCAGCAAACGGTGGCGCCGAGGCGCTCCATACTGCGATCGAACAGATCGGAGAGCGGCTGTGCACGCGCGAGTGTCCTCTGCTGCCCGGCGTGGCCGAGACCGTCGCGGCTCTCGCACAGCGTCATCGCCTGGTGCTCTTCACCAAGGGCCAGCGCGACGAGCAGTTGCATAAGCTCGCGCGCTCCGGCCTGGAACAACATTTCAGCCGGATCGAGACGCCGCGCGAAAAGGATGTTGCCGCATACCGGCAGTTGATTCTCGACGCGCAGTTGCATCCCGAGCGCGCGTGGATGATCGGCAACAGCCCGCGCTCGGATATTAACCCGTCGGTGCGCGCGGGCCTGCGCGCGGTCTATATTCCGCATCCGCATACCTGGGAGCTCGAGGAGGAAGCGCTTGATCTGGACGATCGCATCGTACGCGTAGGCAGCTTTCGCGGACTGCTCGATCTGTTCTAGAATAGCGGTCCTGATGTCCACGGCGGAGTTAATCGCCGATTCCCCCCATTCGAAGCATGCCGAGCACGCAAAGCCGCGCAAGCGCAGGCCCCCGCTCGCCCTGCGCCCGCTGCATAGGATTTGGCGGCGCACGATCGACGACCTCGACGTCACGCGAGTCGAACTGCCAGTGCGCGGGCTCGCGGAGGCGCATCGGGGATTGGTCGCGTGCCAGATCAGCGATTTTCACGTCGATCGCGAAGAGGATCTCGCGCGGCTGCACGTCGCGGTCGAGACAATAAATCGCGAACGTCCCGACCTGGTGTTTCTGACCGGCGATTATTTTTCCGGTCCGGACACGATGCAGCGTTTTCTCTCGCCGTTTCGCGAGGCGCTGTCAGGACTCAAGCCGGCGCACGGCGTGATCGCTATTCTGGGAAATCACGATCACTGGTCGTCGGCTGAGAAGATCACCGCCGCACTCCGCGCCGCGGGCGCCGACGTTTTGTGCAACGAGAACCGGCGCATCGTGATTCGCGGCCACGAATTGATTGTTATCGGAATCGACGACTTGTGGTCGCGCCACGCGGAACCGGCGCGCGCGTTTGCGGGCGTCGAGTCCGGCGAAAGCGCGCTCGTGTTGGCGCACAATCCCGACACCGCTCTGTACGCGCGCCATCTGCATCCGGGCGTGATGCTGTCGGGACACACTCATGGCGGAGTGGTGCGGATTCCGTACTATGGCTCGCCGCTCAAGTCGATTCTGCGGATCGGCAAGCGCTTTTATTCGGGACTCAACCGCTACGAAGATTTTTTCATCTACACCAATCGCGGGCTTGGCACGTTCTGGCTGCGGATAAGAATCAATTGCCGCCCCGAGATTTCGCGCTTCAGCTTGATACCGCTGGATCCCGCCGCGCTGCTGTCCGCGTCGCAGATGGAACCTGAATCGCTGCCCGAGGAAGTAGTTCGGCGCCGGCGCCGGCGAACCAAGCCGGCTCGGGTCAAACGCCCGCGGCGGCCGCGCAAAACGCACTAACTCGGCGCGCGAAGAGCCCCAATGCTGGACCTTGCAATCGCTGGCGCGACCGCGGTGACGCCCGGCGGCGTGCTCGCGAGAGACGTCGGCGTGCGCGCCGGCAAAATCGTTCAGGTCGCGGCACCGGGAAATCTGGAATCCGCTGCCACGACAATCGACGCGCGCGGGATGCTGCTGCTGCCGGGCGCGATCGACGCGCACACGCATCTCGACGCCGAGATGTACAACGCCCACACGATCGACGACTTCGAGTCCGGCACCGTCGCGGCCGCGGCCGGCGGCGTCACCTCGATTATTGACTATGCGTTTCAACCGGACGGCGGCACGCTTGCTGACGCGATTGCCAAGTGGCACGCGAAGGCCGTCCGCCGCGCAGTGATCGACTACGGATTTCACGTCGCCATCCTGGATCCGTCGCCGGCGACGATCGCGGAAATCGCCTCCGTGGCCGAGCGCGGGGTGACCAGCTTCAAGATTTTCATGATGCGCGGGTTCGAAGCGCGCGCACGTGATTTTATGCGCGCGTTTAGAGCCGTGGCCGATGCGGGCGCGATGCTCACGATCCACGCCGAGGACGAGCACGTGATCGGATACTGCACGGAGCGGCTGCTGGGTGCGGGAAAATTCGCGGTGGCAAATTTTCCCGCCAGCCGTCCGCCGCTTTCCGAAGCCGCCGCGGTCGAGCGCGGGCTTGCGATGGCGTCGAGCGCCAACGCGCCCGCGTACTTCGTCCATCTATCCAGCGCCGGCGCGTTGAGCGCGATTCGCCGTGCGCGCGCTCGCGGTCAAACCGTGCTCGCGGAGACGCGCCCGATTTACCTCTACCTGACGGAAGAGCGGTTCCTGGAACCCAACGCCGAGAAGTACGTTGGCTTTCCGCCGCTCCGATCCGAGCGCGATTGCGAGGCCGTGTGGGAGGCGATCGCCGACGGCACCATCGACGTGCTCGCAACTGATCATTGCAGTTGGAACCTGGCGCACAAAAGCGCGCCGGATCGCTTCACCCGTATCCCGCCGGGAATGGCGAACCTCGAAACTCTGGTCCCGATGCTGTATTCCGAGGGGGTCGTGAAGCGTCGGTTACCGCTTGCGCGCTTTGTCGATCTGATCGCGGCCAATCCCGCGCGAATTTTCGGGCTGTATCCGCGAAAGGGTGCGATTGCCGAAGGCAGTGACGCAGATCTGATCGTGTTCGACCCGAATCGGCAGGTCGTGATTCGCAGCCACCAGATGCACTCCCGCGCGGACTACGACGTATTCGAGGGTTTTGAGGTGACAGGATGGCCGCGGCAAACCATCTCGCGCGGCGAGGTTGTCGCGATCGATCGCCAGCCTGCGGCGCGCTCCGGACGCGGCCGCTACCTGGAACGCGCGCGATTCAATTCCGCGTGGCGAAGCCTGTAAAATTTCGTCGTCAAATTTTTCCGCTTGTCTGTAGCTGCGCGCGCGGGCCTAATTGATAAGGGCGCACGCATGGAAGAAAAAACAATCGCGATCGCCGGAGGCTCGGGCTTTATCGGACGCGCTATCGTGCGCCGGCTGGCCACGATTGATCTGCTCAAACTCCGCGTACTGAGCCGCAGTCCGGAGAAGGCGCGCGCGCAGCTTTGGGAAACTCACGCGGAGTTCGCCCTGACCGACATTTCCAAACCCGAATCGGTGCGCGCCGCGCTCGACGGCGCCGCGGTTGTGATCGACGCGATCCAGTTCGACGGCTACCCGGTCGAGAATCCGCGCCGCGGCCTCACCTTCGAGCGAGTCGATCTCGGCGGAGTGCTCGCGCTCATCGCCGGGGCGAAAGCAACCGGGGTTGGGCAATTCATTTACGTCAGCGGCGCGGCGGCCGACGAGACTTCGGCGCATCCGGGCTTTCGCGTCAAGGGCAAAGCCGAGCGCGCGATTCGGGAATCGGGACTCGGCTACACCATCTTCCGGCCCTCGCTGGTGTACGGGCCTGAGGACGCGGTGGTAAACAATTTCGTCAAGCTGCTGAAACTGGCGCCGGCGTTCGCGGTGCCGGGAACCGGGCGGCAGAAGGTGCAGCCGGTGCTGGTCGATGACCTTGCGGCGTGCGTCGCGCTGGCGATTTCCGGGCGCGGCAAGAACGGCATCTACGAGGTTGGCGGCCCCGAGTTGATGACCTTTGACGAAATGATGCGAACCATCATGGGGGCGAGCGGGCATCGGCGCCCGATTGTTCATATTCCAGAGGGCCTCACGCGCTGGATCGGCGCGATCGCCGAGAAGTTACCCAAGCCGATGCTTTCGCGCGACGCGGTCACGTTCGTCACCGCGGACAACGCCTGCGATATCGCGCCGCTGGTCGCGGAGTTCGGAATTCAGCTCACGCCTGCGCGCGTCGGGATGCGCTACCTGGCAAAGAAATAGTTTTTTCGTTACGCGCGGCGCCAGCCGGCGTTTTCGTGGCCGAACCTGAACGCCTCTGGATGAAGCAGTTCGGCCAGAATCTCGAGCGACTCGACCAACCTTGGTCCGGGACGATTGAAGTACTGATTACCGTCGGCGATAAACGCGCGGCGCTCGCGCACCGCGCGCAGCATGTTCCAGCGCGGATCGCGCGTGAGCGTGGGAAGCTCGGTGAGAGTGCGCGGGATATCGAAGCCGCACGGCGAAATCATGATCACTTCGGGATCGGCTGCCGCAAGCTCCTCGAACTTCATCCACGGCGAATGCTCGCCGGCGCGGCCGAAAAGATTCTCGCCGCCGGCCATCGCGGCGAGCTCGGGCATCCAGTTGCCTGCCGACATCATCGGCTCGATCCATTCGATACACGCAAAGGACGGGCGCGTGGCGAGCGCGCCGGCGCGCGCGGCGACCGCGTCCATTTGGGTGCGCATTTGCGCGACCAGGGTGTCGCCGCGCTCGACAGCTCCCAGAGCTGTCGCGACGCGTTTAATATCGGTGAACACATCAGCCAGCGCATAGGGCGCAAGCGACACGATCCTGGGCTGCGTGCCGAGCCATTGCGCGACAGCGGCTTCGACGTCGCGCTCGCTTACGGCGCAAACTTCGCACTGCGACTGCGTGACAATAACGTCGGGACGAAGTTCGCGCAGCCGGACCGCATCGACGCGGTACACCGAGAGCGCGGCGCCGACGATCTGCTTGACGCGCTGGTCAATCTCGGCGCTGGTGCCTTCGACCTTAAACTTGGGTTCGGTAAGCGCAGGCAGCTTTGCGACGGCGGGCGGATAGTCGCATTCGTGCGAGCGGCCGACGAGATCATTCTCAAATCCGAGCGCACATACGATCTCGGTCGCGCTCGGCAGCAGGGTTACGATTCGAGGCATTTTGAAATTTCCGGCTTCTACTGCGGCGTGCGGGTGGATTCGATCTCGTCGAGGCCGGTTGCGCGATCGACGCTGATAAGCGTGACCTGGCTCGAGGCGAATCCGCCGGAGACGACTTCGCGTACGAAGTAATCGGTTTCCGGCCGCGCTTCGAAGGTGACGGGACCGCCGGACGCGCCCGCGGCCGAGCACTTGATCGTTCCCGGCTCCTCGACGAAAGCGTGGTAGCCGCCCGCTCCGATCGCGATCGTATCGCTGCCGCAGGTGATGTCAGGTTCATCGCTCGCCCCCATGAACTTATAGGGGCGATAGACGTAAACGATCGCCTTGGTGGTCGGTCGCGCCATCCGCGTGAACGCCGGCCCCTCGACTTCGCATCCGGCCAGCATGAGCAGCGCGATCAGCGACGCGGCGAATTTAACGAAGCTCCCAGGTTGAGTTGATCTCATCGTTTCCGATTCGGCTCCTGCGTGCGGACTCACGCGCGATTCTAATCGCGCCACGCCCGAATGCGAAACGGCAACAACATGTTAAGAAATATCGCGCGAAAAAAAGGCCGGGATCCCTGTCCGCTGCTTGCGCCTGCTTGCGCATTGATAGGTCGTTAGATGACGCGTTTTCCGGTCATCCTTAGGGTTTGGCGACTTTATACGAAATGCTCAACGTTGACAACGATTCGGCGCGACTGGATTCTCGACGGATGGCAAAAGCTCGCGCGGCTATCAGTTTATGACGGCACCGATTCGCGCCGTGGGACTGGATTTCGGCACCACCAACAGCGCGATCGCCGTGATTGGTGATGACGGCGCGGTGCGCCTGGCGCGCTTTGCGGCCGATATCGCGGAAGCGCCCGAGAGCGAAACCTTTCGCTCGATTCTGTTCTTCGAATCGACCGAAGAAACCGGCGGCACCGAGGCCGCGCTCTCGGTCGGCAACGACGCGATTCGCCGATACCTTGCCGCGGGCGGCAACGGCAGGCTGATCCAATCGCTCAAATCGTTTCTGGCCGATCGCACGTTCCAATCCACCGACATCATGGGTGAAAACTATTCGCTCGGAGATTTGATCGCGCCGATTCTGATCAAGCTGCGCCAGAGTGCGGAAACGCAATTCGGAGCGCTGCCCGCGCGGATCGTCGTCGGCCGCCCGGTGCATTTCTCCGACGCGCAAACCTCCGACGATGACGACGCGGCGCGCGCCCGCCTGGACCTGGCGGTGCGTCGCGCGGGCTGGGACGAGGTGGTATTCGAGTACGAGCCGGTCGCGGCGGCGTATGACTACGCGAGCCGAATCACGCGCGACGAGACGGTGATGATCGCGGACTTCGGCGGCGGCACCAGCGACTTTTCGATTCTGCGCCTGAAGGCTCCGCGCGCCGGTTCGGCGGGGGCGCGCGAGCGTTTCGAGATTCTTGGCAACGACGGCGTAGCGATCGCGGGTGACGCGTTCGACGGGCGGATGATCCATCATATCGTCGCGCCCGCGCTCGGACGCGGCTCGAAGTATCGCTCGCCTTACGGCGCGACGCTGCCTGCGCCGACCTGGCCATACGCGCGGCTCGAACGATGGCATCATCTGTCGATGCTCAAGACACGCGCGACGCTGTTTCGCCTGCGCGAGCTGGAACGCGAGTCGATCGAGCCGGCGAAGATCGCGGCGCTAATCAACGTGATCGACAGCGACCTTGGCTACTACATTTTTCGCGAGATCGAGCGCACCAAGCTCGCGCTGTCGGAAGATGAATCCGCGGAATTCGACTTCGACGATCCGCCGACCGAGATCCGCCGCCTGATCGGGCGTGGCGAGCTTAACGAATGGATTTCCCGCCTGCTCGCCGAGATTGCCGGATGCGTGGACCGACTGATGCGGACGGTCGCGATCGATCGCGGAGAAATCGACAGTGTTTTTCTGACCGGGGGATCGTCGTTCGTGCCTGCGGTGCGGCGCATCTTCGAGCAGCGCTTCGGCGCGGAAAAAATCCGGATGGGCAACGAATTCACTTCGGTCGCGCGCGGGCTTGCGCTGCGCGCACTCGAGGCTTGAGCCGCGGGTTTCACACGTGATTGCGCAGCATCAGCTCTTTCGGGTGCGGTTCGAGATAGACCTGTCCTTCCAGGTATTCGATCTGGAACTTGCGCACGTGATGCCGCAGCAGGGTGAGCGGCACGACCAGCGGGACCAGGCCCGCGCGGTAGTCTTCGATCAATTGCGCCAATTCGGCGCGGCCGACGCCGTCGAGATGCCCGCGCAGGTAGCCGAGCATATGCTGCAAGACGTTGGCGTGGCGGCTCGGCGTCGCGATTTTTTTGAGCGCCTGCATGAACGCCGTTTCGTAGCGTTCGCGGACCCGCTCGCGCGGCAGAGCTTTTGAATTCGCGACCAGGCGTCCCAGTTCGCGATAAGCGGGCACCGAATGCGCCATCAGCACCAGCTTGTGCGCGGTATGAAACTTCACCAGCGCCCCAATCGACCATCCCGGGTTGAAGAAGGACCTCAGCCTGCGGTAGGCAAAGACGCGCTCGACAAAATTCTCGCGCAGATGCGCGTCGCTGAGCCGGCCCTCTTCTTCCACCGGCAGATTCGGAAATCGTTTCAGAAGCGCGGCCGCATAGAGACCAACGCCATCGCGAGTGGCCATGCCGGAGGCGCCGTAAACCCGCACCCGTTCCATCCCGCAGCTTGGCGAACCTTTCTTGAGCACGTAGCCGCAAAGATCCTCGCGCGCGAGCGCGGCGGTACGATTCGCCGCGTAAGATGTCATCGCGGCGGTGTGATCGAGCTTCGATTTGTTGGCGATAAGCCTGGTCGCACCGGGCGTTCGTTCCAGGCGTAAGCTCTCGCGCGGTGTTCCGAGACCGATTTCGACTTCGGGACAGACCGGAACAAATTCGACGAACGCGCCGAAAGTCTCAACCAGAAATTCATTGCGCTTGTGTCCGCCGTCGAACCGGACTTCCGCGCCCAACAGGCAGGAGGAAATTCCGACGCGCAGCGGAGCGTCGTCACGCCACAGCGGACGCGATCGCGAGGTGCTCATTTTCGCCGCCGTTGGATAAATTTCGCACCTGCGTAAATCGCAAATTAGGCCGCGGCGTGCGGATAGCCCGACGTGAGCGCAGGCAGCGCGATTCCCAGCTGATCGCAGCGCTTGCCGATCATCGCGAGGTACAAGTCGGCGAGTTCCTGGTTGTCGCGGGTCTTGAGGCCGTAGCGGATACAATCGTAGGTGAAGCCGGTTCCCGGCGGTCCGAAAAAATTTACCGCGCGCGGTAGCCATTCGCGCAGCGCCGCGCCAACGCGATCGGCGCCGAAGCGCTCGACCGCCTCGCCCAGTTGATGGCTCGCAAAGACCTCGTGGTCGGCTTCTTCTTCGAGGATTATTTCGGCCGCGCTCGCATGCGGGGCGTAGCTCGAATCGCGGTAGTTCACGCCGATCATGATGAGGCCGGTCGCGTCGAGCGCGAGCGCCGCCATCAGCAAATCGATCTCGCCGGCGGCGTGCTGGGCGAAATGCACCGCCGCGGCGAAGGACGGCGCCTTGACGATCGTGATCATCGCGCGGTCGGCCTGTTGCTCGGTGACGCCTAGCTCTGCCAGCGCGCGATAGATCAGCCGCGCGTGCTTTTTCTCCTCGCGGAAGTTCTTTTCGAGCGTTGGGCGCAGCGCGGGATTGTCGATCGTCTCCAGCGCCTGCTGATAGCCGAGCGCGGTCAGCTTTTCGGCAAACGCATGCGCGGACAGCAGGCGGATCAGAATCTTGCGGTAGTGGCTGTCGATACTGCCGCTTAAAACCGCGGCCGCATCGATCGATCGCGGAGGAAACTCACGCCGGATCGGCATCGCGTCACCTTACGCCGCGTGACCATTCCTCGAGGGCAGGATCACCGTCGCGCTGCCGGGGGTGGTCTTTTCGCCCTTGGCATTTTCGAGCCAGATTTCGCAATCGACCATGTGATGCCCGTGATCGGAATACTTCTTTGCGACTTTACCGCGGCAGAGAACCTTGGTGCCGGGCTGATCCATCCCGCGATACGACACGGAAAGCTTCCGGACCCATCCGTGCTCGCCGGCAAAATCGGTGACGAGACGTCCCAAAAATGCGTTCTTGAGCGCGCCATGCAGGATCACGCCGGGCAACTTGTTGGCGAGCGCGAAATCCTTGTCGTAATGAATCTGATAGAAATCGCCGGAGGCGCCCGCGTACTTCACGAGCTGCTGGGTGGTCGGATGTATTTCCAGCGGCCCGATTTCCGCGCCCACTTCGATATCTTCAATATAGTGCTGCTTCGTCATGGTGGTTAACCTCGCCTGGTAACGGCTCGCGGTCTAGTAACGAATCCCGGTCGAGCGCTGCGTCGCGCACACTTCGCCGAACTGGTTGGTGTAGGTCGTCTCCATCGTGATGAACACCATCGCGCCGAGACGGCCTTCGGATTCGCGCAGATCGGCCAGGCGGGTCTGCACGCTTATCCGGTCGCCGACTTTAATCGGATGGAAATATTCCCAGTCCGAGCCGCCGTCTAGTCCGCGAAATTCCTTGCCCATCCCCGGCAGCTCGATTCCCGGAATCGGCGAGCCCATCGAGCGGCAGAACGTGGGCGGCGCGATCATCCCGCCGAAGCGGGTCTTGCGCGCCTCACGCTCGTCGTTGAAGAGCGGATTCGGATCGCCTATCGCTTCGGCAAAGCGGCGAATCGCGCCGCGCTCGACATCGTAGGTGCGAATCTCTCCGGTCGTGCCGATCTGCTTGCGGACTTCGTCGGTGACGTATTTATTCGCCATGATCTGTTTCCTTTCCCAAACTGGCTGTCCCTTTTATTACCACAGGCCACCGCCGGGCCGATAACCCGCCGTAGCGGCCCACCGCGAGTGCGGCTACGATCAAGCTGCGCGCGGCGCTTTGCCGCGGGCGGAGGTGCATCCGATGGCAAAGCTGGACGAAGGACAGATCACATCGAAGCTGGGCGCACTCCCCGGATGGGAGCATCGGCAGGACGCGATTGCCAAGCAATTCGAGTTCAAGGAATTCATGGACGGGATTCGGTTTGTCGAAAAGATCGCCAAAATTGCGGAAGCCGCCGACCACCATCCCGACATCCTGATCAACTACCGGCGCGTCACCTTTACCTGCTCGACGCACGATCACGGCGGCATCACCGACAAGGATTTCCGCCTCGCCGCCAATATTGAAGCGGCGTTCAAATCCGCGCACGGAAAATAATCGGCGCGGAGTTTCCGAATTCAGTCCTGAGGAAAAGCCAGTCCGGTAGCCTTTGCCAGATCGGCCAGAGCCTGCGCCTCTGTGACCACCTTGATCGCAGTCATGCCGAGTTGCGCGGCGGGCTTGCAGTTGACGCCCAGGTCGTCGAGATAGACGCACGCTTGCGGCATGACGGCGAGCCGCTCGCACATCATC
>DATKSB010000232.1:0-14939 GCA_035531855.1 Binataceae bacterium (SeqCode)
CAGATCGAACGCTCACCCTACGGCGACCCTGAGGGCGCCGCCGCGTTCTGGTGGCGCTTCGGATGCGACGATCCCGTCTGGATGCGCTTAATGGGATGGGAGGCGCTCGACGCGCAGGCGCGCGCGACCATCTGCCGGACAGAACGCAGCCGCGCATACGCTCGAGCGGTAACGCAGTTCCGCCAATTTATCGCCCGCGGCGACTTGCCCGACATGATCGATCCGCGTCACGCGCTGCTGCTCAACATGGCGCTGACCGGTTTTCCGATTGCGTTTCCGCAATTGACGCGGCTGGTCACCGGCGTCGGTCCGGAAAGCCGCCGCTTCCAATCCGGCTGGAACGATTTCCTGCGCATCGTTATGCGCCAGTTGAAGCCCGCGAGTGCGGCGCCGAGACTCGCGCGCGCACGACCGAAGGCGCGGCGCCGAAAGCCGCGCGTGCCAGAGGACGCGTAGATGTGGATCGTACAACTCGCGTTAAGAAGGCCGGTAACGGTCGCGGTGATGGCGGCGTTGATGCTGCTGCTCGGGATGGTCTCGCTCAGCACCATGAATTTCGACATCTTTCCGGCGATCGATGTGCCGGTGGTCGATCTGGTCTGGAATTATCCAGGACTGTCCGCCGAAGAGATGGAGCAGCGCGTCGTCAACATCAGCGAGCGCGCATCCTCGACCACCGTCAACGGGGTGGACCATATCGAGTCGGAATCGCTCAACGGCATCGGGCTTCTGAAATTCTATTTCCAGCCGGGTGCCGACACCGCGCTTGCGATCGCGCAGCTAACCTCCGTTTCCGAGGCGATCAAGAACATCCTGCCGGCCGGCATCAATCCGCCAAGCGTCATCGACTACAACGCAACCAACGTGCCGGTCGTGTATATTGTCTATTCGAGCGAGGTTCTCTCGCAGAGCCGGATCTACGACTTCGGCGCGAATTTCGGACGCCTGTTCCTGTTCACGATTCCCGGCCTCTCGACGCCCGCGCCGTTTGGCGGCGCCCAGCGCCAGGTGATGGTCAATATCGATCCGTCGCAGATGTACTCGCGCGGAGTGTCGCCCTCCGACGTGGTCAGCGCGCTGCAGCAGCAGAACGTGATCATCCCGGGCGGCACCGCGAAGATCGGCAACACCGAGTACGACGTGGTGATGAACGGCAGCCCGGTCACTGTGGCCGCGCTTAACCGCCTGCCGATCAAATACGTGGACGGCGCTCCGGTCTATGTCGGCGACGTCGCGAAGGTCAGCGACAGCCACGCGGTGCAGACCGATGCCGTCACGGTCAACAGTAACCCCGCAATCTACATGCTGATTCTGAAGCATCCCGCCGCCTCGACCCTCAGCGTGGTCGATGCGGTCAAAAAGGTAATGCCGCAGATGCGCGCGATCGCGCCCAAAGGCATGGACATCAGCCTCGCCTTCGACCAGTCGGTCTTCGTCCGGCGCGCGCTAAACGACGTGCTTCAAGAGGGCGTCCTGGCGGCGGCGCTGGTCGGAGTGATGGTGTTGCTGTTTCTCGGCTCGTGGCGCTCGACGCTGATCGTCATTCTGTCGATCCCGCTTGCGATCTTCACTTCGATTATCGGGCTTAAGCTTTCCGGACAGACGATCAACATCATGACGCTTGGCGGACTCGCGCTCGCGGTCGGGATGCTGGTGGACGACGCGACCGTCGAAATCGAGAACATCCATCGCAACCACGCGATGGGCAAGCCGCTCGGCGTCGCGATCCTTGACGGAGCGCGCCAGATCGCGGTGCCGACGTTCATCGGCACGCTCTCGATCTGCATCGTGTTCTCGCCGGTCATCGGACTGTCCGGAGTTGCGCGGTTCCTGTTCACTCCGCTCGCGCTGGCGGTGGTTTACGCGATGCTGGCGTCGTATCTGCTCTCACGCACTCTCGTCACGAGCATGGCGCTGCATCTGCTTGCCGAGGAGCCGGAGGAGCATCATGCCAGCGGATGGCTCGGCACGATCACGCTTGGTTTCGAGCACTGGTTCGAGCGCCAGCGCTCGCGATACGAGCGCGGCCTGACCAGCGTGATGCGGCATCGCGGTCTGGTGCTCGGATGCATCAGCGTGATCATCGTCGCCTCGATGTTTCTGATGCCGCTGGTCGGCGAAGATTTCTTTCCGCAGGTCGATACCGGGATGATCCGGCTGCACGTCCGGGTTCCGGTCGGTACCCGGATCGAGCAGAGCGCGCGAATCATGAACGGAGTCGAGCGCACGATTCGCTCGGTGATTCCGCACAACGAACTCGCGCTGATGACCGATCATATCGGGCTGCCCGTATATTGGGCGCTGCTGTTTTATCAAACCGATTCGATCGGCCCGCAGGACGCGGACCTGCAGATCCAGCTTACGGAAGACCATCATCCGACCGACGGCTATATCAAGGCGATTCGCACTGCGGTCCATCGCGATTTCCCCGACGTGACGATCTATCCGCAAGCCGCAGACATCATCAGCCAGGTGCTGAGCTTCGGTCTGTCGGCGCCGATCGATGTGCAGATCGTCGGAAAAGATCTCTCGAGCGACTTCAAAATCGCCGAGGAGTTGAAGTCCGAGGTCGAAACGATCCCCGGCGCCGCCGACGTGCGTATCGCGCAGGTGCTCAACTATCCGACCCTGCGGGTCAAGGTCGATCGCGACAAGGCGGTGCAGCTCGGCATCTCGCAGCTCGACGTCACCGGCAGCATCCTCACCTCGCTCAGCTCGAGCGTGGTGACTTCTCCAAACCAGTGGCTCGATACCAAAAACGGCGTCAGCTACAGCGTTGCGGTGCAGACTCCTCAGCACGAGGTCGATTCGATTCAGGCTATAGGGCGCACGCCCATCACCGGCACGCTCCCCAACACGCAGCCCGGCGATCCGCAGTTTCTTTCCAACCTGTCCGGCGTCAGCCACGAACTCCAGGCGCAGGGCATCAATCATTACACCGTGCAGCGCGTAGTCGATTTGAACCTCGGCGTCGAAGACCGAGACCTCGGCAGCGTGACCGACGCGGTGCAGAGCAAGATCAACGCGCTCAAGGACCTCCCGCCCGGCACCAGGATTGCCATCGCAGGCGAGAGCGCCGCAATGCATCAGTCATTCTCCAGCATGGCGTCGGGACTGGTGCTCGCGATCGTGCTGGTCTATCTGCTGATGGCGACCAATTTCCAGTCGTGGCTCGACCCGTTGATCATCATGATGGCGGTGCCGGGAGCGCTGGCCGGCGTGCTGTGGATGCTGATGTTCACGCATACGACGCTGAACGTCGAATCGATGATGGGCACGATCATGGCCGTCGGAGTGGGCGTCGCCAACGGCAACCTGCTCATCACCTTTGCCAACGACTTGCGCGAACAGGGTCGCGACGCAATCAGCGCGGCGATCGAGGCGGCCGAAGTTCGGATGCGCCCCGTAATCATGACCGCATTAGCGATGATTCTCGGGATGCTGCCGATGTCGCTCGCGATGGGCGAAGGCGGCGAACAGAACGCGCCGCTCGGCCGCGCGGTTATCGGCGGGCTGCTCGCGGCGACCTTCATGACGCTGGTGGTGGTGCCGATCGTGTACTCGATGTTCACGCATGAACGTCTCAGCAAGCGCCAGCGTGACGCGCAGGTCGGGCTATTGATCGAGCAGGCTGAAAAAGATTGAGCGGCGATCGCCTCACAATGAAAATGGAGCATCATCATGGCTGATACCAGGTACAACCCGCCCAAGAAGGCCGGCACCCTGCTCTACCTCGGTTGGATCGGCGCGGCCGTGATCGTGCTTATCGCGCTCGGAGGGCTGGTGCTCGCCCGCGACCTGCAAATCGGACAGCAGACCGACACGCTGCAGCATCAGGAGGATCTGGGACCGCTGGTGATGGTGGCTCCGGTCGAACGCGCGCCGATGAAACGCACCATCACCTATCCCGGCAACGTTCACGGCTTCTTCGAAAGCGCGATCTATCCGAAGGTCGCGGGCTACGTGAAGTCGATGCTGGTGGACAAGGGGATGCGCGTGAAGCAGGGCCAACTACTCGCGGTGATCGTCTCGCCCGAGCTCGATCAGCAGGTCGCCAACGCGCTGGCGACCTATCGGATCGCGAAGCTTACCGACGATCGCTTCCAGCGCCTGGTCCGGGCGCAGGTCGTGCCGCAGCAGACGGCGGACGAGTCGCACGCGACGATGCTCGCGGACAAGGCGCAGTGGGATTCCCTGCGCGCCCAGCAAGGATACGAGCGCGTGCTGGCTCCGTTCGACGGAGTGATCACCGGGCGCAACCTCGACCCGGGCGCGCTGGTCGCGATGGCGACCGCGCAGGCGGGCGCGGTGGCGATCGTCACGATGGCGACGCTGAAGCCGGTGCGCGTTTACATCAACATGCCGCAGGACGACGCGGTCTTCATGCGTGACGGCGACGCCGCGCGCGTCACTGTCACCCAGTTCCCGAACCGCGCCTTCACCGGCACGGTCACGCGCCATCCCGAGGCGTTGCTGAGCTCTTCGCGCACGATGCTGGTCGAGGTGGACCTGCCCAACGCCGACCAGTCGCTGCTGCCCGGCATGTACGCGCATATCGATATTTCGCTCAACGGAAATTCCGGAGCACCGATGGTCGCCGATGATTCGCTGGTGTTCAACGGCGGCAGCATCTTCGTGCCCGTCATCGCGAACAACCATGTGCATCTGGTTAAAGTGAAGCTCGGCCTCGACGACGGGATCAAGAGCGAAGTGGTCGAGGGTCTGAGCGGAAACGAGATGGTCGCGATCAACCTCGGACAGGTCGCGCGCGACGGACAACTGGTGCGCACCGCCGAGGAGCCGCAGCGCTGAACAATGCCTTTTAGGGGGCGTCAGGTCCGGAGGCGTAGGCGCGCGCTCCGCCCACTTCCACGCCCTTGCGCACACGGACCGCGGCGTCGGCATGCGTCGGAACGTCGACGTGAACGCTGCGGTAGCCGCCGGCCGACGCATCCGGCGCAACAAACCCTATCGTGTATTGCTCGCGCAGTTCTAGGCTGATTTGCTCGCACGCCGCGCGCAACTGCGCGCCATCGCCAACCTGATGAATGATATAGGTTCGCGCGCCGGTCTCTTTCGACAGCGTGGTCAGCGTGGCCGCATCCACACGCTCGACGTCGCCACCACCGAACACGAGCGGGCCGATCGCGATACTGCCCAGCCCGGCGGTCGCGTTCGGGTCTCCAATTCCGATCGAGTAAATCAGCACGCCCAGCCTGCGCGCCTCGCCCACGACGCCTTCCACCGTCTCGCGGCTCTGATTATCCATCCCGTCGGTCACGACCAGCAGCGCCTTTTTGTCGTAGCGCCCGTGCTCGACCATCTGCAGCGCGCGCATGATCGTATCGAACAGTGCAGTCTCGCCGTTGGCGTTGAGCAGCCTAAGCTTCTCCATCACAAGGGAATGGTTCATCGTGAACGGCTGCAAAAGATATGGGCGGTCCGAAAATGCGAACAGAAAAACGTCGTCGCGATCATTCAGGTCGCGCAGGAATTGCGCAATCGCGATCCGCGCCTGCGGAATCTTCGGCTGCATGCTGCCCGAAGTATCCACCACGATTCCGATCGAGACCGGAGTGTTCGTGTCCTGGCGGAAAAACTGGATCGGTTGCAGATGGCCGTCGAGCTGGAGCTTGAAGTCGTCTTTCTTAAGTCCCGTAAGATAGCTGCCGCGCGGGTCGGTCACCGTCACCGTGACCTGCGCGTAGCCCGGCTGGTCGCGCAGCTCGCGGGTCGGCAGCTCGAGTTCCTGCCCTTGTTGCGGCTGCTGCACCTGTGAGGGAATATTCAGCGAAGCGCCGGGCTGCTGCGGCGTCGTAGGCAGTTCGAGCGTCGATCCGGCGGCACCGCCCTGGTTCTGCGGAATCACCATCTGCTGCGACGCCTGCGCGAGCATCTGCGCCGACGCAAGGGGCGTCCACGCAAACGCCATCACCAGCATCAGTCCGAATACCATCGCCATATGAAGCGGACCGGTGCGCGGTGCCCTGCCTGTGATGCGAGTGGTGACTGTCTTCATTGCTCTCGTGGTCTTCAGAATGATCTTCCTATGACACGCCGCGTCACACAACAGGTCCTCGCGCCGCAAGCCGCGCGTATCTTGTGATCTGTTAGACGTATTGCGCGGCCGGTCGCTTCAGTCGGCTATCGCCCGATTGCCCGCGAAACGATTTCGCGGCATGATCTCCCCAGAGCATCCTCATTACGCCAAACAGATGAACAACAATTCACAATCCGGCAAGCCCACCGTCCCCCAGCCCGCAGCGCCCGCGCTCGTCATGGACGGCGCGGGTCTCGTGGTGGATTGGAGTATCGCGGCGGAGCAGCAGTTCGGGTGGTCGCGCGACGAAGCGATCGGCCGCAAGCTCTCGGAGTTGATAATCCCCGAGCGGCATCGCGCAGTGCATGAGGCCGGACTTAAGCACTTCATGGCGTCGAAAGGACCCGGCGCCTTGCTCGATCGAAAACTGGACCTGGTGATGCTGCATCGCGACGGGCGCGAGTTTCCTCTGGCTATAACCATCGGTTCCCAAGAAACCGGAAGTGCGCGCCTGTTCCCGACCTACATCGAGCGGGACTGAAGCGCGCTCCCGCTCCTGATGGCACGGCTGTTGCTGGGAGAATCAGACTGACCTGACTGATCAGACTCGCTATGCCTACAGCACACGAAAGCGCTGCAAATGCGGGTGGCGGCCTTCCTCTCTCGGCTAGCTCGGCCCTGGAAGTTGCACGCACGCGACAGTACGCGCGCGCTCATGAAACCACCCGCGTAACCGCCGCTCCCGACAATCCGGAGGGCGCTCTGCGCGTCATCGCCGGCGCACTAATCTTTCTGGCGGTCCAGTTCGTTTATATCCACGGCGACATGGGATTGCCGCAGGGACTAAGAGAATCATTCGTGCTACGGCATCTGGCGAACGTCGCCGTGATGGCGCTGTGCGCGGCCGCGATGCTGCATCCGCGCATGGTCCGCTACTGGCGGCAGGTCGCTCTGGGTGGATGCAGTTTCATCGCAATCAACGGTGCGTACTCGGGCCTGATCATTCACTCGCCGCTCAACCAACTGTTCGCCGTGATCGTCATCGCGGTTGGAAGCGCCGCGCTGCTGCCGTGGAACGGATGGTGGCAAGGCGCGATGAACGCGGTTTGCGCGATAACTTTTGCGATTACGGCGCTGGCGGCGTCTCGCGGCGATATCGATTCGCCGTTCTGGGCGGTGCTGATTGGCGCGATTGCGGTCGCGCAGGCGACCACGGTTTTCGCTGAACGGATGCGCATAGAGCGCCGCAGCTTCGAGCGCGCGTTGCGTGAAAACGCGGTCAAGTTCGAAAGCGTGTTCCGCTACAGCCTGGACCCGATCTCGATTCAGAACCTGGCCGATCTCAAATTCATCGACGTCAATGACGCGTTCCTGCGCGCCTCGGGATACTCGCGCGAGGAAGTGCTCGGCCACGACCCATTTGAACTCGAAATGATCGCGTCGAACGATGAATTGTCGAGGGTCGGAGTCGCCCTGGCCAAACACGGCAAAGCCCACAACGTGGAAGTGCGGTTCCGCAAGCGCGACGGCGAAACTACGCCGACTCTCGTCTCGGCTTCGATCCTCGAGCTCGGCGGCTATGACTGCGTGCTCGTGATCATGCGCGATATCGCCGCGCTCAAGCAGGCGGAGGCGCAAATCGTCGCCGCAAGCGTTGCCGCGCAGTCCGCAACCCGCGCCAAGTCCGAGTTCCTTGCCGGAATGAGCCACGAAATCCGCACCCCGATGAACGCGATGCTGGGGATGGCCGATTTGCTGTGGGAATCGCGGCTGGCTCCGGAACAGCGCGAGTACGTCCGAATCTTCCGCACCACCGGCAACTCGATGCTGAAGCTGATCGACGACATTCTCGATCTGTCGAAAGTCGAAGCCGGACGCCTGACCCTGGAATCCGCCGAGTTCGATCTACGCGAGAGTATCGACAACACGATCGAGGCGCTCGAGATTCGCTCCCGCGAAAAAGGCCTCGCGCTGACCTGCGAGGTCGATCCCGAAGTGCCCGCCGTCGCGACCGGCGACGCGCTGCGCCTGCGCCAGATCCTGTTCAATATAGTCGGCAACGCGATCAAGTTCACCGAGTGCGGGACCGTCGCGGTGCGGGTCACCCCGGTCGCGGCCGGCAATGCCGAGCGCGCCATTCGTTTTGCGGTCTCGGATACCGGAATCGGAATCCCGTCGGACCGGATTCAGCAGATTTTCGAAGAGTTCACGCAAGTCGATTCCTCGACCACGCGCAAATACGGCGGCACCGGCCTTGGCCTCGCGATTGCGAACCGCCTGGTTCACCTGATGGGCGGAGAAATCGAGGTCGAGAGCGAACTCGGACGCGGCAGCACGTTTCATTTCGTGGTCCCGATCGTCTCCGCCCTGCCCGTCGCCGCCGGCTCCTCCGTGGCCGAGCCGGAAGCGCCGCCGTCCGCGCGTTCGGCTGCCGGATCGACCCAGTGGCGCTCACTCAGGATTCTTCTGGCCGAAGACGCCGAAGATAATCGCGCGCTGATTCGCGCCTATCTGGCAAAGACTCGCCACGTGATCGACACCGCCGAAGATGGCGCCGCGGCGGTCGAAAAATATCGCACCGGCAAGTACGACCTGGTCCTGATGGACGTGCAAATGCCGGTGATGGATGGCCACGCGGCGGCGCGCGCGATTCGCGACTTCGAGCGCGAGACCGGCACGCCGCGCACCCCGATCTATACGCTCACCGCGTTTGCTTTTCGCGATGACGCCGAGAAGACCCGCGCCGCGGGCTGCGACGGCCATCTGACCAAGCCGATCAAAAAAGCTACCCTGCTGGCGCTGCTCGAAGATCATCTGCGCCTGCTCGCCGAACATCGGCTCTCCGCCGCGGGCTTCTGAAGTATCCTGATTCCCGCGCGACGGCGCCCAATCGCATTTTTTCGCATCCGCAAGATTTTCTCTCGCGTCCCGTCGCGAACGCATGTTACGCTCGCGGCTGCGCGGAAGCTGCGCTAGCGCGGCGTCGAGTCTCCATCCGCGCCGGCACTCCGCGATGCAGCAGCTAACCGAAGTCGAAATCATTCGATTCCTGTTCCAGATCGGCCTTCTGCTTGCGGTCAGCCGTATCCTTGCCGACCTGATGAAGCGCATCGGACAGGCCGCGGTGATTGGCGAATTGCTAGCCGGTATCATGCTCGGCCCGTCGCTTTTGGGACAGCTCGCGCCGGGATTGTACGCGCTCATCTTTCCGCAAAGCCTGGTCGCGATGCATCTGCTCGAGGGGATCGCGTGGGTGGGCGCGGTGACTCTTCTGCTGTTCATCGGACTGGAGACCGACCTTGGCCTCCTGCGCGGAAAAGGACGCGCGGTCGCGCTGGTCTCCGGCTTCGGGGTTACGATTCCGCTCGCGAGCGGAGTGGTGCTGGGCCTGCTGATTCCAGCGCAGAACCTGGTTGCGCCCGAGCATCGAATTATCTTCGCACTGTTCCTCGGAGTCGCGATTTCGATTTCCGCGGTTCCCGTGATCGCGAAAATCCTGCTCGATCTCGGCCTGATGCGCCGCGACCTCGGGATGCTGATCCTCGCCGCGGGAATTCTTGACGATTCGATCGGATGGCTCTTGCTGTCGATCGTCGCCGGACTCGCCGAACGCGGAGTGATCGACCTGATGTCGGTCTCGAAGCTGGCCGGAGAGACCGCCGCCTTTCTGGGCTTTTGCTATTTCATCGGCACTCCGCTCGCGCGGCGCTTTCTGCGCTGGGTCGATGATCGCACCTACGTCGAGCACGCGAAGCTGAGCGCTATGCTGGCGATCGCGATGGGCTGCGCGGTGATCGCGCAGGCGATCGGTCTGCACGCGGTGTTCGGCGCGTTTATCGCGGGCCTGATGATGACGCAATCGGCGCGAGTAAAACCCGCCGATGTGAGCGAGATCGAAGGAATCGCGACCGGATTCCTGGCACCGATTTTCTTCGCCTACTCGGGCCTGCGCGCGGACCTCTCGGCGCTGCGCACTCCCGGCGTCGCGATCCTGATCCTGGCCGTCGGATGCGCCACCAAGATTCTCGGCTGCGGCGCCGGCGGCAAGCTCGGCGGCCTCAAATGGCGCGAAGCGCTGGCCGTCGCGATCGGAATGAACGCGCGCGGCGGAATGGGAATTATCGTCGCGCTGGTCGGACTCACCCTCGGCGTGCTGACCCCTTCGATGTACACCGTGCTGCTGCTGTTCGCGATGGTCACGTCGCTGATGACGCCGCCGCTGCTCAGTTGGGCGATCGGCGAAACCACCCAGAAGCCCAGCGAAGCCGATCGCCTCGAGCGGGAGAAACTGCTCGCGCGGCTGCCGTTCTCGCACGAGGGCACCAAGCTCCTGGTGCTGAGCGGCGGCGGTCCACACGCGGACCTGGCCGCGCATCTTGCCGCCGCGCTGGCTAACGATAAAGACGCGAGCATCACCGTGTTCCGCGCAACGACCCCCGCGATGCCGGCAAAGTCCGCGGAGTTCGACGCACAATTCGCGCGCTTAAGGGCGATAGCGGAACAGGCGGGCGCAAAAAACGTCCACCAGCGCGTCGCCAGCGCAGATTCGATCGCGGAAGCGATCACCGGCGAAGCCGCGCGTGGGTACGACGCGATCTTCGCCGGAGCGTCGCATCTGGGCGGCTACGACAATCTGGGTGGCGACGTTCTGCGCAGCCTCGTCAGCACCGCGCGCGCGCCGGTGGTAATCGTGCGCGGAGGCAACACCGCCGTGCCCTTCATGCGCGTGCTGACTCCCACAACCGGAGCGGCGTTCGCACGCCTGGGCGCGACCATCGCGATGCACTACGCGCGCGTATTCGGCTCACAAGTGACGGCGCTCTACGTGCGCGAGGCCTCGATGATCCCACTGCCTATTTTTGGCTCCGCCAGAACTCCCGGCGCCGACGAGGGGCGCGAATTCGTCGAGGAGATTTCGAGGCTCGGCCGGGAACTCGGCGTAAACGTCGAAGCCCGGATTGGTTCCGGCCGCAAAATCGAAAACGTGATCCTGTCCACCGTCGCCAAAGACGACGTCGGGCTGCTGGTGATGGGCGTGCTGTTTCGCTCCTCGGACGAGCGCCTGTTCTTCGGCCGCAAGGTCAGCGAGATTATCCGCAAAGCGCGCTGCGCCGTCGCCGTGGTCGTGCCTCCCCACCAAACCAACGGCGGAGCCTAGCGATTGGACGGCGAGCTATCGCCGATGCTACTCAAACGGCCAGAGGACTTAGATGGATCCGCATCAAGAGATTTGCCGCGCAATCGACGCGTACCGCGAAGTTGCGGTCGCGACCAGCCGCTCGATTCATGATCGTCCCGAGCCAAGGTTTGAAGAAGTTTTCGCCGCCGAGCAACTCAGCGCCGCGGCGGAGGCGCTGGGACTGCAGGTCGAGCGTGGCGTCGCCGGACTCAAGACCGCGTTTCGTGCCGAGTTTGGCGAACGCGGCCCAACCGTCGCGATCTTCGCCGAGTACGACGCGCTGCCCAACGGCCACTCATGCGGGCATAACCTGATCGCGGGCGCCGCGCTCGCCGCCGTCGCGGGATTGCATTCGGTCGCCCCACAATTGAAAGGCAAGATCGTTTTCATGGGCACGCCGGCAGAGGAAGGCGGCGGCGGAAAAGTTATCCTGATGAACCGCGGCGCGCTCAAGGGCGTCGACGCCGCGATGATGGCGCACCCGATGGACTGCGAATGGTCCACGATGCCGGCGCTGGCGACTCACGGCGTCCGGCTCAAGTTTCGCGGCAAGGCCTCGCACGCGGCAATCGCGCCGTGGGACGGCTCGAGCGCGCTGGCCGCGATGCTGCTGACGTTTCACGCGGTGGATATGGCGCGGCTGCATTTCCGCGACGGCTCGCGCATCCACGGAATCATCACCAACGGCGGACAGGCGTTGAACATTATTCCCGAGTTGACCGAATGCCAGTTTGCGACGCGCGCGTTCACCAGCAAGTACGCAGAAGAAATGGCGCAGCGAGTGATCCAATGCGCGCGCGGCGCCGCGATGGCGGTGGGAGCGCAGGTCGAGGAGACAAATTTCGCCGGCTACAAGAACATGGTGACCAATCTGGCGCTCGCGCATCGCTACGCCGAGCATTCGCAGGCGCTTGGAACGCCGTCGCCCGATCCTCCCCTCGGATTGCCGACCGGCAGCACCGACATGGGCGATATCAGCCATCGCATCGTCGCGATTCATCCGGTCTTCGCGATCTCGAGTCCCGGCGAAGGCACCTGTCACGAGGACGCCTTCGTCCGCCACGCCGATTCTCCGCGCGGCTACGACGCGATGATCCGCGTGGCGAAAGCGCTCGCGATGACGGCGTACGATCTTCTCGCCGAGCCCGCTCTGCTCGCCGCGGCCAAAGCGGAATTCGCCGCGAGCAAGGATTCCTAAGAGCAGTAGAACCGTGTACCACCGATCATTTCGATCGGCGCGGTTCCGGAGCGGGCCGCGCGCGAGCCGCCCCTGCGAAATCAGGCGCGCTGAAGCCCCGCGGGAAGTTCAAATGATCCGTCGGCGGCGCATGGGAACTCGAGCACCTCTGTCACTGCGTCGAGGTTAAGCTCTCCGTACAGATGCGGGAACAGGCCCTCGCGCGGCGCCGCTACCGTCGAACCTGCAGGCGGTGCGGCGGGTTCATAACGCGGCGGCGCGGTGAGCTTGCGCTCATCGATATGAAGCAGAACCAGATCGCGTTGTCCGTGGAAAAATCGGTTAGCCGTCATGGCCGCTTGGGCGAGAGTCGAGCAATGAATGAAGCCATCGTGCTCGAACGAGGATGGCCGGTACGAGCCGCGCGCACGCGCGCTATTCCACTCGGCGCGTCTGGCGATATGCAGGATCACGCGCCGCCTAGTGGCACGCGCATCCGCCGCCGCAGCATCCACCACCGCCCGTGAAGCGTCCGGCGTTGCTCGACGCTATCGCCTGCGTACCGGCCGCATTAGCGCCGGCGCTCGAACCGCGCGCCGCAAAGGTGGACATCTCGCGCGCCAGGTGTGCGCCGCCGCATCGCGGACACTGCGCGCCGTCGCGGCCGCGGCCCGGCCGCGCAAAGCTCTCGAACGAGCGGTCGCAATTGGTGCAGCGATATTCGAAGATCGGCACGATAGTTATTCCTCAGATTAGCTTCGCGGATTCGACCGGCTGCGCATACTCGACCAGCACGCCGCGCGTCGCTTTGGGATGCAAAAAGCAGATCATCCCGGCCAGCCCGGCGCGCGGCTTCTGATCGATCAGTTGAATGCCCTTCGCCTTGGCGACGTCGAGCTCGCGCTCGACATCGTCGGTCTCGAAGCACACATGATGCAGTCCGCCGCCGCGGCGGGCGAGGAACTTCGCGACGCCGCCGTCGGGATTTATCGGCTCGAGCAACTCAATCTCGCTCTCGCCGATCTTGAGCAGGGCGGCGCGCACGCCCTGCTCTTCGATCGTCGCGCTCTTGGTCAAGCGCAGTCCCAGAGTGTCGCGCCAGAACTTGAGTCCCGCCTCCAGGTTCGGCACGACCACTCCCACATGATGAATCCGCTTCAGCATCGCGTTCGTTACTTCTGCAGGCAAATCTTTTTCTGCAGCTTGTCCCATCGCGACAGCATCTCGTTCGAGCCGAGGGTCGGATGCTCCGAGCGCGTCGATGCGAGCTTGTTGCACGCGCCGGCGATATTGCCCTGCGCCGAATAGATCACCGCGATCTGATACTTGGCCTCGTACCACAGCGGGTCAGACTCCGCCGCCGTGCTTTCGACGTTGGTCCACAAGGTGACCGCGTCTTTGAGATCACCCTTCGCCTGTGCGATACGCGCCAGACCGGCGTTCGCGTCGGGCGACGCGGCGTCGGCCTTCACTACTTGATCGAAAATGGTCTTGGCCTTATCGACGTTGTTCTGCGCGATATACGCCTGCCCCAGGATCGAAAGCGTACCGGTCAGATTCTTGGCCGGGGTCTTGCCTGTCAGAACTTGATCCTCGAAGAAATCGTAGGCGGTCTGCGTCAACCTGGCGTTGGCAATATACGCCTTCTGGTCGCCCTTGGCCTGAGCCTCCTGCGCGGCGTGCCAGAAGTCCAATCCCAACTCTTTGACGAAGTCGGTGTTGGGGTTCTTCATCGTCTTGTATCGTGCCACCACGGCCTGCACATCTTTCTGCACGTCGTCGTAGCGGCCAAGCTGGTCGAGCGCCGTGATGCGCCATTCCTGCACGTCGCTGAACTTGTCGCTCATCGCGGGATACTGCTGTTCGTAGTTCATCAGCAGATCGGCGATCTCCTTGGGTTCGGCGTTCTTCTGGCCCTGGATGAGACCGGCCAGCATGTAGATCGCGCGGCCTTTGGTTTCGTGAATGAACTTCTTTTGCGCGGCGCTGCCTGCGCTGCGCTCGGCCTCGGGCTCCATCCGGATCGTGTCCTGCAGATCCTTGACCGTCTGCGCGCGTAGCTGATCCATGTTGACCGGCGGCGCGTTCTTGTCGTTCTTGTTGCCCGCGGCGGCCAGCGCCTGATAATCGCACTCGGCCGAGTTGTACTTCGCGGTAAAGCTATACTCGTTGCTGCCTGTAACCTGCTGGTACATCTTCGATGCGTCCAGGAAGTTGCCCTGGCGCTGCAAACGCTCGGCCAGGCGGAAGCGCATCTCGGGCGCATACTCGCCATTGGAATATTTCGAGACATAATCCGTCGCGGCTTTGACCCACTGGTCTTCGAGCTGGGTGTTCTTCATCCCGCTCGATTCCCACTGGCCGCGCGGAAGCTTGTACTTCATGTAGGCGGCCCACTGCGCGTCCGCGCCGCCGGCACGCTCGACGTCGGTCAGGAGCTGCTCGACCTGGTCGAAGCGCTTTTCGTTGAAGTAGATATCGGCCGCGTAGCGATAGCCCTTGGCGTACTTCGAGCTACCGCGGGCCGCATCGACGTAGTACTT
>DATKSB010000233.1:0-20873 GCA_035531855.1 Binataceae bacterium (SeqCode)
GCGGTCTGGTTGAAAACGCTATCGACGATATCGGCCAGCTCGGGAATTCGATACCGCTCGCCGCTATAGGCCTTGTAGATCAGGAACAGCCAGAAAATCGCCAACACGACGTTTACCAGGTCCAGGATCCCTCCCAGAAGCGCGCCCAGTGCATGCGGCAGCACCGCGATAAATACGCCGAACACGATCTCGACCGCGAACCATAGCACCGAGAACCCGATCGATTGGCGCGCGTGGAAGCGCACGTAATCGTCCTGGCTGTAGGGTTCCAGATACAGAAAGATAATTCCGGTCACGAAGAAGCCCAGATAGGTGACCGCCGCAATTACGTTGTTCGGTTGCCGGGACGCTTCCCCACTCATCGCCAATCCTCCTTTGCGAACTCACCGCTCCCGAAGAATCTTCGCTGTAGCCCTTGAGACGAGTATCTGTACTCAAAGCTGCGCGTGCAACGCAATCGCGCCACGCAGTCCCTTGATGGCAGCGCGCCGCGGCGCACTGGCGAGGAACAGACGCGGCTACGCGACGATACGGTCGGAGAAGCCGGTTACGTCGTGGGTCATTATTAGAAGATCGCGGGGATGGCCTTTGCGGTCCTCGACCCAGTCGGTCAATACCGCTTCGACCTGAAAGCCCAGATGTTCGAACGCAGTCCGCGCAGCGGTTTGATCGGGCGTCATCTGCGCGGTCAGCTTTTTCAGGCCGAGGCCCCGCGCGAGCTCGAAAATTTCGGCGGTGAGGCGGCGGCCGAGCCCCAGCCCGCGATATTTTGACGATGCGTTGACGCGCAGCTCGCCGATTCTGCGGGTCCACCGCGCCGGCTCGACATGGACGCTCGCGTAAGCGGCCAGATCGCCGTCCACTTCGGCCAGGATCGTGATGGTGTTGCCCTTTTTGAGATTGTCAATCCATTCGCCGATGACTGCCTTATCGGTGATGTCGGTGCGCAGGAACAGCAGGTCGTCCCCGGGGAGCTTGGCGGCGAACTTGAGGATGGCATCCTTGTCCGAGGGCTGCATGATGCGGATGGCGGCCTCGCGGCCGTCGCGCAATTTCAGATGCATCGGAAATTTGCTTTCGCCCTTCGCCTTTTGCGCCATCGTAACCCTCCGCGCGACACCGCCCGCGGCCATGCCGCGCGATCAGTGAATCATCTTTGCAGCATCGCAGCATCACAGCGCAACCGGCAAGCGCAGCGGCGCGTGATTCGGCTTGCGGATCGCCGCGGCGGCCTGCCAAGGTTGAGCCGAACCTGCCGCGCGCGGTTTCCGCGCGGCATCTGGAGGTATGGCGATGGCTTCCGAGATCCTCGGCGGCGGTACCCAGAGCTACCGCCTGTCCACGCAGGACGCGACCTTCATTTACGCCGAGTCCCAAAACGGTCCGCTGCATATCGGATCGATCGGGATGCTCGAGGGGCGGATCGATTTCGAAGATATCCTGCGCCACGTCGAAAGCCGGATTCATCTGATTCCGCGCTATCGGCAGCGGCTTGCGCCGGTCCCGTTCAATCTCGCACACGCGATGATGGAAGACGATCCGGAGTTCAGCGTCGGCAATCACGTCTTCAACCACGAGTTGCCGCCCGGCGTCAGCGAGGCCGATGCGCTCAGCATCATCATGCGCGGCTACGAAACGCCGCTTAATCGCGAGCGTCCGCTGTGGGACATGCAGGTTTACCAAGGCGTCGAAGGCGGACGCACCGCGGTCGTGTGGCGGGTGCATCATTGCCTGGTCGATGGAGTCTCGGGCGTCGAGCTGTTGAAGGTGATGTACGATTTCCGGCCCGATCCGGAGCCGGTGGTGCCGCCGGAGACGCCGTGGGTGCCGAATCCGCCGTCGTCGGGTACGGCGCGATTTATCGAAGGCGCGCGCGCGCAGTTCCTCGCGACCGTCGAGAGTGCGCAGGCGACCGCGCGCGAGATGATGAGCGAACCGGGCGTCGCCGCGAAAAACGCGCAGGCGCTCGCGGCGGCGGCGCGCACGATGACCGAGCTGGCGACGCGGCGAATCGCGCAGACGCCGTGGAACGCGGGAGTCGCAACGCAGAGCCGCGAGATCGCGTGGACGCGCCAGTCGTTTGCCGACTTCCGCGCGATTCGGCAAGCCTTCGGCGGCTCGGTCAACGACGTCGTCCTGACGATTCTGACTGAGGGCGCGGCGCGCTATCTCGATCATCACGGATACAAGGGACAGGGCGAGGAGTTGTGCATCGGATGCCCCGTCAACGTGCGCCATCGCGAGGAACGCGGCGCTCTGGGGAACCGCGTCTCGATGATGTTTCCGACCGCGCCTGCCGCTCCGATGGACGTGGTCGAGCGGCTGCATCTGATCGCGGCCGAGACCGAGCGGATCAAAGAGTCGGGCAGCGCGCAGTCGCTCGAATCGTTCATGCGGCTGGCCGAGGGAGTTCCGCCAACGCTGGTGGCGATCGGCTCGCGGATGGCGACGGGCGCGATGGATGCGGCGGCGGCGCTGGCGAAAGTCAGCGGATGGAAGCCGACGCCGGGCGGATTCGCGCTGCCGGCCTCGATGATCAATTTCATCGCGACCAACGTTCCGGGCGTGCAGGTGCCGCTTTATCTGCTGGGGCATCGATGCCTCGACATGATTCCGCTGGTGCCGCTGGGAATGACGCTGGGCTACGGGGTCGCGATACTGAGTTACAATCAGAGTCTGTATTTCGGAATGATGTCGGAGCCGAGGCTGATGCCCGACGTCGCGCTGATGCGCGCGTTCGTGGACGATGCGTTCGCCGACCTGCGCCGCCGCGGCCAGGAGCGCACGGGAGTAGCGGAGCGCGTGATGGCGGGAGTGGCAGCAGCGCGCGGCTAACGTTCTCGTGCGGATAGCATACGCATCGAGCGCAGCGCAGCACTCAGACTCGACCAAACCCCTACCCCTTCCCGCACGGGAAGGGGAACCTATGCCGCGAGCGTTGGTGAGTCTGGAGGCTTCCCGCCACCAGCAACAATCTGCGTTCCACTCTTACCGTGGGTCTGGTCTTCCCCCCTTCCAGTGCGGGAAGGGGTAGGGGTTAGGTCGGTCTTTTTTTTGGCGTGCTCGGAAGTGTCCAGTCTGGCGGACAACCGGCGATGCCGCTTCGGCGACGCAGTTGATTCGTCTAGGCGGCTTCGGCTTACTCGATTGGAATGGCTCGACATGTGAAACCATCGCGGACGCGGGCGGTGACGAAGCCGCTGGCGCGGCGGCGCTTTCCGATCCTCGAATACGATCCGGCACGGACCGCGATACTCGAGCCGCGGCGGATTGTCAAAGCGATCGACGTGCCCGCGCATTGCGTGCTGTGTTTTTTCCCCGAGGTGCTGGACCGCCATACGCGCGAGAGCGGTCGCGAGGTCAGCTTCGCCGAAGGGGAAGGTGGGCGGCATCCGATTCACGAGATCGAGTTCCACGGCAAGCGTCTGATCGTCGCGCATCCGCGGGTCGGCGCTGCGATGGCGACTGCGATGCTCGAGCGGCTGATCGCGCTCGGATGCCGCAAGTTTATCGCGTGCGGAGGCGCGGGCGTGCTCGATTCATCGATCGCTGTCGGACATATCATCGTGCCGACCGCTGCGATTCGCGACGAGGGAACCTCTTACCACTACCTGCCGCCGACCCGCGAGGTCGGACCGCATCCGCGGGCGCTTCGCGCGATCGAGGTGACGCTGCGCGCTCGCGGCGTCGAGTATATCGCCGCGAAGACCTGGACCACCGACGGACTTTTCCGCGAGACGCGGGCGCGGATGCTCGCGCGCAAGCGCGAGGGTTGCCTTACGGTCGAGATGGAAGCGGCGGCGTTTTTCGCGGCGGCTAAATTCCGGCGCGTGATGCTGGGGCAGATTCTTTATGGCGCCGACGATCTGGGCGGCCGATGGAACGATCGCGGATGGATGCGGCACGCGGTGCGCGCGCAGCTATTCGACCTCGCCGCCGAAGCCTGCCTACGGATGTAAGTAATCCCTCTAGCTTTCGGGGCGAGGAATCAGACATGGCGACCAGTGAGTAAGATTCGATCAGTTCGTCAGCACGATTCCGAACGGTCCGGGATTCGATATCTTCGGGTCTGATGATTTTGTATTAGGTGTGAGGCAGATGGTCTGCGTACTTCCGCTGCACGTCGCGTTGAGTTGGTACTGCGACAAGGTTCCATCGCCCTGGTTGGTCGAGTAGGCGAACACGTTCTGCGGATCGACGACAATATCGGTGGGGCCGTTGATCGACAGCACATTGTTCGAATTGGATAGTGCGTTGCCGCTCAAGATGTACGAGGTGATCGAACCCGACGCGGTCGCGCCAGTGCTCTGATTCGCCGAGAGCGCGATCTCTGTGCCCGCGACCGTCGATGTAGCCCATGCGACGCCGATCGCCGCCGAGCTCGAGGGAATCGCCTGGGTAACGAATCCCGGAACGCCGGTGCTGCTGCTCGTGATAAAGAATAGCGAAACTATCTCGTTGGACGCGTTGGTGTCTCCCACCAGCAGGTAGGAGCCCGGAATCGTGCCACTGCTGATAACCGGCCCCAGCGCGATTAACCCCGGTGAGCCGAAAGTCGAGCCCTGGCTCGCTATAGGAGAGCCCAAAATATTGCTCAGCGCGCCGGTGGTCGTATTGATTGAGAAGGCATAGATGGTGCCCCTCGCGTTGTCCGACGCGTAGAGAATAGTTCCCGCGGCGTTGACCGCCAGTCCGAACGGACCGCTCATCCCGGCACCGCTCGTGGTTACCGCCTTCCCGAGCGGACCGGCCGAAGTTATCGGATATGCGCTGATCGAGCCTTCGCCGAAGTTCGATACGAAGAGCCACGTCGGGACCGAACTGATCGACAGGGTGACCGCCTGCTCGGGAGAACTGTTCACGCCGTTAGAGACCGACGGCGGCGTCATCGGGGTCAGGGTGCCGTCGGCGCCGACGGTGTACTGGTAGATATTGCCGTCTTTGACGTTGGTCGCGTACAGGAAGGCGTTGTTCGAGGTAATCGCGATTCCCTTGGGACCGCTCGCGGCGCCTGCCGCGACGCGGGTGTTGTAGGTCAGCACTCCGGTCGAGATATTGCGCTTGAACTCGGTGATATAGCCGCTGCTGTAGTTAGTGATGAAGGCGAAGCCACCGCCGGTCGCGGTCGAGGTCGAGGTTGGCGATGCCGTGGAAGAGCCAGAGGTCGAGAAAACCGAATTGCCGCACGAGGTGACTCCGAGAAGCAGGGTGAGCAAAAGAAGTGGGGCCAGGAATGCGAGCGGTCTCGCCAGGTAACGCAAATTTGACACGGTCCCTCCTTGAAGTCGCGAGGCTGCATTATCATCAGGCAAGACGCCTGCGCGCAAGGATAGTCGCGCAATGAGAATCTTGAGCGCTTGACATCGGAGCATGCGCGGGGCGAAACGATGCTATGCCGTCCGCGCGCTTCGTTCTCCGCCGCGCTCGCGCCGCCGACGCGGCCGCGATTGCCGAGGTCTATATACAATCGCGGCGCGCAGCCGCGCGCTATTTCCCCACCGTGCATAGCGACGACGAGATCCGCGGATGGATTGCGTCGTACCTCGTTCCTAAACTCGAAGTCTGGGTGGCTGAAGAAGCAGATCCGGCGCCGGGGAAAATAATCGGTAGAATAATCGGAATGATGGCGTTCGAAGGCGAGATGCTCGAGCAGCTATATGTCGCGCCCGGGTCGCAGCGACGCGGGGTCGGCGACGGACTGCTGGCGCTCGCGATGCGCGAGCGGCCGTCGGGGCTGCGTCTGTGGACGTTCCAAGCGAACGCGCCGGCGCGGCGTTTTTACGAGGCGCGCGGATTCAAGGCGATCGAGTTTACCGACGGCGAGCGCACCGAAGAGCGCACACCCGACGTGCTCTACCAATGGAAACCTGCGACTTAAATTTAGGAGAGTGACGATGGCATCAATTGATTTCAACAAAATTCCGCGCTTCAAAGATTTGCCGGTAAAGAAAGGCGCGCCCGCCGAATCCTCTTGGGGCGTGTTTGGCGACAACGATGAATTCGGATGCCTCAACTTTCTGACGCCGGAGGGCGTCGTCGAAGCGGCGCGACTGGTGCAAAAGGGGCGCGTGTTCCGGCTCGATACCCCGATCAATTACGCCAAGCCTCCGCTGTTCAATCGGATGCCCGCCAAGCACACGATCCTGAGCTTCGAGCAATATGGACTGCTCGGCCACGACGATTCGCTCGACAACTACAACACGCAGGAAGGCAGCCAGTGGGACGGCCTTGCGCACGTCGGCCATGTGCGGCATCGCGTGTACTACAACGGCGTCGCCGACGATCAGGTAAAGGACGGGCCGGACGGCAAACTGAGCATTCACAAATGGGCAAATCGCGTCGTCGGCCGCGGCGTGCTGATCGACGTGCGCAAATTCACCCAGGACAAAGGCCGCCCGCTCGATCCGCTGACCTCGGCGACGTACAAGCTCAAGGACTTGCAGGACGCGTTGGCCGCGCAGAAGTCCACGCTCAAGCCGGGATCGATTCTGCTGGTGCGGACTGGATGGCTTGGCGCGTACGTCGGCGCATCGGCCGATCAGAAGAAGGCGATGGCGCCGCTCGAAGCGCTCAAGTCCTGCGGGATCGAAGCAACCAGCGAGATGGTCGGATGGCTGTGGGATAGCCGCGTTGCCGCGATCGGCACCGATTGTCCCGCGGTCGAGCAGTGGCCGTGGGATTTCAAAGATGAAGGGGCGCTGCACTATCGCGCGCTCTCGATGCTGGGGCTGCCTCTCGGCGAGCAATTCGTGCTCGACGATCTAGCGGCCGACTGCGCCGCGGACAATCGCTACGAGTTCATGTTGGTGTCGGTGCCGATGAACCTCGAAGGCGGGATCGCGACGCCGCCCAACGCGGTCGCGATCAAGTAAATTCAATCCGAGGAAGAACCTATGGCACTTGAACTCTCATGCGCGTTCGCAACTTCTTCTGAAAGTCATGAGCACGCGCGAATCGCCGAAGAGTTGGGCTACACGCGCGCCTGGTTCTACGATTCGCCTGCACTCTATCCCGATGTCTGGGTGCAACTCTGCCGCGCCGCCGAGCGCACCAGCCGGATTGGTCTTGGCCCCGGCGTGCTGGTCCCGAGCCTGCGGCATCCGATGGTCAACGCGGCGGCGATTGCCACGCTCGCCTCGATCGCGGGAGCACGCCGCGTCGCGGTGGCGATCGGTTCGGGCTTTACCGGACGGCTGACGATGGGCAAGAGGCCGATGAAGTGGTCCGCCGTGCGCGAGTACGTGCAGGTGCTGCGAGCGCTACTGCGTGGCGACGAAGCGCAGTGGGAGGGCGCGGCGATCCGGATGCTTCATCCGCAGGGCTACGGCGCCTCGCGTCCGATCGAGGTGCCGATAATTATCGGCGCTGCCGGTCCAAAAGGAATCGCGGTGGCGCGCGAACTAGGCGACGGCGTCTTTGGCGCGCCGGCGCCGATACCAGGCTTCAAGTGGAGTATCACGCTGACCTTCGGCACGGTGCTCCGCGAGGGCGAGGATCCAGGATCGGCGCGAGTGCTTGCCTCGGCGGGGCACGCGGCGTCGGTGCTGTTTCATTTCGCGCTGGAGAACAAGATGCTCCCGATAGTGGAGCGCGGGCAGGAATGGGCGGCGGCCTATGAGGACGTGCCCAGCCATCTGCGTCATCTGGCGCTGCACGATCAGCATCTGATCGCGATCAACGAGCGCGACCGTCCATTCGTCACCGGCGCGATGCTGGCCAAGCAGGGAATCGCGCTGACACCTGCCGGATGGCGTGAGCGCGCCGCAGCGCTCGAAGCGGCAGGCGCAACCGAGATCGCCTACCAGCCGGCTGGACCGAATATCCCATCCGAGCTGGAAGCATTCGCGTCCGCGATCCGCGGATAGACGACTCTCACGAGGCCGCGGCGCGCGCGATAATCGCGGCGACCGCGCGGATCGCCGTTTCCATCACGTCGATCGCCATGCTCGGCGCGTTCGGATGACGCACACTCTGGCGCGAGTCGTAGGGCAGATGAATGAATCCTGCCGGCAGGTTCTGGCGGCGGCGCGTCAGATGCAGGCTCGCGTACATCAGGGCGTTGCAGGCGTATGCGCCGGCGCTGAGCGATACCTGCGCGGGTATTTCGCGCCGGCGCATCTCGCGCATCACGGCGGGAATCGGAAGCCGCGCGAAGTAGGCCTCGGGCGCGCCCGCGACCACGGCCCGGGCGCTCGGACCGAGGCTGTCGCCCTGGCCGGCGTTTTCGTCGGCCAGATTGATCGCGACTTTTTCAATCGAAATTGCGGGTCGGCCGCCCGCCTGCCCCAGGCCCAGGATCGCGCGCGGACGATAGCGCACGATGGCGGCATTGAGCCGCCGAACCGCGGCGGCGCATCCGACGGGAATCTTCACGGACTTGACTTTGAGCGCCCCGATCTCGTCGCCGTCGAGGCTCCGCGCGATCTCCCATGAGGGATTGATGCGCTCGCCGCGAAACGGCGCGAATCCGGTAATCAGCAAAATCCGCGACGTCGCCATCGCGAGTGGCCCTCGTTAACCGTTGCCTTTGCGCACCGGATGCTCGATCGGCAGATCGTCGCGATTACCCCATTCCGCCCACGAGCCCCAGTAATTGCGCACGTTCGTATAACCAGCCAGCCGCAGCGCAACGAGTGCATGCGCGGCGCGGTAGCCGCCCTGACAATACGGAATGATCTCGTCGCCGGGGCGCAGGCCGAGCGCTTCGTACTCCGCGCGCAGCGCGGCCGGCGCTTTGAATTTTCCGTCGGCGGTGTTGGCCTCCGTCCAGTCGCGATGCGCCGAGCCGGGAATCGCGCCGCCGTGGCGTGCGCGGACGCGTTCACCGAAATACTCGGCGTCGCTGCGAACGTCGAAGATGCGCACCTCGGGGCGTCCGAGCCGCGCGACGACATCCGCGCTCGACGCGGAGACCTCTTCGCGTGCGGTGCCTTTGAAGTGCGTCGGCTTTATCGCTGTCGGCGCCGTGGAGAGCTTTTCATTCGCGAGCGCGCGCAGACCGCCGTCGAGCATCTTCACGCGCCGATGTCCTATCCATTCGAGCAGCCACAGTACGCGCGCCGCGCGCATCCCGGAATCGTTCTCGTAGCACACAACGGTCTCTTTGCCGGTGATACCGAGCGCGGAAAATATCCATTCGAGTTGCGCCAGAAATTCCCGGACGCCGCGGTCCGAGCTGTCGGAGTAGTGAAACGGAAATGGATCAAAATGACGTGCGCCGCGCAAATGTCCGGTCCAGTAGTCGTCGGCGGCGCGGGTGTCGATGAACACGACACTCTTGTCGCCGCGATGCGCTCGCGCCCATTTTGCATCGACGATTGGTTTCGGTTGCGCCGCTGATGATGCCATCACGTGGTTCCTTCGCGGCAGGCGCGCCGCGCTCAGGCGCCGGTGCCGACCGCATCGCTAATAGAGCGAAATCCCTCGCGCCGGAGCAAGGCCATCAGGCCGCGTTTGATTTCCGCGACGACGCCGGGGCCCTGGTAGATAAGCGCGGTGTAGAGTTCGACCAGGCTCGCGCCGGCGCGGATATGTTCCCACGCGTCGTCGGCGCTCGAGACGCCGCCGACGCCGATGATCTTGAGGCGTCCGCCGCTGTGCCGATGAATCTCGCGAATGAATTCGCGCGCGCGCCCGCGTAGCGGCGTGCCGCTTAGTCCGCCGGCCTGCTCGGACGTGATTCCAAGGGCGCCGCGCGCGAGCGTGGTGTTGGTCGCGACGATTCCGTCGAGTGCGAGTTCGAGCGCGGTGTCGCAGATCTGTCGCAGGTCGGCGGACTCGAGGTCGGGCGCGACCTTGAGCAGAATCGGCGGCCGTCGCGCCGTGACCGGCATCGCGGTGGCAATCGCGGCAAAAATTTCGCGCATCCGCTCGGGCGATTGCCAGGTGCGCAAGCCCGGCGTGTTCGGAGAGCTGACGTTGACGACGATAAAATCCGCCAGCGCGCTCATCCGCCGGACCAGCGCCGCGTAATCCTCCACGACGCGTTCGACCTCCGTGTCCTTGTTTGGGCCGAGGTTGATCGCAAGCTTGAGCGCGGCTCCGCGATTGCGCATCCGCTCGATTCTGCGCACGACCGCATTCATCCCGTCGCTCGGAAAGCCGAGCCGGTTGATTAGCGCGCGATCACCGGGAAGCCGGAACACGCGCGGACGCGGATTTCCCGGCTGCGGACGGGGAGTCACCGTGCCGAGTTCGGCGAATCCGAAGCCCAGTCCCTGCCATGCGCCGGCCGCGACCGCGTCTTTGTCCATCCCTGCGGCAAGTCCAATCGGGTTTGAAAATTCCAAATCCCAAAGCTTGATGTGCAGCTCGGGTGGGTCGGAGGGCGGCGCCAGCACCGGCCACGTCGAGAGCAGCGAGAGCGTCATGCGATGCGCGGTCTCGGCATCGCACTGGAAGAGAGCGGGTTTGGCGATTTTGTACAGTTCGGAGAGCATCGTGGGGGGTCGCATGGGCAATCTTGCAGTCCGTGCGGCGGCACGCAAATCAGCGGTGTGGGGATAACCGTCGCGGCGATGGATGCATTCCCGTGCGCTCATGGAATATGATCGCGGACGAATCGAGAGGGTGGAGAATTTCCCGGAGGCGGACGGCGACGCGGTGAGCAATCAGGCAAAGATGGAGGTCAAGCTCGTTGATTATGCGCAGCTTCCGCTCGAGAAGCTCTACGCCGCGTTCCGCACCTGCTATTCGTCGGACACTCCGATCGAAGTCTGGGAAAAAATCAAGACCGAAAAGATCAGCCATGAGACGATCCGCAAATTTATCGTCGAGCGGCTGAAGACCGGCCACGCCTCGCCGCTGGAGCAGGTGGTCTTCTGGTTCGGCATCTCGGGCGTATCGCGATCGTTGTCGCATCAGTTCGTGCGCCATCGGATCGGGATCAGCTTTGAGCAGCAGAGCCAGCGTTACGTCAAGTTCAAGCAGGACAAGATGGCGTATGTCCTGCCGCAATCCTGGCAGCGCATGGGGCTCGACGGCGAATACGAAGAGCTGCTCGCAAAAGTTTCTGAGCTTTACGCCAAGGCGCTCAAGGCGGGTATCCCGGCCGAGGACGCGCGCTTCGTGCTGCCCAACGCAGCGCCGACCAATTTTCACGTGATGGTCAATTTCGCCGAGATGCTGCACATCTGCGACCTGCGCCTGTGCGTGCGCGCGCAGTGGGAAATTCGGCGGATGGTCGCGATGATGCGGGCCGAGATCAAGCGCGTGCTGCCCGAGATCGCGGTTTTCCTGCAGCCCAAGTGCGGCGAAAACCGGATGGGCTACTGCGACGAATCGCTCGAGGATTGGGCCAAGTGTCCGCTCGGCAAAGTGCGTCCGCACAAGTCCGCGCTGTTCGAGATGTATGAACTGCACGGCAAGCGCAAATCAGAAGCGCTGAGCGAAGCCGAGTTCAAAGCAGTCGAAGAAAAAGAGCTGCTCTGAGTGTCTGGTCCCTCGCCCCGAAAGCGAGCGGGGTAAGATCGGCAATCCTCGCGCGGCACTTTCCTTACGCCAGTCCCTCTGATCTTGTTCAGAGCTCGCGTCGTCCGCTGAGCGCGCTGGTCAATGTGGCGGAGTCGCTGTATTCGAGGTCGCCGCCTGCCGGAAGGCCGCGGGCGAGGCGAGTTGCTTTGACCCCGAGCGGGCGGAGCGTCTTGGCGATATAGAGCGCGGTCGCTTCGCCTTCGACGGTTGCGTTGGTTGCGATAATTACTTCGCGCACGGCGGCGGGTGGGCTTACGCGCGCGACCAGCTCTTTGAGCTTCACGTCGTCAGGGCCGATTCCGTCAAGCGGCGCGATCGCGCCGTGCAGCACGTGATAGATGCCGCCGAAGCTGCGCGCGCGCTCGATCGCCATCAGGTCGGCGGGGCCTTCGACCACGCAGATCGTGTCGCGCTCGCGCGCGGGATCGTCGCAGATCTGGCAGCGCGGATGATCCGACAGTCCGTAGCATTGCTCGCACAGCCCAACGCGCTCTTTCATTTCGAGCAGCGACTCGGCCAGCGCGATCACCTGGTCGCGAGGGCGGTTGAGCAGATTGAAGGCGAGGCGCGACGCGGTCTTCTCACCGATTCCGGGCAGCCGCGATAGTTCCTTCACCAGCCGCGTCATCGCGGGCGGAAGTCCGTCGCCGCGTTTGAGGTTGTCGGTCGCCATCGCGGATTAGTCAGTCGCTGCCGAAACCGGGAAACTTCAGTCCGCCGACGGGGCCGAGCTTGGCCATCTCTTCGGCGACCATCTCCTGCGCGCGTCTGAGACCTTCGTTGACCGCGACGACGATCAGGTCTTCGAGCATCGCCTTGTCGTTGTCGGCGAGCAGCGAGGCGTCGATTTCGATTTTGCGCACGCGCATCGCGCCGTCCACGGTCGCGCGGATCATTCCGCCGCCCGACTCGGCGGTGACGATCCGCTCGGCGGCGTCGGCCTGCATATCCTTCAGCTTGTCCTGCAGGGCGGCGGCCTGTTTCATCAATGCTGATAGATCGAGTTCTGCCAATTCACTTGCTCCTCGGGCGCGATTGATATGACCGATACAAATGGCGGTCAATCGCGCGGCTCGGCGTCATCATTTGCAATTTCTTCGGGAATCTCGTCGGAAGAATCCTCGTACGCGCCGATTACTTCGGCCGTCGCGATTGGCGCTAGGGCGAGCGGTGCGCGAACTTCGACCAGCCGGGCCTCGAGCGTGTCGAAGATTCGCTCGACGACAGGGTCGGCGAAAAGCGCGGCGCGTTCCTCGGGTGAAGTAGCGACGCGGCGCGTGGCCGCCGACGCGACGCCGTTCAAGGCGACTTTTGCGATCGGTGCGGGAGCGTCCGCAATTCTGGTCTCGGTATTTCCATTACTGATCCGTGGTGAAGCGGCCATCGGCGTTGCGGGCGCGGGCGATGACTGCGATACCGGCGCGGCATTTGCCGCTACGATCTCGGCGCGAATCGCGCGACCAAAAAAATCCGAAGCGAGCTCCGCAATCACAGCCCGATTATCGGCGAGATAGCGGATGTAGATATCGCTCTTCGGCGTGATCGACAGCACCTCGCCCGCAAGCGAGAGCGCCGCGCCCTGCTCCATGAAGCCGGCCAAGGCCGCGCGCCGCGACTTGATATGCTCGCGCAACTCCGGCATCTCGCGCCCGCCAGTCGGCGCGGCAGGCGCTCCGGGAAGCGCAGTGATTCCGGCGCTCGGCGCTGCCGCGCGAGTCGGAGCGGAGGCTTTGACGTCGCCTTCGACGCGCAGTTTGCGCGAACCCGTGGTCGGCCCCGAATCGGAGGCCGCCGGAGCGCGCGGAGCGCCGCCGGAAGAACCGGACGAAGATGAAGAAGAGCCGGAAGATGATCCCGACGGCGATGCGGCGGCCCGCGCCGCGATCGTGCCGAGCAGCTCGTCCATATCGACTACCGGCGCGAGCGACGCCATCCGCACGATCGCCATTTCGAGCAGCAAATCCGGATACGGCGACTGGATGAGCTCTTCCTGCGTCGAGGCCATCAGGCGAAACAGGCGCATCAGATCGCGGTTCGAGGTCAAAGCGGCCAGGCGCCGGAGCTCCTGCGCCTCGTTGTCGGGAATATCGTCCAGCGGGCTCTGGCCGCCGTCGGCTGGGAGCTTGGCGACGGCCAGGTTGCGCAGCGTCTCGAGCAGGTCGCGTCCGAGCGACTCGAGGTTAGCGCCGCGCGCCGACAGCTCGCGCATCGCGCGCAGAGCGGGTGCGGCTTTGCGCTCGAGGATTGATTCGACAATTCCAAACACGATCGTGCGTGAGGCGACGCCCAGCGACGCCGCGACTTCGGCTTCGCTGACGCGGCCTTCGGGCGCCGACGCGATGGCGGTTTCGAGCATCCGCTCGGCGTCGCGCATCGAGCCGCCGGCCTCGCGCGCGAGCAGGCGGAGCGCGGGTTCTTCGGCGTCGATTTTTTCGCGAGTGGCGAGATCGTGCAGACGTTCGTAGATGGTCGCGAACGGAATCCGCCGGAAGTCGTAGCGCTGCAGCCGCGACAGGATCGTCTCAGGCATCTTCTGCGGCTCGGTCGTCGCCAAGATGAATTTGACGTGAGCCGGCGGCTCTTCGAGAGTTTTCAAAAGCGCGTTGAAGGCCTGATCGGTGAGCTGATGGGCTTCGTCGATAATGTAAATCTTGAAGCGGTCGCGCGCGGGGCGATAGCTAAGGTTTTCGATAATCGCGCGGGCGTCGTCGATCTTGCGGTAGGTTGCGCCGTCGATCTCGCTAACGTCGAGAGCGCGTCCGGCGCGAATCTCGACGCATGCGGCGCATTCGCCGCACGGGTCGGCGGTGGGGCCGCGTTCGCAATTGAGGCATCGCGCAAGAATCCTCGCGGCGGTGGTTTTGCCGACGCCGCGAATTCCGGTGAACAGGAAAGCGTGCGCGATCCGCCCGCGTTTAAGCGCCTCGGAGAGTGTGCGGGTGACATGCTCCTGGCCGACCAGATCGCTGAAGCGATCGGGGCGCCATTTGCGCGCCAGAACCAGATGCGGGGTTGAAGCCATCGTGCGATCAATCGCAGGGCGCGGAAAAAAGATTTTCCGCATCCTGCCGCCCTTTCTGTAATCTCTCCCGGTGGGAGAGAACTAAAGGAAAGCAGCCAGCTTTTTTCTCAGGGTGCGGAAACTGTTGTAGCGGCATAGAGGATTCTCCGCACCCTGCGAGTGAAGCTGCCCGCCGAATGATAGCCAGGCACCCCTGCGGCACAGGGAGACAGCCGGTACCGTTGCTTCCTTCCGGACCTGGCGGGGTTCGCGGCCTTCCCTTGCGCAGGACCCGGCTATCAGCGGCGGGCAGCGAGGATTCGAGATAACGTCGCGGTCGTTTCCAAACGCCGCATCATTAGAGTACCACATCGCAGCGGATGCAACCGAGTTACGCGAGGCTCGAATAACCTCGATGCTGCTTGATCGTGACGCGAGTCCAAGAGCCAGAGGGAATGCCGAGCCAACTACGGTACGCGGCGTTGCATGTGGTCGCAATTTGAACTACAGTCGATTTCCGATGCCCAGGCGCACGGTGAGGCTCGGTTCTGATGCGGTCAAACAGTTCAAGGCGCTTGGCGCGGCCGAGCGTTCTCGCCTCAAGATTGCGCTAGAAGCTTCCTTGGGTCATGACGACGCCACCCGCGAGAGCAAAAACCGTTTCCGCCTTCGGCGACCAGCTGGGCAGATCGAGTTCGAATTCCGCGACAGCGACCTGAGGGTCTTTTATCGGGTGGAAGGTGACCTGGTGCTAGTTGACGCGATCGGCCGCAAGCGGGGCAATCAGCTCTACATCGACCGGACCAAGGTGATTCTATGAAGATAGAGAGTATCCGTGAAGTCAAAACGCGCTTCAGCCGTTACGTCAAGGAGCTTCCCAAAAGCGGTTCCGTCGTGATTACCAAGAACGGCCGTCCGTGCGCTGCGCTCGTACCGGTTACCGAAGACACCGACCTTGAGGCTCTGGCGCTGTCGCGGAACAAGCGCTTCTGGGCGTTGATCGACGAAGCGATTGAACGCGGTAAAAAAGAGGGCTTTGTTGATCTCGAAGATCTGTGAATGATTTTCCAGGTTGCGGAGTTTTCAGCGGCGGGGAGCGAGGATTCGAGATCACGTCGCGGTCGTTTCCAAACGCCGCATCATTAGAGTACCACATCGCGGCGGATGTAACCGCATGAACCGCGTGCCAGCGGCACGCGGTGGTAGTTATACGATCACGATTTGAACGGAGGTTGATTGGATGTCACGGCGAAAAATCAGACTCGTTCCGGTCGTCACTGAAGACCGTGATCGCGAGGCTCTGGCGCTGTCCCGGAACAGGCGCTTCTAGGCTTGGCTCGATCAGTGATCAGCGCTTTGGCTTGCTAACATAACCTAACCTATTAGACTATTGGCATGAATTTTAGCGTTCATCTAAACGACGAGCTGGTCGAAAGCCTCAACCAGACCGCCAGGGAGATGGGCAGACCGCGCAATGCCCTGATTCGGGAAGCGGTCGCGCAATGGCTTGACCGCCGCCGTCCGGTTAAGTGGCCGTCCGAGGTAGCCAACTACAGCGGACTGCTAGGAATCAAACGGTTCGAGGCGGATCGCGGGAAGCTCAAGCCGCCAAAGGATCCGTAAGGTGCGCTTCCTGCTTGATACCTGCGTGGTCAGTGATTTCGCTCAAGGCCGGCGCCAGACCCTCGCGCGCATCAAGGCCGCTTCGCCCGCAGACCTCGCGGCAAGCGCAATCACGCGGATGGAGGTGGCATACGGACTGGCGCTGAATCCAAAGGTGGCGAGCCGGTTGAAACCGGTGATGGACGCCTTCTTTCACACGATCGAGATCTTGCCCTACGACCAGGCTGCCGCCGAAGCGACCGCCAAGGCGCGCGCGGAATTGAAGAAGCGTGGACAACCGATCGGAGCATATGACGTTCTGATCGCAGGGACTGCGCTTGCCCATGAGTTGATTCTGGTTACGTCGAACCTGCGCGAGTTCAATCGGGTCGAGGGACTTCGCCTGGAAAACTGGCGATAACTGGCTACGGTGGCGTGATTGGCGGCGCGCTGATATCAAGATCACACGATGGGTTCTGCGCGGGATAAGATAGTTCTTGGGCTGGCGCAGATGGCTTGCGCGGCGGAGCCTGCCGACAATCTCGATAAGGCGATTGCGCGAATCGAGGAGGCGGCGACGCGCGGAGCGCAAGTCGTTTGTTTGCAGGAGCTGTTTCGTTCGCATTATCCCTGCCAGACCGAGGATCCGGCGCGGTTCGATTTGGCCGAGGCGATTCCCGGGCCTTCTACCGACGCGCTGAGTAAGATTGCGCGGGCGCGGAAGGTCGTCGTGGTTGCGTCGATCTTTGAGCGGCGCGCGGCGGGCATCTATCACAACACCGCGGTCGTGATCGATGCGAGCGGCGAGATCGTCGGGCGCTACCGCAAGATGCATATCCCCGACGATCCACGCTTCTACGAAAAATATTATTTCACCCCCGGCGATCTCGACTTCACCGCGCATCAGACCGCGCGCGGCAAGCTCGGCGTGCTGGTGTGCTGGGACCAGTGGTACCCCGAGGCGGCGCGGCTGGTCGCGATGGCGGGTGCTGAAGTCGTTTTCTATCCGACCGCGATCGGATGGTGGCACGGCGAGAGCGCCGCCGACCGCGCGCGGATGCTCGAGGCGTGGAAGACGATTCAGCGCTCGCACGCGATCGCCAACGGAGTCTTCGTCGCCGTGACCAACCGGGTCGGCGTCGAAGGCGAGCTCGAGTTCTGGGGCGATTCGTTCGTGTGCGATCCGATGGGCGAAGTGATCGCGCACGCGAGTTCGAGCGCCGAAGAAATTCTTGTCGCCGAATGCGACCTTGCGCGAATCGAGGCGACGCGGCGCAACTGGCCGTTTCTGCGCGACCGTCGGATCGATGCGTACGGCGACCTCGTGCGCCGATTCCGCTCCTGAAGCCGATGTCCGCGATTTCCGAATTTGATCGATCGCGTTTTCGCGCCTACCGGATGCCGTCCGAATGGGCGCCGCATCAGGCGACCTACCTGGTCTGGCCGCATAACCGGGATACGTGGCCGGGCAAGTTCGAGCCGATTCCGCGGGCGTTCGCAAATATCGCCGCCGCGATCGCCGCGTTCGAGCCGGTGCGGTTGATCGTCAATGACAATGACGCCGCCGAGATCGACGCGGTGCGCGCGATGATTCGAGAAGCGGCGCGCGGCGACGACGCAGTGACGCGCCGAGTCGAAATCTTTGCGCTCGAAACCAACGATTCGTGGATTCGCGACCACGGCCCGATCTTCGTCAACAAAATCGATCCCGCCGCGCCCGGTCCCGCGCAGATCGCGCTCGATTGGAAATTTAATTCGTGGGGCGAAAAGTACGGCCGCTTCGACCTCGACGACGTTGTGCCGCAACGCCTGGGCGCGCGCTTCGGCTTCGAAGTCGCCGAGCCCGGAATCGTGCTCGAAGGCGGCTCGATCGATCCGAACGGCGCGGGCTCGCTCCTCACCACTGAGTCGTGCCTGTTAAACCGCAATCGCAATTCGCATCTGACGCGCGCCGAGATCGAAGACTACCTGCGCACCTATCTTGGCGTGACCAACGTCCTGTGGCTGGGCGACGGAATTATCGGCGACGACACCGACGGCCATATCGATGATCTCGCGCGGTTCGTTGCGCGCGACACGGTCGTGACCGTCGTCGAGGATGATCCCGCCGACGCGAATTACAAAATCCTGCGCGACAACCTGGCGCGGCTAACTGCGATGCGCGACGAGCGCGGTGCCGCGCTCAAAATCGAGCGGCTGCCGATGCCGCCGCCAATCGTTCATGACGGCACGCGCCTGCCCGCGTCGTACGCGAACTTCTATATCGCTAACGGCGGTATCGTGATGCCGACCTTCGATTGCCCCGCCGACGCGGTCGCCGCGGCGACGCTGGCGCGGCTGTTCCCCGGCCGTCGCGTGATCGGAATTCCGTCGATCGATCTGGTAGATGGGCTGGGCGCGATTCACTGTCTCACACAGCAATATCCGGAGATATCTTGATGTTTCGTAGATTATTTCCTGTATAACTCTAATTTGTAATATATTTATCAAGAATCTTAAGATTTTAATTGACATAGTTGAGCAGATCGGGAATATTCTTCCCATGCGGCCGATCATTCTCAAGTGCCCCTCCTGCCAAGGCGATCTGACCGTCGCGAAAATCCATTGCCCGAAGTGCGATATCGCGCTCGAAGGTGAATTCGCGATGCCCGCGCTGTTGCGGCTTGCGCCTGCGCAGCTCGATTTCGCGGAGGTCTTCCTTAAGAACCGCGGCGTGATTCGCGACGTCGAGCGCGAGCTCGGAGTCTCGTATCCAACCGTACGCGCCCGCCTTGACGACGTGATCGCGGCGCTGGGTTACCAGGTCCGGCCGCCGTCGGGCGATAGCGACGGTATCGAGAGTCCCGCGGCGCGCAGGCGGGCGATCCTGGCCGATCTCAAGGCCGGAAAAATCACTCCCGAAGATGCGATGGCGGCGATCGGAGCGGTTGGCGAGATCCGCAAACCGCGCGACTAGGAAATTTCATTTGCAACGACGGAGGCGGCAATGAACGAGCTCAACCTTGATGGCGTCGAATCGATCCGAATCGTCAGCGCGCACGGCAATCTCCGCGTGACCCGCGCGAGTGCGCCGCCGGGGGCGATTCTGTGCGCGGTCGAGCCGCGAGTTAATCGCGAAGGCGCGAGCGCGGTCATCACGCTGCGCTCGAACGCCGAGTTGCGGATCCCGGCGGGAGTCGCGCTCGAAATCGCCGATTGCCACGGCAATCTGGAAATTGAAGATGTCGCCGCGCCAGTCGTGCTCGGCCGGGTTGGCGGAAATCTGCGCGCGCGGCGCACCGGCGCGATCGTGATTCGCGACCGGATCGGCGGCAACGCGACCGTCGAAACCTCGGGCGGCTTCGAGTGCGAGCAGATCGGCGGTTCGCTCGCGATCGATCACGCGCAGGCGTTTGTGCGCACGCGCCAGATCGGCGGCAAGCTCGAAGCCGAGGCAACCGGCCCAATCGAAATCGATTCGATCGGCGCAAAGGCGGTGGTGCGCAGCGCCGCGGGCTCCGTATCGATAAGGCGCGTCGGCGGCCGCCTGCGGCTCGAGAACGTTGTGGGTGACGCCGCGATCGATCGCGTCGGCGGGCACGGCTCGGTCTCCGGCGTGCGCGGAAACCTGGAGCTGGGTCGGGTTGGCGGCGCGGTCGATCTGCGCGGACCTTTTCCGGCCGGGAAGATCTGGCATGCGTCGAGCGGCGGGCGAATCGAAGTTGAACTCGATACCGACGCTTCGCTGAGCGTCGCCGCCTCGGCGGGATGGGGCCGAATCAGGCTCTACGGAATCGACGAGGGGGGACTCAAGCGGGCGGGCAACAGCAATCTCTCCGGCGCGATCGGAGTCGAACGCGCAGCCGACGCTCGCACGCGGCTAAGCCTCGAGACGCGCAACGCCGACATCATAATAGCCCGTGCCGGCGCGCGTGAGAGCGACTACTGGCGATCGGGACGGCGCTTTCCCGGCGCATTCGATGAGCTGGGCGAAATTCTCAGCGCGGAATTCGGCGGCGAGATTCCGGGATTTGTAAATTCGATTCTCGGCGCCGCCGGACGAATCGTCGCGCGCGGCGGAAAATTCTCCAGCGACGCGATGCGCGACGCGGGTGGCGAAGCGTCGGCCGAAGTCGCCCGCGCGGTCGAGGAATTCAGCCGCAAGCTCAGCGATGAGATCCGCAACTCGGCACAGCCCGGATGCTGCCGCACTCGCGACGAGCGCCGTCAGACGCGCGACTCGATCCACGAAGCCGCGCGCAAGATGAGCGAGGCGATTCGCGAAGCCCGGCGCGCCGCGCGCCATCGGTCGAGCCAGCCCGCGAATGAGGAGAGTCCTCATCGCGCCGCGCCGGAGGCTCCGCCACGTCCCGAATCTGCGCCGAGCGCGACGCGCGCGGGAAACACGCGCCCGCTCGATCCCGCGGCCTTTCAGGGCGACATTATGAAGATCCTGCAAGCGGTAAAATCCGGCGAGATAGAACCCGAAGAAGCCGACGAAATGATCGCCGCCCTGATGGAAGCCGAAGGCGGCCAGGCGCGCAACTAGCCGCGGTCGACGCATCGCCGCGCCGGTGTGGCGTCATCGCCCGAGAGGCGTGCTAATTTTGATGGGTGTGGGATTTTGGGCGCAATTTGGTGTGTGGACTGATCGTCGCAGGCGCGGTTGTCTCTGGTCCGGCGATACTTCGGGCGCAGAATCTGCTGCCTGAATCGGGGCAGAATTCCCGGCAGGGCGCGGGTAGCGAGCTCGAGATTCCGATTCCTCAGGCGCAGGCGCCGCAACCTTCCAAGAACAACTCGCAAACTGAAACCATTC
>DATKSB010000234.1:0-10001 GCA_035531855.1 Binataceae bacterium (SeqCode)
ATTCAAGGGAGTCGGCGACTTCTGGGAGCCGTGGTGCGTCGCCGTCGAGCGCGAGGAGATCGCGGCGATCGCATTCGCGGCTCGGCTCGGCGATAGCGGCGCGGAGATCGGGGTCTATACGTTTCCGAATTTTCGCGCTCGCGGATTCGCGGCCGCGGTGACGGCGAGCTGGTCATTGATGCCGCAGCTTGATGGGCGTGCGCTGTTCTACAGCACGGCGCGATCAAATCGATCGTCGCAGCGGGTCGCCGCGAGGCTCGGGCTTCGCATGATCGGCGCGAGTGTCAGCATCGGCTGACGCCGGGGTGCTTCCGATCAAGTTCGATTGGAGATCTGGAACGGATTGCCGTCGGGGTCGGTTCCCTCGCAAAGATCCAGGCCGTCTTTCGACTTGACCTTGCCCAGCTTCGTCCCCCGTTTCACCAGCGCGTCGCGCGTTCCCGCAACGTCCGCGGAAAAAAAGACGAGTTTCGGCGGCCTGCGCCCAACCTCCGAAGTCCCGTTGTGCAGCGCGATATCGCATGCGCCGGCGTCGAATACTTTCCAGCCGGGCTCATCGGCTCTCTGCTTCAACCCGAGCGCGTCGCGATAGAACCGCGCCATCGCCGGCATCGCGTTGGTGAATATGATGACGCGTTTGATCGACAGATCCATCGTGATTCGCCCTCCGGCTCGGCAGCGAGCTATTCCACTGACGAAGTAATGATCGTTTTCGAGCCGATCGGCAAGGTCAGCAGCATCCCATCGAAGCCCATGACGACGCCGCGCGGACGCACGGCCGCGACGCCACGCATGAAGGCCATCCGCGCGATCGCATTCGGCGTCGGCGGCCCAAGATGGCTCAGCACCAGCAACTGGACTCCCGCCTCGTTTGCCTCCGTCGCCGCCTCCACCGGGGTGGTATGGTACAGTTGAATATCGTGCATGATCTTTTCCGCCCGAGCGTTTCCTGCGCGCCGCGCCGCCGCCTGAATCATTTTCACCATGGTTGATGACTGCGCCTCGTGAATCAGAACGTCGGCGCCTTTCGACTGGGCGACGAGATTGGCGCATACGGTGGTGTCGCCACTGACTACGACTGAGCGTCCCTTGAAATCGAATCGATAACCATAGGCGGGTGTGGCCGGCGCGTGATTGACGGTGAATGCCGTCGCCTTGAGCCCGTTCTCATCGAGCACTATCGCCGACCCGCCAGCGCACGGCGCGCCGGCGGGAGTATCGATCTTGACCGCAAGCGGCTCCATCTTCCAATTTGCCGGAGGCATCAGGGCGACTCCGTGATGCGCTATGCGGTAGCCTTCATCCAGCGCGTACGCCTGCGCGAATCCTTCCACCACCTGGTCGACGCCGGGCGGACCATACACACGTAGCGGATGCTCCCGTCCGTTCGCCCAGGTCTCCAGGTTGGTTTCGCCGAGATCGCCAATATGATCCGAGTGATAGTGCGTGAGCAGTACCGCCGCGAGCCGCGCCGCGGGAATATGCCAGAGCGTCAGGTTCTTCCACGAGCCCGGACCGGTATCCACCAGGTAGAAGTTGCCGCCGGCGAAGATCGCGGTGCAGGCGTTGGCACGATTGCGATCGGGAAGCGGATCGCCGGTGCCGCAAAGAACCACCCGGAGCGCATCGGGGGCGAGCAAATCGGTCCGGCTCGCGGCGAGGTTCCGATCGATCACATGGCGCAGAATCGCGTCCTGAACTGACGGCACTCGCGCCAGGTAGAATACCAGCACGACAAGAATAACCAGCGCGACAACCGCGCCGAGCAGAACTCGTCCGCCGGATCGCCAGATTCTCAATTGGGGGTGCGCTCGGCGGGATCCATTTTGCGATCTATTTGCACAGTGAATGCCATAATATGCGCGACGCTAAATACCAGCAAGCCATCCGTACCTCGCGTGAGTGAAAAAATTCTCACGAGATCAGCGAGAGTGCGGCAAATCTTCCTGCGAGCAACTCCAGGCGGCGCGCGAACTCCAATGCGCATGCGATCGCGGGCGGATCGACGGCTCGGCATCGAGCGAGCCCGCGGGGACGATCACTTCCCGTCCGCTGCGAGTGAGATGCGGCAGCGGCGAACCGCATCGCGAGCAAAAGGTCGTCGCAAAGCTCCGCGCCGTCGCCAAGTCAAAGCGAACGACAAGCTCCTGCCCCGAGTTCCACGCGAACTGCTCCGGGACCACGATCAGGTTGGAAGCGTGAGCGCTGCCGGTCGCCTTGCGGCATCGCGAGCAGTGACAATGCACAAAATTCAAGAATGGTTCCGAGACCCGATACGTGACCGCCCCGCAAAGACAACTTCCAAGACGGATATCTTCCATCGATGGAAGTTAGCGCCGAGCATGGCGGCTGGCTACGCCACGCGAGATCGATAGCCCGCGCTTCGTCATATTGACATCTGATGTTTGATGCGTGATGATAAAAAGATGCGGACCACACTAGATATCGACGAAGATGTCCTCGAAACCGCCAAAGCGATCGCGTCCCGACGCTCCACCACCGCGGGACGCGTTATCTCGGATTTGGTTCGTAGCGCATTGGCGCCCCGCGATCACCTTGCCCGCAAGCGCAATGGCGTCCCGCTGCTGCCGGGCCGGAAAAACGGCTCACTCGTTACGCCCGCGCTGGTTAATCGGTTCCGCGACGAGGCATAGGGCGCGCGATGATCGCGCTTCTGGATGTGAACGTGCTTATCGCGCTGTTCGACCCGTCGCATGTTCATCACGAGGCGGCTCACGAATGGTTCAGTAAGAATCGCCGATCTGGATGGGCGAGTTGCGCTTTGACGGAAAACGCATTTGTGCGGGTGTTGTCGAACCCCGCATATCCGGGTTCGCGCACGACGGTCCAGGACGCGGCTTCGCGCCTCAGAACTTTTTGCACCGATCGTCATCACGTCTTTTGGAGTGACTCAGTCAGTATTCGAGAAGAGGGCAGGTTCGTATGGGCTCATGTCCAGGGACATCGCCAAATCACCGATGTTTACTTGCTCGCTCTCGCGATTGCGAAACAAGCCCGGCTTGCGACGTTTGATTCCACAATTTCTCTTCGCGCTGTCGATCGTGCGGAATCGAAGAATCTCGAACTGATTGTTGTATGAAGTTCTTCGCCGGATGACCTGAGCGCTTTTTCGGTGCTGATCAGATCCGGATGCGACCCCACTCTATTCGCGTTTGCACGGCGAAATCGAGCATCCCGGCGACCGCGTGGCGGCTGAGTAGTTTCGTCATCCCGGCGTCAAACTCGCGCGCGGCTTCCGCCCCGAGGTGATCTTCCGACCAGGTCGCCCGCGAGTGCTGGCATCGCAGATAGTCCTCGACACTTTGCGAGATTCGCACTGGCGCGGTGACCAGGTGGCCACTCCGCTCAAATGCCGGATGCGTCAATATGGGATCGTCGATTCTTTCACCGATCGTGTTCCATGGATTCTGCGTGTGGCCGTATATCATCCGAATGAAATCAACGTCGAAAAGGATCTCCTCCCGCTCCCACGGCGCATCCACTGCACCGTCGTAGTCCAGCAGCGCGAGGAATGCCCCGTCGGCCAGCGCGCTCGCGAAGCGAGGCAGGACGCGATCGAGATTCATCCAGTGGATGCTCAATCCGGCCACGATCAATCCGTATGGCGGTTCGAGCGGAGCTTCTTCCATCGTCGCGTGAATCCATCGGATCTTCGGGCTGTCGGCCTTTGGCCGAGAGCGCGCGACGCGAAGCATCTCTTCCGAAGGATCGACGGCGTCGATCCGATCGACGCGATCGACCAGCCCCAGCGTGATCTTTCCGGGGCCGCATCCGGCGTCGAGAACGGTTCTGCACTGTGGCGCGATCAAACTTTCGAGGACGGCATAAAGCTCAGGTGAGTAGGGCGGTCGAAACTGATAGTTCTCCGCCATGCGCCGCGAGGCAAAGCGATGGCCATATGAAAGGTCAGTCATAACAGATGGCGTGGCGCGCCGTGATCAATGCCAGGGTTCGGTGATCGTCTGCGTGTCGCCGGTTTCTTTATCCACCAGCAGCATCTCGACTTGCTGGTAGGTGCCTTTTGGAAAAAACACATACCCGCTGGCGGTGAAGTTGTGATCGACATCCTGCGGCCGCAGCGCGACCGCCTGGAGCTGCTGATTCGCCTGCTGGTCCGCCTTGTCCTGGCCGCGCTCTGTGCCCCGGTACATCCCGGTGCCTGCGCCGATTGCGGTGCCGACCAGTGCTCCCGGTCCCACTGCGCCGAAACCCGCGCCTGCGAGCGCTCCCAGGCCCGCGCCGACCGCGCCGCCTGCCGCACCGCTGATCGCAGCGCTGCCGAGCGCTCCGCCGAGTTCCTTTGCGCCTCCGGCCTGGCGCGCAGCCTCGCCCGGTGGCAGCGGTGCGATCCGTTCGCCAGCGGAGTTAAGTGCGAAGACCTGGCTTGGAACCACGGCGCGTGGATCGTCGGTCCCATTGGCCACCGACACGAACACTGGCTGCACCTCGCCGACCGAAGGCGCCGACTGCACGCTGATCGTTAACTGGCCCGCCCGCGGCGTCGCGACCACCTGCGGCGTATGCGCGATCGGCGCCGACGCGACCGCGCATCCCGCAAGCGCGACGGCCATTGCCTCGACGAATATTGCGCCAGTTGCCGCGCGCATCGATGCGCAAAACCTGTCCCGCCGCGAGCTTTTCATATTTTCGGCCCCTATCGGCATCGCGAATATCTTGGCGATTGCTCCCCGGCTGAGTCCATAGCGCGCCCGACCGCGGGCTTTGCTAGATTGTTCCCGATGCTTCCGAAAACGGCGCCGCACCCGAACAACGCGATAGTCATATTACTCGATAGCCTGAACCGCCACATGCTGGGCGCATACGGCGGACGCGAGTTCGCGACCCCCAACCTCGACGCCTTCGCGCGCCGTGCGATTCGCTTTGATCACCATTACTCGGGCTCGCTGCCGTGCATGCCCGCGCGCCACGACATCCTGTGCGGCGCGCTCGATTTTCTGTGGAAGCCGTGGGGTTCGATCGAAATCTGGGAGCGTCCGGTCACCGCATGGCTGCGTGCCGCGGGCGTCGTCACCAAACTGGTTTCGGATCATCCGCATCTATTCGAAACCGGCGGCGAAAATTATCACACAGATTTCACCGCGTGGGATTACCAGCGCGGGCACGAGAGCGACCCTTGGCGCACGCGCCCCGATCCGTCGTGGATAGGAGCACCGTCGTTCGGCCGCGGACATATGCCTTACGACGCCTCGCGCGGCTATTTTCGCGGCGAAGAGGATTTTCCCGGCCCGCGCACGATGCGCGCCGCATGCGAATGGCTCGAGCGCGAGGCGCCCGCCGACGCGCGCTTCATGCTCTTTGTCGATGAGTTCGATCCGCACGAGCCGTTCGACACGCCCGAGCCCTACGCCTCGATGTACGATTCCTCGTGGAGCGGGCCGCATCTCATCTGGCCCCCCTACATGCGCGGCGCGCTCGAGAAAGGCGTCCTCACGCCCGCGCAGGCGCGGCAGGTGCGCGCGTCCTACGGCGCGAAGCTCACGATGATCGACGCATGGGTGGGGAAACTGTTCGCGGCGATCGAGCGCGGCGGCTTCTACGACAACACCGCCGTAATCGTATGCACCGATCACGGCCACTACCTTGGCGAAAAAGATATCTGGGGCAAGCCCGCCGTTCCGATCTACGAGCCTCTGGGCCACACGCCCTTGTTCATCGCATGGCCGGGCGCTCCCGCCGGCGCTATCGATACGCTTACCACCAACGTAGATCTTTCGGCGACGATCGCCGACATTTTCGGCGTCGCGATGAAGCATCGCACGCACGGCCGCTCGATTCTGCCGCTGCTCACCGGCGAGCAGAGTTCGATTCGCGAGTTCGCGCTCGCCGGCGTGTGGGGCCGCGAGGTCCATCTAATCGACGCCGAGCGAAAATACGCGCGCGCCCCCTCGGGCGACAACACTCCGCTGAGTCTGTGGTCGAACCGGTGGTCCACGATGCCGGTTTCTCGGATGCCCGAGCTGACCCTGCCGACGCCCGACGATCGCGCGGTGCTCGATCGGATGCCGGGATCGCGAATCCCGGTTATCCGGCAGCCGTTTCGCGCCGGCGATACGCTGCCGTTCTGGGCGATGGGAAAGTTCAGCGGAAATTGCCTTTACCGCGTGCGCGACGATCCCGCCGAGGAAAATAATCTCGCCGGCTCGCGCGCCGAAAAAGACGCCGCCGACGCGCTACGCGCCGCGCTCGTCTCGATCGACGCGCCCGCCGATCAGCTCGAGCGGCTCGGCCTCGCGTGACCGTTTCCTAGCGCCCGTGTCCTCCGCCGCCATGCCCTCCTCCAAAGCCGTGTCCGCCGAAGCCATGTCCCCCAAAGCCGTGTCCGAAGCCATGATGCCCGCCCAATAAGCCGCCTCCGCCTCCTCCATGAAGTCCGATCCCGCCGGCCACCGGTCCTAATCCGAGCAAGTAGATCGACGGCGGAAACATCGATTCGTTAAGCGCGTTCAGCGATACCACGTCGTCATCTTCCGAGTCGGCGACATAGGCCGCGGTATCATTCTCCTGCGTGAGCTGCCACTGGTACTTTTGAAATGCTTCCGCGTTGCCCTCGAATACGCATCCGCAATTTCCCGGATCGTAGTACCAATAGACATTCCCGTTCGGTGTAGGATAACTGTGCATCGAGTAGCTGGGGAGCCCCTGCACCATCTGAAGCTGATCAGGATAGCTGGCCTCCATCCGCGTGAAACCGGCCTCCGCCAGCGCGGATTCCGTGTCGGTCACCACCGCGGGCTGCGACGCTTCATAGTGCTGATACAGCGAGCATCCGGCGGCGGCGAATACCATCCAGCAGGCGATCGTGAACCTCGCGCCAAAACTCCGCATTCGCATTGCCTTCACGATGGATGAATCGGCGGACACCGCCTCCGATCCCATATTATCTCAGCGGGGCGTATTGCAAAGTCATCAATCCAGACTCCATCGCGCAAGCCGCCACATAGACCCGAGGGCACAAAGAGAAATGAGCGGGTATCTCCTGATGGAAGGCCCGCTCCATGTTCGTGTCTGGGCGTCTTTGTAGCCGCTTGCGCGCGCGCGTTGACATCATGGCTCGCGCCGCGATAGTCCACGAACAGAGTCCACCCGGGAGATTGCGATGAGAGATAATGCGTACGAAGCCGGCCTCGCCGTGCGCAGGCGCGTACTTGGCGCCGCGCACGTCGAACGCGCGCTCGCGGCCGCCACGGATTTCGATCGCGAATGGCAGCGCTTCGTCACCTCGAATGCGTGGGGCGCCGTATGGACGCGGCCCGGACTCGAGCGCAAAACCCGCAGCCTGCTGACGGTTACGATCCTCGCCGTCCTCGGACGCGAGGAAGAGTTGCGCCTTCATCTGCGCGCCACCCGTAATACCGGCGCGAGCCGCGGCGAGGTTAAGGAAGCCCTGATGCAGGTGGCAGTGTATGCGGGCATTCCGGCAGCCAACGCAGCGTTCCGGATCGCCAAAGCGGTGTTTGCGGATATCGATGCCGATCCGCAAAAACTTCCGCCTCCCAAACCCCGCACGGCGAAGCGTGGCGCCAGATGATCGCCGGGTATCGCCGCCCCGCGCCGGGAGTTCATCCCCGAAACGACGCGCCCGCGTATGCGAGCACCGCCCAACGCGCGCCGCGAAAGCACGCGATCAAGATTCCACACACGCTGTCCGAAATTACCGGTCCGCGCTTTGATTCCACGCCCGCGCTCAGCGCTGATCTGACTCGCTTTGATGGCGGCGCCGCTCTGGGCGAAAGGATTATCGTCGCCGGCCGCGTCTTCGACGACGACGGACGCGCTATCCCGCACGCTCTCATCGAACTATGGCAGGCCAATGCCGCGGGCCGCTACGCGCATCCGACCGATCAACATGACGCTCCGCTCGATCCGCATTTTTCCGGCGTCGCGCGAATACTCACTGGCGATGACGGTGAGTATCGCTTCATCACCATCAAGCCGGGCGCATATCCGTGGCGAAATCATCCCAACGCGTGGCGTCCGCAACATATCCATTTCAGCCTGTTCGGCCCGGGGTTCGCCGCGCGGCTGGTCACCCAAATGTACTTCCCCGGCGATCCGCTGCTTGCGCTCGATCCGATATTCAACAGTATCGCGGATCCCGTCGCACGTGAACGCCTGATCTCCCGCTTCGAGCTCGAGACCACTGTTGCCGAATACGCACTCGGATACCAATTTGATATAGTGCTTCGCGGACGCGAAGCGACTCCCGGACAGGACTGATATGAGCACGCGGCTGACTCCCTCGCAAACCGTAGGACCATTTTTCGGCCCGGCGCTGATTCGCGCGAGCGACGGCCGAATGGCAGACGGCGGCACGCGAGGCGAGCGCATAGTAATCGAAGGACGAGTGCTCGACGGCGCCGGCGCTCCGGTCCCCGATGCGATGATCGAAGTCTGGCAGGCCAACGCCGAGGGCCGCTACGACCATCGCGAAGACACGCAGGAAAAGCTGCTCGACCCGAACTTCCACGGATTCGGCCGCGCGGGCACCGGCGCATCCGGTGAGTATCAGTTTCACACGATCAAGCCCGGCGCGGTCGCAGGCGAGGGCGTCGCGCTGCAGGCTCCGCATATCAACGTATGCGTCTTCGCGCGCGGATTACTGCATCACCTGATGACGCGAATCTATTTCCCTGACGAATCCGCCGCCAACTCCGCCGACCCCATCCTGAATCTGGTCGAGCCGGAGCGCCGCGCAACGCTGGTCGCTCGCGACGCGGGCAAATCGTCTCCGCGTATTCTGCGCTTCGATATTGTTTTGCAGGGCGACCACGAGACCGTATTTTTCGACGTTTGATGCGCGGCAGCCGCGTCCGCGGGCGCGTCAACCCAAAAAAAGGAGACTCTCCGATGCCCACCGCAGCGCCGCACAATCCTCCCTTTCGCGCCGACCATGTCGGAAGCCTGCTTCGGCCCCCGGCGCTGCTGGCCGCGCGCGCCTCACGCGCCGCGAGACGGATTTCCGCCGTCGAACTTCGCGCGGCCGAGGACGCCGCGATTCGCGAGGTGATCGCATTCGAAGAGGAGGTCGGCCTCCAGTCGATTACCGACGGCGAGTATCGCCGCGAGGTCTTCTATTCGGATTTCTATTTCCGCGGACTCGGGGGCGGCACGGTCGCCTATGATCCGACCTCAATCGACGAAGCATTCTTTATCGATCGCGAGGGCCACAAACTTCCGCTGCTGGTTCCGCGTATTCAGAGCCGGATGCGTTGGACCGCGCCGATTCATTCCGGTGACTTCAATTTCATCCGCGCGGCGACTTCGCGCACCCCCAAGATTACTATTCCGTCGCCGACGATTATCCACTTCCGCGCCGGACGCGATAATATCAGCCGCGAAGTCTATCCCGACCTCGAAGGTTTCTGGGAGGATATCGTCGATGCGTTTCAGCGCGAGCTGCGCTCCCTCGCCAATGCTGGATGCCGCTACGTACAGATCGACGAAACCACCCTGATGTCGTTGAACGACCCGCGTAGCTGGGATCAGATGCGCAAGCGCGGTGACGACGGCAGGAAGCTTCTGCTGGAAACCTACCCCGCGATAATCAACCGCGCGCTCAAGGGGCGTCCCGCGGGGCTGCATATCGCGATGCATATGTGCCGGGGCAATAATCAAAGCCACTGGAGCGCCGAGGGTGCCTACGACCAGGTAGCGGACATAGTATTTAATCAAATCAACGTGGATTCCTATTTTCTTGAATATGATACCGCCCGCGCGGGAAGTTTCGATCCGCTACGGATGCTGCCCAAACACAAAAGCGCGGTGCTTGGATTAGTATCAAGCAAATTCCCGGAACTGGAAAGCAAAGAAACGCTAAAACGCCGAATCGACGAAGCCGCAAAGTTCGCCGTTCTCGATCAACTATCGCTGAGCCCCCAATGCGGCTTCGCCAGCACCGCCCCCGGCAACCGCATCACAGTAGATGATCAAAAAGCCAAACTCCGCCGAGTAGTAGAGGT
>DATKSB010000235.1:0-10305 GCA_035531855.1 Binataceae bacterium (SeqCode)
TCAATCTGGACCGCGCGGGAGGACCACACGATGGCCGAAATCAAGCATCACGTCGTAAACTCCAACGGGATTCGCATGCACGTCGCCGAGGCCGGCGCCGGGTTTCCGGTCGTCATGTGCCACGGCTTTCCGGAGCTATGGTACTCGTGGCGGCATCAACTGAAGGCATTGGCGGACGCGGGTTTCCGCGCAATCGCGCCTGACCAGCGCGGCTACGGCAACACCGAATGTCCGCAAGCGATCGAAGCGTACACGCAGAAGCAGATCGTTGGCGACATAATCGGGATGCTCGATGCGCTCAAGATTCCGCGCTGCGTGATTGTCGGACACGATTGGGGCGGGATGACCGCGTGGAACGCCGCGATGATGCATCCGGCGCGAATCGAGCGCGTCATCGGGATCAACACTCCGTTCCTGCCGCGCGGACCGATGAAGCCGACCGAGATGATGGCCGCGATGGCGGCGGGCAATTTTCACTACATTCTGTATTTCCAGACTTCCGGAGTCGCCGAGGCGGAACTCGAGCGCGACGTCGCGCGCACGCTGCGCGGCTTCTACCAGGATCCGCCGAAGATCGATCCGGCCGCGCTGCGCAACACCGTGCCGGGCGTGTTCGGTGCGGCGGGCGGCGGAATTCTCGACAAGTTGTCTGACGGTCCCCACGGATCTTTCCTGACCGATGAGGATTTCAAGGTGTTCGTCGCGGGGTTCAAGAAGACCGGATTTCGCGGCGGACTCAACTGGTACCGCAACCTCGATCGCAACTGGGAGGAGAGCGCGGCGTTCGAGCAGCGCGTCGATGCGCCCGCGCTGATGATCACCGCCGAGCTCGACGTGGTGCTGCGGCCCGAGATGGCCGAAGGGATGAGCACGTGGGTGCCGAACCTGCGCAAGACCGTGCTGGTAAAGGGATCGGGGCATTGGACGCAGCAGGAAAAGCCGGCCGAGGTGAATCGCGCCATAATCGAGTTCCTGGACGATTTGAAATAGCTGCCAGCTAAATCTGAGATGCCCTCTCCCTTCGGGAGGTGCCACTGCACGCGGGCGGCGCGGCGCGATGCTTGCGCTCTTTTCGCAAGCATCGTGACGCGCGGGTGAGGGTGCTGCACTGCCGCCATGAAGGATAAAAGACGGTGGCGCTGGAATGGAGTTGATTGACAGGCAATCGACCTAACCCCTGTCCCCTTCCCGCACGGGAAGGGGAACGTATGCCGCAAGCGTGGCTGGAGGTCTGGCGATTACAATGAACCAGCGACGATCTACGTTCCAAAGCATCGCTCTGGTTGTCTGGAGCCCCTTCCCGTGCGGGAAGGGGTAGGGGTTAGGTCGTTCTTTTTGGCTGTGCTCGGAAGCCAGATTTGCCAGCACTCACCTTTGCGCCGCGGCTGTCTTGAGAGGGTGCTGCTCTGATTTTAATCGCGTGGCGCTGTTGCGCCGCGCTGAATAATGACCCTCACCTAACCTCTCCCTTTCAGGGCGAGGAATCAGATCGCAGCGACAGATCAGAAAATTACTTCTCCAGCGCGCCGGTTGCGTCGGCCAATATTTCGGATAGGTCGCGGACGCGCATTGTATCTTCGAGCGAGCGCGACTTTACCGCATCTTCGATCATCGTCATGCAGAAGGGGCAGCCTACGGCTACGCATTCGGGTTTGGCTTCGCTTAGCTGATCGAGGCGCTTTTGATTGATGCGAGTGCCCTCGTGCTCTTCCTTCCACATGCATCCGCCGCCTGCGCCGCAGCAGAAGGTCCGGTTCTTCGACTGATCGACGTCGGTGACCTCCGCGCCGGGAATCGCGCGCAACATTTCGCGCGCACCGTCCCATTCGCGGTTGTGGCGCGCCATGTAACAGGGATCGTGATAGGTGACGCGGGCTTTCAAAATCTCCTTGGGCTTCAGGCGTCCTGCGCGGACCAATTCGGCCAGAAACTCGGCCTCGTGCAGGACAGTGTAATTGCCGCCGAAGTCCGGGTACTCATTCTTTAGATTATGGAAGCAGTGCGGACACTGAGTGACTATTCGGCGCGGCTTATAGCGATTCAGCGTCTCGACATTTTGCGCCGCGACCGTCGCGTACAAATACTCATTGCCCAGCCGCCGCGCGGGATCTCCGGTGCAGGTTTCCTCTTTGCCGAGGATTCCAAACTTGACTCCCGCCTGCTGCATCAGCGCCGAGAACGCGCGCGACACTTTCTGATTGCGCTCATCGAACGACCCGGCGCATCCGACCCAGTACAGCACATCGAGGTCGGCGGGATCCTCAACCTCCGCCATCTCCGGAATGCCGAGGCCTTCCGCCCATTCGGCGCGCTTCTCGGCGGCGAGTCCCCACGGATTACCCTGGTTTTCGATTCCCTTGAATGCGCTCGTCGCCTCTTGTGGAAATTTACTTTCCATCAGGACTTCGTAGCGCCGCATATCGATGATGCGCTGTATATGCTCGATTCCGACCGGGCATCCTTCTTCGCACCATCCGCAGGTCGTGCATCCCCAGACCGCGGCTTCAGTCGCGACTTGAGTAATCATGTCGGGACCGTCCCAGACTGGAGTCTCCGCGCCGTCGCCGGCTTCTTTAGCGGCAGCCGCGGCGATCAGGAACGGCGCCTTCTGCAGCAGATGCTCGCGCTGCTCGATCACCAGAAATTTAGGATTCAGCGTCTTGCCGGTGTTGACGGTCGGGCAGTTGATGGTGCATCGCCCGCACTCGAGGCACGCCGACATATCGAGCAACTGCTTCCAGGTGTATTGCTCGACCTGCGAGACGCCGAAGGTCTCGGCGGTCTCGAAGTCCTTGATCGGCGCCAGGCGTCCGCGCGGCCCAAGATTGCGGAAAAACAGATTCACCGGTCCGAACACGAGATGGCGCAGCTTGGTGAACGCGAAACACGCGAGCAACACGTACACGAGCAGCAGATGCGTCAGCCACAGGTAGCGATGATAGGTTGCGCCGGCGCCGAGCGCGCCCTCGAGGCCGCCGATCGTGCGGCCGATGTAGGCCCATTCGGTGAACTTCGGATGAGTCGCGTTGATCCGCGCGCCTTCGAGCATCAGACCGGTCAGCGCAACCAGCACCAGCATCGTCATCGGGAACCAGTAGCCAAGCTGGTTTTCGAGATTGTGATTGATCTTGTCGGCAGGAGGTTGATTCAGCACTGACGGCTGGCGGATGCGGCGGCGTGCGCCTTCGGCCAGCACGCCCGCGATGAGAATCAGGAAGAAGGTGTCCATCGCGGCTTTGAAGACCAGGTAGAAATCGCCGTAATAGAAATAGAGTTTGAGGCCGAACACCGCGACCAGGTCGCGCACGTCGCTGTTGATCGCGACGATCGTCGTGCCGATCAGCAGTCCGACGAAGCCGACATAGAACGAGTAATGCATCCATCCCCACGACTCGCGGGTCACGTAGCCCTGCCCGAGCGCGTCGCGCAGCGACAGAAACAGGCGGCGCGGAATCTGGTCGAGGCGGTAGTCGGCGACGCCGAGCCGAATCCTGCGATACCATCCAAGGGCCGCCCACGCATACGCGGCGATGAGCACCACGAGCAGCGAGTACATCAGGACGATGAACGGGATCGGGATGTTCCAGAGAATCTGGCGGGTGACTTGCTCGTTCATTTGCGCTCCGGAGGACTCCGCGCCGGCGGGCACCGCGAATACGGGCGGCGTCCGGACTGGCATTCTGTACCAGTCTTAAATCAGACCCACGCGAGTAAATTCAATGCTAACCGGAGCGAATTATTGAGACGAGCCACCCCGTCGGATGACGGGGGCATACGCGCTCAGACCTTGAAGCGGATATGGATGATGTCGCCGTCGCGCATGATGTAGTCGCGGCCTTCGAGGCGGAGCCTTCCGGCTTCCTTGACCTTGGCGTCCGACTTGAGCGCGGCGAAATCCTCGTACCCGAAGACCTCTGCCCGGATGAAGCCGCGGGCGATATCGCTGTGAATCACCCCGGCCGCATCCAGCGCGGTGTCACCACGATGCAGCGACCATGCGTGCGCCTCGGGCTCACCGGCGGTGTAGAAGGCGATCAATCCCAAATGTGCGTAAAGCGCCGTGATCAGCCGGTCGCGCGCGGGCGCGTCCAGGCCGGCCGCAGCGAGCATCTCCTTGCGTCCATCGGCTTCAAGCTCCCAGAGCTCCGACTCGAACGAAGCCGCAAGCCTGAAGACCTCGATTCCGCGGGCGTGGACGGCAGTGCGCTCAGCCTCGGTGATATCCGCGGCGGCGGCTTCCATCTCGCAATTGACGACTGCGAGGACAGGCTTGCGCGAGAGAAAGCCGAAGCTCGAGAACACGGCGAGCTCCTGCGCCGTCATCTCCATGAGCCGCAGCGACTTGCCCTCTTCGAGCCACTTGAGGACCTTTTCGAGCGCGGTCTTTTCGAACTCAGTCGCGCTGCGATCTTTTTTTACGCGCTCGAGACGGCGCTCGGCCTGATCGAAATCGGCGAAGACCAGCTCGCCCTCGATACTCTCGAGTGCGGGCAGCAGCTCTTTGTGCATCGCGGCGAACTGCGGAATGACGACCAGCAGCGCATCGAGGTCGCGGATGAGCGGCAACAGGCTCGCGTCGAGCGCGGCGCCCTCTTTCTGTTCCTTTGGATTGGGCGCGAAATCGAGAATCGTGAGCTCGACCGGAACCTTCTTTTTCGAGCCGTAGGTGACCTCGAGAAAGTCAAGGCGCGGGTCGGCAACCTTTATTTGTCCCGGGCGGCTGCGATTTTTGCCTTCGGCGGCGCCGGGAACCGGCACAAGCCCGGTGAGCGCGTGGAACACGGCAGATTTTCCGGCGCCGCGCGCGCCGATAATTCCAGTCTTCAAATGATCAATCCTCGAAACACCCGAGGCTGACATATCGCCGCGAGGGACGAAAGTCCGGCGGTTTCCTGCTATAAGCCGGAGCGAGCGAGGTGAACGCGATGCCCCAGGCGCCGGCAGATTATCCGGTCCGTTACCCAATCGATTTCGGCGACATCAGCCCCGATGTCCGCCATCGAGTCGTTCAGCTCTACGCCGCCGACCTGGGCAAATCGCGCGGGGTGCTGTGGATACCGCCGAAGGCGAAGCCGCGCACCGTCGTGATCATGTCGCATCCGCGCGCCGACTTCTCGACCCATTACTCAGTTCCGTACTGGGTCGATGCGGGTTTCGCGGCGTTCGCGCTGAACACGCGTTACCTCAACAACGACGCGATGATGTTGCACGAGAATCTGCTGCTCGACCTCGCGGCGGGAATCAAATTTCTGCGCGAAGAAGAGGGCTTCGAGCATATCGTGATGCTCGGCAACTCGGGCGGCGGCTCGCTGTTTTCCTATTACGACGCGCAGGCGCGCACGCCGAAAGGCGAGCGTATAGCGGCGCCTCCGGCGGGCGGTCCTCCTGATCTGAACAAGTGCGAGCTGCCGCTATGCGACGGTTTCATCATGCTGGCGGCGCATCCGGGCCAGGGGATGGTCCTGATGAGCTGCCTCGACGCGGCGGTGGTTGACGAGTCGGATCCGTTCGCGTCCGATGCGGCGCTCGATATGTACGAGGAGATCAATGGCTTTCGCACGCCGCCAAGCGCAAGTAGTTATTCGAAAGGGTTCGTCGATGGATATCGCTCGGCGCAGCGCTCGCGATGCGCGCGGATCGACGCGATCGCGCGGCGGCATATAGATGAAGCGAATTCTTCGCGCGCGATCATGCGCGACAAGGATTTCGCCGCGATGCCGTCCGCGCGCAGGAACTTCGCGGCTCGCCGGGCGATGGCGCCGACCTACATGATCGTCTATCGCACGCAGGCCAATCCGAATTACTGCGACCTCTCGATCGATTCGTCCGAGCGCGCGGTCGGCTCGATCATCTCCCCGCGTCCGGACCTCGCGAACTACTCGGCCTTCGGGCTGGGGCGAATCGTTACGCCCGATGCGTGGCTTTCGACCTGGTCGGGGCTGTCCTCGTACGCGAAAACCGCGGTGAATCTGCCCAAGGTCACTGCGCCGACGTTAGTGGTCGGTGCGAACGCGGACCAGGACATTTTTCTCTCCGATGTGCGCGCGGAGTTCGAAGCGTCGGGCGCAGAGGACAAGACGATCGCGTTCGTCGAGGGCGCCGATCACTTCATGCGCGCCGGCGGCACGAAAGCGCATCTCGGCGACCCGCGTCCGCGCCTGATGAAAGTTCTGACCAACTGGACGCGCGATCGCTTCGCACCCTAAGCGGGGCAGCGGCTACCGTTCGTACGCGGCGAGCTGCTCCTGCCATTTGCTTCCGAAGGCCATTATCAGCACCTGCTGGTTGATCGCCGCGTCGCCGTCGAGACTGCGCAGTTCGCCGCCTCCGGTATGCGCGATCACCGCAAACGCCGAACGCGCCTGCTGATAGAATGCCGGCATTGGCGCGGCCGCGGTGGTGGCCTCGCGATGCACGCTGATATTGAATGCGCGCTCGAACCGCTGATGCTCCTGCGCGGTCGGATCGACGACGCTGACGAAGCCGTTTTCGGCGCGGAACTTGCGTTCGAGTTCGAGGATCGCCGCGAATTTGTCCGGCTTTGGCGGCGCGTCCCCGGCCAGAACGATCACCTTGCGCGCGTAGGGCTTCCAGTCCATCCGATCGACCGCCGCCTGCATCGCGCCGTAGGTGTTCTCTTCCCACTCGCCCCCGCCCTTGGTCTGGATCGCGGACAGAAAAGCGTCGAGCTTCGCCGGCGACAGCGTCAGCGGCTGCACGTCAAGCGGCTCGCCCTCGCCGCCGTATACGACGATTCCAATCCGCGCGGTAGGAACCAGGCGCTGAATCGCGCGCACCAGCTCCTTCATCCGCGCCTTCACATCCGCCATCACCAGCCGCATCGAGTCCGTCCCGTCGATTACCAGCACGACGTCCAGGCCATTGCGGCGCAGATGGCCGATAAAGCCGCCCCATCCCCCGCCAAATCCGGGACCGTGTCCAATGCCAACTCCGTCACCGCCACGATTGAGCCCGATTCCCCCGCCCTCGGAACGCACGTAGTCGGTCGCGAGCGCAACTGCCTGCGCGGTGTCGTCAGTCTGCGGCATCTCGGTTTGCCGCGGCGCGAGGTCGGGCATCGGCACTTCGGGCAGGTCGAGTTTCTGCATCTCGTCGCCACCGCCTCCGCCGCCGCCGGCCTCGAGATTGACCAGGATCAAATCGCGTCCGCGGCTTTCGTGGACCGTGATGATCAGGAACAGCAGCGCGCCGACATGAATTGCGACCGAAAGCGGAAACGGACCGCCAACAAAGCGGACCACACGCGCGACCACGCCCGCTCCGGCAGCCTCGCGGCGCCTGGTCCGCCGAATCGCAATCGCTACCACGATTATCGAGAGGCAAAGCGCTAGCAATGCGAACAGGTACGGATTCATCGCGGCACCTCCTGATCGAGTCCCGGGGCGTCCATCTGGACGCTCTTTGATGATCAGATCGCGCGCGGGGCGTTTCCTTGCGTAATTTCTTTGCGCGCCGGACACGCCGCGAACGAAACCACGCGCTAGGGAGTGCTACTCGCGGAACTGATTCCTCTGCCGAAGGCGGAGACCTGGTTCTGCCACTGTTCGCCAAAAGCGAGAATCAGCACCTGCTGATTAATGTGCGAGTCGTGGGTCAGCGAGCGCATCGCTCCGCCGCCGGCGTTGGCCAGCACCTTATATGCGGCACGGGTCTGCTGATAGAACTCGGGCAACGGCGAGATCTTCGGTGGCTCCTCGCGATGCACCTTCAACCAGAACTCGCGCTCGAAACGTTCGTGCTCTTCGGCCGCCACGTCAACGGTATTGAAGGTCCCGTTCTCGGCCTTGAATTTGCGGATCATCGCGATGAGCGGCGCGAAGTCTTCTTTGCGCGGCGGCGAATCTCCGACTAGCACCACCACCTTCTTCGCGTACGGCTTCCAGTCCATCTTCTCCGTCGCGGTTTCGCATGCGCTGTAGGTGTCTTCTTCCCATTCGCCGCCACCTTTGGCGGTGATGCCGTTCAGGAACTCGGTCAACTTCTGCGGCGACAGCGTTAGCGGCTGGATCTCCATCTTCTCGCCCTTGCCGCCAAATACGATAATCCCGACACGCGCGATCGGAACCAGCCGGTGAATCGCCTGGATAAGCTGGCCCATCCTGGCTTTCACGTCGTTGATGATAAGGCTCATCGAGCCGGTGCCGTCGATCACCAACACCACATCCAGACCCTTGCGGCGCAACTCTCCGATAAATCCACCGAAGCCCGAGCCGATGCCGTGGCCGTAACCCGCACCCATGCCGCCGCCGCGCCCGATTCCGATTCCCCCGCCGCCGGCGGCGCGCACGTAATCATTTGCGAGGCCAACAGCCTGCGAGGTGTCTACCGCCTGCGGCGTAACCATCTGCTGCGGCGCGGAGTCAGGCATCGGCACTTCTGGCATGTCGAGGTCCTGCATCTCGTTGCCGCCGCCACCGCCGCCACCCGCTTCGAGATTGACCATGATCAACTCGCGTCCGCGCTGTTCATGCACCGTGATGATCAGCAGCATGATCAGCAGCAGGTGGATTGCGACCGAAAGCGGAAACGGACCCACGATAAATCTAAGGCCGCGGCTAAGCGCGGCGACAATTCCTTCGTCCTCGCCATGCGGCGAGAGCTCGGAGTCGTCGTCAGAATCGCCGAGTTCCGCGAGACCACGCTCCGGACCGCTCCTGGGCGCTTCCAGAGCTCCCGCGCGGGCCAGAGCCGCGAGGTTCCTCTGACATAGCGCGCACCCGGCGGCATGACTTTCCCATCGCGTGTATTCGTCCGCGTCCAGCAAACGGGTGGCGAATGCCGCGAGCACGTCGGCGTCGGGGCAATCGTTTCCGGACGTATCAAGCCTTTCGGCGAGGCGGCGCGCGGTGAGCACCTCGAGCGCGTCATTTCTGACTTCGTGGTTTTCGCCGTCTTCGCCGTTTATGGGATTAGTCATCACTTTGCCTGCGAAAGCGATCGGCCGAGATCGAACGGCCAATCCTCGGTTCCAAATTCGAAGCAGCGGGTGATCTGTTCGTCGCTCAGATGATGCACGCGCTTGAGCTCGCGCGCGACCCCGCCGCGAATCGCGCGACGGATGCGGCCCAGATTGCGCGAGACGGAAGATTCATGTTCGCCCAGCAGGGCGCCGGTTTCCGCGAGCGTGAGACCTTGCACGTAATAATATGAAAGGCGGAGTCGATCGCGCGGATCGAGTTCGGCGAGCGCCGCGTCCAGCGCCTGCGCGAGCATCGGAATAAACCGCGCGCGATCCGGATCGGCAGGTGCCGAGTGATTGTGGTTGCCGCTCTCTACGGGCGCGGCGGCGGCCACGGTAGCCGCGTTGGTATGGTAGAGTTCGCGCAGCCAATCGGCCTCGCGGCGGACGATTACAACGCGCAGCCACGCGGCCATCGCACTGCGGCCATGATAATGATCGAGTGGGGAGCGGCGCGGATTGCCAGCGCGTGCGGCGTCAAACAGATCGCCGTAAAGCGAGTCTTGGATTTCGCGAGCGCGATCGAGATCGCGCGCGATTGCGCGGACGAAACTCTCGATCAGCCCACGGTAACGCGTGTCGAACTCGCGCCACGCGTCCGCGTTCCCGGCGCGGCATGCCATCGCAAGCGCAAGATCCTCGACGTGGAGCGAATCGAGGAAGACTTCGATTTCGGCTGGATTCGCCATACCCGCGGCAAATCGGCGCTCGATCGCGCGCTCGAGCATCTGCGCAAAATCAGAGTCGGCAATTCTCCAACGGCGGGCCGCGCTGCGCTCATAAAGGCGCGCAAAGGTTTCGTGATAAACAGCGCGAAATCTCGAAGGCGGATCCATCGAGGCTCATCTTCGGCTCGATCCCTTCGAGTCTCAAGACGCATGCAGATAGGTCTCTCTTTCCCGGCGCGTGAGTGTCCGCTAGTCTCGGCATTCAGCTGAGACGCGCGCGGGCGCGGCCGAGATCGCGGAGGGGGCCACCCTAGCTCAGTTGGTAGAGCAGCTGATTCGTAATCAGCAGGTCGTCGGTTCGAATCCGACGGGTGGCTCCAGGAAATCCAATAAAATCAAATAGTTAGAAAGATGGTCGCTCCACTTGGATCGGCCATCTTCGGTCTGTGTCCGTACCTTGTCCGTATCCGGTCGGGTAACGACGACTAAACCTGTCCGTTGACCTGCTGATTGAAAATCAGCAGGTCACGAAGGGCAAAGAAGATCGTAATGTCGGGCTCGCCAAAATGGCTTCGCGTGAGTGCCCACGCAAGACGCGATCGAATGCGGGTAGTGTCCTAATGCGAAATTCGCTCTAATAGTTCGAAATCCACGTCT
>DATKSB010000236.1:0-7410 GCA_035531855.1 Binataceae bacterium (SeqCode)
GGTGGCGCCGGGTTCGGCATGGTCGAGCTTTGCATCGTTACAGAAGAGATGGGCCGCGCATTGCTCTGCGCGCCTTATTTCTCGACCACGGTACTCGCGGCCAGCGCGATACTTAACGCAGGCACGGAAGCGCAGAAATCGCGTCTGCTGCCAGGTCTTGCGAGCGGCGCGCGGCTCGCGACGCTTGCGGTCACCGAGCTCGACGGCAACTGGGATCCGCGTGGGATCGAGCTTGTCGCGACGCCGGTCGCGGAGGGTTATCTGCTTGATGGAGCCAAAAGCTACGTCGTGGACGGGCATGTTGCAGACCTGCTGGTAGTTGCTGCGCGCATGGCGGGGACGGCTGGCCATCAAGGCTTGGCGCTGTTCACACTCGGGGCGGATTCGGCCGGCGTTGAACGACGCCTACTGGAATCCATGGATCCCACTCGCAAACTCGCGCGCATCGATTTTCACGGCGCGCATGCGAACCTGCTGGGCAACCAGGATGACGGCGCACAGCCGCTCATCCGCACGCTCGATCAGGCCGCGATCGCACTCGCCAACGAAATGGTGGGCGGCGCACAGGCGATGCTCGACTCGGCGGTGGATTACGCCAAGCTGCGGGTTCAGTTCGGGCGAACCATAGGTTCGTTTCAAGCGATCAAGCACAAATGCGCCGACATGCTGCTGGATGTGGAGCTTGCCAAGTCGGCCGCATACTACGCGGCCCAGGCCGCCGCGATCGACGACCCGCAGTGGCCCGCGATGGCCAATCTGGCAAAGGCAGCGGCGTCGGAAACCTACCTGCGCACGGCGGCCGAGTGTATTCAGATTCACGGCGGCATCGGCTTCACCTGGGATAATGATACGCATCTCTGGTTCAAACGCGCCAAAAGCTCGGAGGTGTTTCTCGGCCAGCCGAACTATCATCGGGAGCTGCTGATGCAGCGTTGGGGAGTTTGCGTTGGGGAGTTTGAATGATGAGCAAGATCAGCGAAACCGAGGTGCGAGCCGAGGTACGTGCGTGGCTCGCGGCGAATTGGGATCCAGAGCTTTCTCTTGCGGCGTGGCGAAACAAGCTAGCCGACTCCGGCTGGGGAATGCCGCAATGGCCTGAGGCATGGTACGGCCGCGGTCTGCCGATGAGTCTCGTGCGCGTGGTGGACGAGGAATTTGCGGCGGTAGGCGCGGTGAGTGCCGCGAAATCTGGGGTGCGCCACCTGGCGGCGGCCACACTGCTCGAGCACGGATCGGATCTGCAAAAGAAAAAGTTTCTGCGCCGAATTCTCACGGGAGAAGACTCCTGGTGCCAACTGTTTAGCGAGCCGGGCAGCGGCTCGGACCTGGCCGGAGCAACCACCCGGGCGGATTTGAACGGCGACAATTGGATCGTCAATGGGCAGAAGGTGTGGACCACGAGCGCGCATCATGCCGACCACGGCCTGTTGCTCGCGCGGACCGATTGGGACGCGCCCAAACATGAGGGGCTGTCGTATTTCGTGATCGACATCAAACAGCCCGGCGTCGACGTGCAGCCGCTCAAGCAGATGAACGGCCACGCGTCATTCAACCAGGTGTTCTTCACCGACGCGCTGGTTCCGGCCGAGAACCTGGTCGGCGGCGTGGGCGACGGCTGGAAGGTGGCGATGACGACGCTCGCCCACGAGCGCCGCGGCGCCGACGGGTTGAGCTCACCGCCAAGACGCGGGTCGCGCACCGGACGTATCCATGCCGAAGAGCGGGCCGAGCTCGAAACGGCCAACCAGCCTTACACGTGGTATCCGCAGCGTGCGGGCCGGGTCGATCTTGTAATCGAGCGCGCCAAGGAGACCGGCGCAAACAAGGATCCGGTTGTGCGCCAGGAGATCGCCAAGCTGATGATCATGGCGAAGTCCGCCGAGTGGACCGCGCGCCGTGCGCGCGCTGCGCAGCAACAGGGGCGGCCGCAGGGTCCCGAAGGCTCGCTCGGAAAGCTCGCAGCCAGCAACGTCGCTCGAGCCGCCGCCCGCGTGCATACATTGATTACGGGAACTGAGGCGATGCTCACCGGAAGCGCGAGCCCACGTGACGGAATCATCGCGGAGATTCTGGTATCGGTGCCCGCTATCTCGATCGCCGGCGGCACCGACGAGATTCAGCGCAACATCTTAGCCGAGCGCGTGCTTGGGTTACCGAAGGAACCGCGGTCCGACACCGGCCCGTTCCGGAACGTGCGAAAGAACTAATCGCATTCCGGTGATGATCTTCAAGCGGGATCTCAAGGGTCGAAACATAAACGAAATCGCGAATACTAATCTTGACCGAGTGATAACTCGGAAAGATTTACCGTCACAGGAATTCGAAGCGAACTTCCCAAACTGACAAAGAATCGCCGATACGCCTGATCCTCGTAGAGTCCGACCGCAGCATAGCGGCAACCGGGGCGCCGAAGGTCGCTATATGAGGTGATCGTCATTTGGCACAGCCTCTGCTTCTTGATGCCCAAGGAGCTTTTCATGATGAAGACATTAAAGACGGTCCTTGGTTATTCGTCATTAGCAATTTCGCTGGCGGCTGGCGGCATTCTTTACGGCTGCTCCACGACGAAGGAGGTCGATTACGTTCCCGCGCCTGCGCCGGTAGTGCAAATGACGCCACCTCCGGTCGTAGTCTCCGCGCCGCCTGCTATGGTGGTCGCGCCGCCTGATGCGAGCCAAACCACCACAACGAGCTGGGGCAATGGCGTCGTAGAGCAGAACAAGACGAAAACAATCGACGGTACGTCACAGCGCCAGACCACAACTACCTGGAACAACGGCTATCCGGGTTCTCAATCGACCTCGACCACGACCACTACCACCGGTCAATAAAGGGAATCACTCCTTATCAGCGGCCAGGTGGGTGTATACACGTCGAGTGCATACACTCGCCTGAGTATCCGCGCGTAGATCTACTTTCCTTTCCACTTGGTCGGCAAGCTCCAGATTTTTTGGCGCGAATCGATGATCGAGTGGTTCCTCGCGGCTGGGTTCGGCAATAACGCTTTCTACCAGATGAATCTGGACGGCAGGATCGACAATCCCGACCAGCGCATAAAAGAACCACCGGTCTCAACCGCAACCGGCTCGGCTTGATTCAGGGTCGGCAGAGAAGAGCACATCGTATAACTCATCGCGTTGTCCATCTCTTCTGAGCTCGAGATGGAGGTGTCGCAATTCTTTTGTCAAGGGGAACAAGCCATGGATCATAGCGAACAGCCGGTCGTGGCATTGATCGGTGCGGGCGAGATGGGAGCGGCCGTGGGACGACGGCTCAAGCTGTGTGGCGCGCGCGTTCTGACATCTCTCAAAGGCCGCAGCTCCGACAGCGAAAGGCGAGTACACCGCGCCGAGCTCGAGGTCATCGACGACGACGCGGCGCTCGTTCGTCACGCGGATTTCGTGCTTTCGATCGTTCCGCCGGGCGCGGCGCTTGAAATCGCCCGTCTCTATCGAGACGCGCTCGACGCGGCTGCGAAAGATGCGATCTTTGCCGATTGCAACGCGATTTCGCCGGCGACCGCGCACCGTATCGGTGAGGTCCTTGCGGGGGGAAGGTGCCGCTACGTCGATGCGGGAATAATCGGAGGTCCGCCGCCTGAAGACTTGAACGCGGGAGGTCCGCGATTCTATGCGTCGGGCGAGCACGCCGGCGACTTCGCGAATCTTTCCCGATTTGGCTTGGACATCGCGGTGCTCGACGGTCCGATCGGTGCGGCTTCAGGTCTGAAGCTGAGCTATGCCGGACTGACCAAAGGCATCACCGCGCTAGGTGCGGCGATGATCGCGGCAGCGTCGCGCGACGGTCTCGCCGACGCGCTAAGGAGCGAACTCGCGCGCAGCCAGCCGCAGATACTCGGCCGGCTCGCGCGGCAAATTCCCGCGATGTTCCCTAAAGCGCATCGTTGGGTCGCCGAGATGGAGGAGATCGCGGAATTTCTCGACGGCAGCGATCATGGCGCGATGATTTACCAAGGGGCCGCACGCCTGTACGAACGAATCGCGACAGAGAATGCGCATCAGGGGCAGACGGACGGCATCCGCGCGCTCGCGGATTTCTGCGCAGCCACGATCGATTCAACCCGCAAGGCGCCGAAATAAAATCTCAAAAATTTATTTTCCTTTCCAGGTGGGCGTCCGTTTCTGGGCGAACGCAAGCCCGCCCTCGCGCGAGTCTTCGGTCTCGAGGAGCTGCTCGTAACCCTCGTGCTCGAGCCGTAAACCTTCAGCCAACGGGAGATCGAGACCGCGCATCGCCACGCGCTTGATTTGCTGCACGGCCAGCGGCGCCGATTTACAGATCTCATCCGCGATCTCGTCGCACTTGCTCATAAGCTGGTTCATCGGGACGACGTGATCGACCAGGCCGAGCCGCAGCGCTTCGGCAGACCCGATTCGGTTGCCGGTGTACAACATCTGCAGCGCACGTCCGAGTGGAATCAGCCGGGGCAGACGCTGAGTACCTCCGCCGCCGGGCAGCCATCCGAGCCGAACTTCGCCGAAACCGAACTGCGCATGTTCCGCCGCGACGCGAATATCGCACGCCAGAGCCTGCTCCAGGCCGCCGCCGTTGGCGTGTCCGTTGATCGCCGCGATTACTGGCTTGTGCAGTTCGAGCATTATCGGGAAGGGCGACTTTCCCGCGGACGCGCCGCGGCCTTCGACGTAGTTCGATTTCACATCGCTGCCGGCGCAGAACGCGCGCTCGCCCGCGCCGGTCAGAATCGCGACCAGCAGTTTTGAATCGTCGCGAAACTCCGTCCAGATTTCGGCCAGCCGATTGTAGGTTTCAAAATCGCACGCGTTGAGCCGCTCCGGGCGATTGATGGTGACGCGCGCGATCGGACCATCTTTGTCGAAAATCACCTTCATCGAAATACCTCAACTCGATTCAGACGAGCCCAGTACTTCCGTCAGTCCGAATGCGCTGCGGCCCAGGAACTCCAGGCTCTCATCGCTGTCGAGCGGATGATAAAGTCCGGCGCGCACGTCGCGGAACAAACGCTCGAGCGGCAGACGCTTGAAATACGAGGAGCCGCCGACAGCGCGCAGAGCCAAATCCACCACCCGCACCGAATTCTCCACCGCGATCATCCGGGCCGCCACCGCCTTGCGCGACCAGCTCATCGGGTCGTCGCGATCAACTTCCGCCGCCGCCTTCCACATCGCGGCGCGCGCACCTTCGATCAGCAGATCCATCTCGCCGACCTTGTTGTACACGCTCGGCAGATGGCTCATCGGATATTTCAGCGGGTAGCGTTTGCGATCGCGCATGAACTCGACGGTGAAGTTGCGCGCCGCCACTGCGATTCCTATATACGGCGCTCCGATCGCGAACGGCGCCTTCGCGAACACTTTGGTCACGCGGCCGCTGCGCGAAACCGGCCTCTGCAACACCACTGCGGACTCCGGCACGAATGCTTCGGTCAGTTCCGAGCTGCGCGACTGGGTCGAGCGCATGCCCATCACGTCCCAATCATCCTTAAACGAAAATCCCCGCGTCTCGCGCGGCGCGATGTAGCAGGTGAGGATGACCGCGCGCTCGGGCGCGTCTTCCCACACCGCCTCGAAGAAAAACATATCGGCCGCGATGCTCTGCGTGCCGAATATCTTCCGCCCATTGACGATCCATCCGCCCTCGGCGCGGCGCGCGGCAGTGCGCGGACGCAGATTGATCACGGCGTTGTCCGGTTCCGAGCCGGAGCCGGCGCAAATCAGGCGTTCCTTCACAATCCGGTAGAGCTTTTCTTCGACGTTGGGAGCCTTGAACTTGCGATACAGATCGCACAGCAGCCCGACGGTGTTGAAGTGCATGTTGATCGCAAGCGCGGTAGGGCCGCATCCCTGGGCCAGCCGTTCCTGCGCCTTGATTCGCTCGAGCAGCGTCGCGCCCATCCCGCCGAATTTCTCCGGAATGGTGAGCACCGTGTAGCCGCTGTCCTTGAGCCGCGCGTAGTTCTCATGCGGGAACGACGCGTCGCGGTCGTGCTCGGCCGCGCGGGTGGCGAAATCGTCAGCGAGTCCGGCGGCAAGATCGATGAAGCGCTGCTCGCGCTCGGTATTGATCTGGTTCATCGCGGCGCCTCAGGACCATGCATCGTGGCCGGTTATATAGTTCATGTTGTTCTGCATCGGATTGCGGTTCACGAGAGGACGCATGAACAGCGGATGGCGCATGCTGCGCACCTCGTGCTCGATCGTGAACAGCACGGCACCGGTTTCGGGATCGGCGATATCCTTGAATCGATACTGATGCTGGTCGCTCTCCTCGCTGATCAGGCCCTTCTCTTCGAGCGCCCGATGAGGACCGGAAAAGTCCGCGACGTAAACCTGCACATGATGGCCGTCGTAAGCGGGTATTTCGCGGGCGGTTTCGCGAAAGATGAACTGCTGTCCAATCCCGACCGGGATTTGCGCGTAGCGTCCCTCGCGATCCTCCGCAGTCGCGGCCGGGGTGCGCATGGTCTCGCGGTAAAACCGCGCGATCCCGTCTGCCGCGCCCATAGGGACGGTGAACTCGACATATGCGATACCGAGCCGCATCGCGCCGTTATTCGATTCGGGGAAGTGACACCGGATACGGTTGCCCCACGGACAGGTCGTCTCGACGAAGGATTCGTGTTCGTGGAAATCGAAGCGGGTGCCGTCGAGTCTCTTGCGCAAGCGCATCAGGCGCTTCACCAGCGTCTCGCGATCGGGCAGCACGATACCCACATGGCCTCGCAACACCTGCCCCGGGCTGGTCGGCAGATGGAATTGGCTGCGCCCGGCATTAACCCACATATTGCTGACGCTGGTCATCAGGTATGGATCGCGCGTCAATCCCAATCCGGCGATGTAATACAACGTGGCGAACTGCTGGTCGGGAACGGCGAGATTGACGTGCTCGAGGGCGACAATATTGCCGAGATCCTCGGCCGTACGATCGAATTGACCGTCCATGTGCATTCCTCCATTCGCGCGCGCGGCGCGCGGCTCCGACACGGCGGATTTACCACGAAGAGCGCAGCCGCGTCGAAGGGTCTTCCGGACGGCGCCTGCCTGGAACTCAGCCATCGCCAGGGCCAACAACGGGAACGCGGCTTGAGCTGGACCGGGGCTGGTATTTTCGACCTCCCCGCGTTGACGAACATCTGAAGAAGATGGGTGCGGTATGGAACTGAGGCGTGGCTGCAATGGCATCGACGTGGCGGTGGCCATCATGTCTACGGAGTCGCAAGCCTTCCACTCGGCTCTCCGGTCGAACTGGAAGTAACCTTCGAAATAGAGGCCCGCGCCTCATAACGACCCAGCAGATCGTAGAGGGCTCGCCGCCGATGCCCGCTGATACCGACGCGATGTCGGCAAGCGGCGCAAGAGTGCATCGATGCAACTGAAATCGGTCGCAACGCTACAAATTGTCAATCTTTTG
>DATKSB010000237.1:0-6867 GCA_035531855.1 Binataceae bacterium (SeqCode)
GGCGGCGGGACGCTCAAGCTGGCCGACCTGGTCCGCAAGGGCAATGTGGTGCTCTATTTTTATCCGAAAGACATGACCACGGGATGCACCGCCCAGGCGTGCAGCTTTCGCGACAATCTGGCCGACGTGCGCAAGCTGGGCGCGCAGGTAGTTGGAGTCAGCGCCGACGCGCCCGCCTCGCACGTTAAGTTCACCGGCAAATACGAGCTTAACTTTCCCTTGCTGAGCGATATCGACAATCAGGTTGGAAAGCTCTACGGCGTGTACAAGATGAAATCGATGTACGGGCGGCAGTACATGGGAATCGAGCGCACGACCTTCGTGATCGATCGCGCCGGCGTCGTCCGCAAGGTTTTCCCCAAGGTCAAGGTGACCGGACACACCCAAGAGGTTGTCGCGGCGCTCAAGGCGCTCGGCTGATCAATCGCCAGCGCGTCGCGCGTCTTACGATGCGGCGTCGCTTTCGTTGCCGAGCAGGTTCTGGCGCAGGAACGCGCGCAGGTCGGGAGATACGCGGCTGCCTAGCCGATGTCCCTGCGGGAAATAGTGTGTCTCGACGTGCGCGCCGCGCTCGCGCAGAGCGCTGGCGAGATCCTGGGCCTGGCTGACCGGCGTCGCCTTGTCCCCTTCGCCATGGAGGATCAGCACGCTGCATCCGAGCCGGTTCGGCAAATGCCGGATCACGCTGCGCTCGGCCAGCACGCGCTTGCTCGGCCATACCTCGTGCAGGATTGCGAGCTTGGTGCGGAGCGTGGTCTCGGGCCACAGGCTCAGCATGTCGTAAGCGCCGGATTGCAGGATGAGCGCGCGCGGGCGCGAGTCATAGTCCATCAGGAGTCCGGCGGCGACGGCGCCGTTGCCGAGACCCCACACCGCGATTCGCGAGGGATCGACGTCCGGGCGCGCCGCGAGCAGATCCAGCGCTCTGCGGGCCGCCGCGACCGCCTGCGGTCCGACATAGCGGCTCGGGCCCGAGGATTGTCCATAGCCGGGAATACTGACGCACGCGACCTGGATACCCATCGCTACGATATATGCATTGGAATCGACGCAGCGCTCGGCAGTGTCCTCGCCGTTGAGCACCAGCATCGCGGGCAGCCGTCCGGGCACGCCGCTGCGGGTCAGGTAGCCGGCAATCTGGTACTGGTTGGGTCCGAGCGCGACCGCGAAATTAAATGGTGCGGTATCGGTATGCCGTTTCAGGAACGATTCGGGCCGGACCCTGCACGCAGGGAGCGTCGCGGTCATAGCGATCAGAGCGATTGCGATGGCGGCAACGCGCGCTACCGATGATCGCGGTCGCGCGTCCGAATTCGAGCCGGCCGAAGCCGCCGTGTTGGTATCCATAGAAGGCCCAAATCTATACCAGCGCCGCGACAAGGGAAACCCGCTGAGGATAATGTCATCCCCTCGCGCACCGCAGCTACGCGCGGTGGAAAGACACGGGAAAGACACGGATGACACGATGACACGGATGACACGATTGTCGGCGGCCTTGCGGCGCGCACCGTCTTGCGATCGAGGGCGGTTGCCTTTACTCAGGCGCGCGGCTTTGTTAGTTTCCTCGGATTAACAAAGGAACAAAAGGGAAAGAAAGAACTCCTGATGCCCCTCCAGGTCGCAAAGAAAAAGGAAATTATCCAGGCCAACGCCCGGTCCACCACTGACAGCGGTTCACCCGAAGTGCAGGTCGCACTCCTGTCCGCACGGATCGAGCAGCTAACCGCGCATCTCGGCACGCACGCGAAGGATCATCATTCGCGCCGGGGTCTGCTTCGGATCGTCGGCCAGCGCCGCCGATTGCTGGATTACCTCCACTCGCGCGACTTCGCCCGATACAAAGGGCTGATCGAGAAACTCGGCATCCGGAGATAGGCCGCATCATTTGGCCGCGCCGCCCGAATTTTTCTCCGGGCAGACGCGGGCCCCGACCAGCCGCCCGGCCAGTCGGCGTGCGCATCATCGATGGTGCCCGGCGGGAATATCGCCCGCAGTCGTCCGCGGCCCCGTGCCTCCCTCAGGTGTCATTACATGTCCCACAAACTAGAGATTGAATTTGCCGGGCGGCAGTTGTCGCTCGAAACCGGCCATCTGGCCAAACAGGCCCACGGCTCCGTGCTCGCCCAATACGGCGATACCGTGGTGCTCGCCACCGCGACCTCGGAGTACAAGAGCCGCGACAAGATCGATTTTCTGCCGCTCACCGTCGATTACGTCGAGAAGACTTTCGCCGCCGGCAAAATTCCCGGCGGATTCTTCAAGCGCGAAGGCCGCGCCTCGGAAAAAGAAGTTCTAACCTCGCGCCTGATCGACCGCGCGATGCGCCCGCTGTTTCCCAAGGGCTACGACAAGGAAACCCAGATTATCGTGACCGTGCTGAGCGCCGATCACGACAACGACACCGACGCACTGGCGCTGATCGCCGCCTCGGCCGCGCTCCAGGTCTCCGACATCCCGCACGACGGACCAGTGGCCGCGGTGCGGATGGGCCGGATCGGCGGCAAGATTGTGGTCAGCCCGAAGATCGGCGATCTCGAAGAAAGCGATTTCTCACTGATGGTCGCGGGCAAACCGGATTCGATCGTGATGCTCGAGGGCGGCGCGCGAATCGTCGAGGAAGACGCGATCGTCGAAGCGCTGTTCACCGCGCACGAAGCGATGCGCCCGCTGTTCGAGATTCAGGAACAGCTCCGCAAGCTCGCGGGCAAGCCCAAGCGCGAATTTAAAGTCAAGACGATGGACGCGGCGGTGTTCGCGGCGGTGAAAAAACACATCGGCGACGGAGTTGGAAAAGCGTTCGCGACCGCCGGCAAAAAGGAACGCAACACCGCGCTCTATGCGGTAACCGACGGCGCGGTGGCCGCTCTGGCCGAGCAGTTTCCCAATCGCGCGGGTGAGCTTGAAGAGGCCTGCGACAAAATCGTGCGCGAGCACGTGCGCTCTGAGATTCTCGACCAGCACAAGCGGATCGACGATCGCAAGCCGGCCGATATCCGTCCGCTGAGCGCGCAGGTCAAGGTGCTCCCGCGCACCCACGGCTCCGCGATTTTCAGCCGCGGCGAGACCCAGGTGCTCGCGACGGTCACGCTCGGAACCTCGTCCGACGAGCAGAAGATCGACGCGTTGCTCGGCGAGCGCTTCAAGAAATTTTTGCTCCACTATAATTTCCCTCCGTTCTCGACCGGCGAGGTCAAGTTCCTGCGCGCGCCTTCGCGGCGCGACGTCGGACACGGCGCGCTGGCCGAACGCGCGCTCTCGCCGATTCTTCCCGATGAGGGCGAGTTCCCGTACACGATTCGCGTCGTATCCGAGGTGCTCGAGTCCAACGGCAGCTCCTCGATGGCCACGGTGTGCGGCGGCAGCCTTGCTCTGATGGACGCGGGCGTGCCGATCAAGGCGCCGGTGGCCGGAATCGCGATGGGCCTCGTCAAAGAGGGCGACAAAGTCGCCGTTCTGACCGATATCCTTGGCGATGAGGATCACTTCGGCGACATGGACTTCAAGGTCGCAGGCACCGCAACCGGCGTCACCGCAATCCAGATGGACAACAAGGCCGGCGGAATCACCCGCGAGGTTTTGCGCCAGGCGCTATACCAGGCGCGCGACGCGCGGCTGTTCATCCTGGGAGTGATGCACAAAGCGATCTCGGAGCCGCGCAAGGATCTTTCCGCCTACGCGCCGCGAATCGTCACGATCAAGATCAAGCCCGACAAGATCCGCGAAGTGATCGGTCCGGGCGGCAAGGTGATTCGCGGCCTGGTCGAAGAAACCGGCTGCAAGATCGATATCGAAGACGACGGCACGGTGCTTATCGCTTCGAGCGACGGAATCGCGATGGAAAAAGCGATCAGCGCGATCCAGGCAATCTGCGCCGAGCCCGAAATCGGCAGAATCTACGACGGCGTGGTGCGCAAGATTGTCGAGTTCGGCGCGTTCGTCGAAATCATGCCCGGCACCGACGGATTGCTGCACATCTCGCAAATCTCGAACGAGCGAATCCGCCGCGTCGAGGACGTTCTGCACGAGGGCGACGAGATCAAAGTCAAAGTTCTCGACGTCGATCGCAGCGGCAAGATTCGGCTCTCGATGCGCGAAGCGGAGCAGGACTCCGGGGACAAGAAGTAGGCGCGCGCCGCGATGGTATCACGCAGCGTTCTGTCCAATGGCGTCCGGGTCTTGTCCGAGGCGATGCCGCAGATGGTGTCGTCAACTATCGGCATCTGGGTCGAAAATGGTTCGCGCTACGAAACCCCGTCCGAAAGCGGAGTCTCGCACTTTATCGAGCATCTGCTGTTCAAGGGCACCAAGAAACGCACCGCCGCGCAGATCGCCGAAGAGATGGACAATGTCGGCGGGGTGCTCAACGCGTTCACCGGCAAGGAATACACCTGCTATTACGCCAAGGTGCTGGGCGCGGATCTGCCGATGACGATCGATCTGCTCGCGGATATTTTCCTCGAATCGATTTTCGACTCTGAGGAAATCGATCGCGAGCGCCAAGTGGTCCTGCAGGAAATCTCGCAGGCTGAAGATACTCCCGACGATTTTATCCATGACCTGTTCACGCTGAAATTCTGGGAAGGACATCCGCTGTCGCTGCCGATTTTCGGCTCGGTGGATTCCGTCAACAAGATTCATCGCGCACTTTTGCGCTCGTTCATGGCCGAGCGCTACCGCGCGCATCGCGTGTTTATCGCCGCGGCGGGCCAGGTCGATCACCAACAACTGGTGCGCGATTGCGAGCGCCTGTTCGGCGTGATCAGGGGCGACGGGATGACCGAAAGAATCGGCCCGCCCGCCGACCGCCGCTTCGTCATCCATCATGAAAAGAAACTCGAGCAGGCTCACATCTGTATCGGCGGTCCCGGACTCAGCCAGGGCGCCGAACTGCGCTACGCGAGTTATCTGCTGAACACCGCCCTCGGCGGCGGGATGTCCTCGCGCCTGTTCCAGGAAGTGCGCGAGAAGCGCGGCAGGGTTTACAGCATCTACTCGTTCATGTCTTCGTACGCCGATTGCGGTTACTTCGGAATCTACGCCGGCACCAATCCCGAATGGGTGGACGAAGTTCTGGAAGTCACGATGCGCGAAGTTCGCAAGGTCGCGCGCGACGGCCTTACTCCGGCCGAGCTCGCGCGCTGCAAGAGCCAGCTAAAGGGCAACATGCTGCTCGGCCTCGAAGGGACCGAGAGCAGGATGAACCGGCTTGCGCGCAACGAAATATATTTCCGCCGCGAAATCCCGGTCGCCGAGCTAGCCACCGGAATCGACGCCGTCACCAACGATCAAATCGTAGAGCTGGCCGCCGCCTGGTTCCAGCCCGAGAAGATGGCGATGATCCTGCTCGGCGATCTGAAGGGCAAAAAGCTCGATCAATCCATATTCTCCGCCCTCGCGTGACATCTTTCCCAGCAGAATTTGCAGATACCCTCTCCCCCCGGGAGAGGGCGGCGCGGCGCGATGCTTGCGTTTTTTCGCAAGCATCGTGACGCGCGTGGGTGAGGTTGCCGCTCTGAGAGCGTTGTGGCACGCGACCACGGAAACCACCGCCATCATCTCAATCGCCAATTGAGGTTCTTTCCGGTCGCAAATTACATTTCGACAGCGACGCGAGCGTCTCGCGCGACCGCATGCTCACACTTTGTTTACAGCATCACTTGACATTCACTCCGGGGGCGTAGGAGCACTATGCGCAATCGCAAGGAGCAATCAGTGAAGATCGCAGAGCCCGCGACTGATATCAGACCTCGGACGGCCCTGGAGATTCCTTCCTGGCGATTTGCCGCGACAGCTTTGCTTGGTGTCGCCGCGCTGTTCGCGTGTGGAGTAATCAACGCAAGGGCGCAGGATCCTTTCGGGTCGGACACGCCAACGCCCACCGCGATTCCCGGCGGCGCGGCTGCGATCGGGGAACCTACCTCGGTGTGGACGCCTTCGGCGTCGAAGATCAAAAACAGCAATCCTCAAGTCATCCAGCTTCCGGCGCCGTCGATTGTCTTTAATGTCGGAGGCCAGCCAATTTTTCCACCGAACCGAGAGTGTTCAGGCCTAATACTTAGCGCGCTTCGACAGCACTCAGCGGTCGCGGTTCCGGTGTCGGAGCGACCGCAGGTGGACCAACGATGCTCCGAGGAGATGAACCGAGCCTTGACGCTCGAACGAACGCGCCCCGAATGCACTAGCGGACCCTGCTGGTAGCGGGTCAGCGACGAGGAGCGAGGCGAGAGCCCATCAGAGTAATTTGCTTGACCCTCTTATAACACGCGTACGAGATTCCAAAAGAACCCGTGTACGTTTTTTCTGAGGGAAGAGAACTGTATGGGGAAGGTTTGGCTCTTGCTGCTTCCAATAGCGCTGTGGTGGCGCCGCCGATCATCCGGCGCACCAACTCGTCGGGCCATCCGCGCTCCTTCGCGATCCGGATGATCGCCTGATCGGCAGCGGCAAGATCGTTTTGCTCTGACATGATGATTCGCTCCGTACCGAGATGGTCCTTTTATCAACCGCGCGCGCGAGCGCACAGCCGCGATGCATCCCGCCGCCGATCTATGCTTAACTTCTGCCGATGGACGAGCCGGCAAACGTAACGATCAAAGTAAAGCGGCTGCGAGCGTCGGCCAAGATTCCCGCGTATCAGAGCGCGCACGCCGCCGGGATGGATCTGGTGGCCGATCTTTCCGCGGCGATTCTCATCGCGCCGCGCGAGCGCCGTCCGATCCCGACCGGAATCGCGCTCGAGATTCCTCCGGGCTACGAGGGACAGGTCCGTCCGCGCAGCGGGCGCGCGCTCAGTGACGGCCTAACGCTGATCAACACGCCCGGCACGATCGACGCCGACTTTCGCGGCGAAGTGAAGGTGCTGATCGT
>DATKSB010000238.1:0-2438 GCA_035531855.1 Binataceae bacterium (SeqCode)
CTCGCATTCGAGCTCGAAAATCGAATGGATCGCCGAATCCCACGGCATCGGGCGGTTATACGCGCGCACGCGCACTGTCGCCCCTCCCGCGTGGATCGTGTGGTCGCGCCACAGCTTGCGCGTGCGCACTGAGCGCAAGCCGTCCTGCCGATCGACGTCGATCACGTACAATCCTCCGCGTTTGAGCGTCGCCGCGACCGATTCGAGATGCGACAGAATCGCGTCGTTCGCCGTCATCACGGGAAAAGTCTCGGACATGAAAATCGCTGCGTCGAATCCGCGCGCGGGAATTTTGAAACGCTCGATCGGCCGGCGATAGAAGGAGATATTTTTCATCCCGCGCGATTCGCGCCGCCCCGCGCCGATCATCGTGGCCGAGCGATCCACTCCCGCGACTTCAATTCCGCCGCGCGCGAGGATTTGCCCGTGCGGCGAGTTCCCGCACGCCAGATCGATCACGCGCCGGACCGGCCGCCGCGCGTGGCGTTTCCATACCTTGCGCAGAAACCGCACCTCCTCGCCGATTTCGTAGGGCTGCTCCTTGTGAACGCGGCGAAAGATGTCGGGGAACTCGTAGATGCTGGATACCATGGCGTGCGAGTCTAGCCGCAGCCGCCGCACGCGCAAATCCCCGCCGCCATGCGCTTGAGCTTTTCGCGGCGGCGCGATAATCCCATCGGAAGGATACCTGCCCTGAACGACCGTTTAGCCGGAGCGACAAGCGATGACCAAGCCGCTGGATGGAATCAAGGTGATCGAGATCGGCCAGGAGATCCAGGGCCCGTTCGCGGGACTGTTTCTCGCCGACATGGGCGCCGACGTGGTCAAGATCGAGAACAAGGAAACCGGCGATCTCAGCCGCTGGATGCTGACCGCGCTGATCGGCGGCCCCGAAGTGCGCAACGCCGACGTCTCGCACTATTTCATCGCGATGAATCGCGGCAAGCGCAGCATCTCGTGCGATCTGAAAAATCCGCAGGCGATCGAGCTGGTGCGCAGGATGGCCAAAACCTACGACGTTCTGCTGACCAACTATCGCCCCGGCGTGCTCGATCGGCTGGGACTCGGCTACGAGCAGGTCCGCAAAATCAATCCGAAAATCGTCTATGCGCAGGGCAGCTCCTGGGGACCGAAAGGACCGTGGGTCACCCGCCCGAGCCGCGATACGCTGGCGCAAGCCGCAAGCGGCGTGATGGCGAAGACCGGGATGCCGACGGATCCGCCGCTCGCGGCCGGAATGTTCGTCGCGGATCACTCGGGCGCGCTCAGCCTCGCCAGCGGCGTCCTGGCCGCGCTGTTCGCGCGCGAGCGGACCGGCAAGAGCCAGAAGGTCGATGCGTCGATCTACGGCACGATGATCGCGATGCAGGGAATGGAGATTAATTACACCTCGATCACGCAGCAGGAGCCCGAGCGCGCCGGCCGTGGGCATCAGTTCCTGCATGGCGTGTGGGGCGCGTTTCCGACCAGTGACGGGCATATCTGTATCGCCGGCGTCGATGACAAGCGCTGGCCCGCGTTCTGCAAAATTCTGGGAATCGAACATCTCGAGAAAGACGCCGAGTACGGCGACAATGTCGTGCGCAATTTTCACGGCGACAAGATCGCCGCCGTGCTCGATGCAATCTTCCCGAAAAAGACCAGCGCCGAATGGTTGGCCGCGTTGCACGACGCCGACATTCTCGCGACCGAGGTCGTGGACTATCGCACGATGCTGAAAAGCGAGCAGGCGCGCGAAAACGGCTATCTGCAGGAACTCGATCATCCGATTGCCGGCCGCGTGCTGGTCTCCGGAACCCCGGTCACGCTCAACGGCGAGGTCGAGAAGCAGACCCGGATGCCGCCGGAACTGGGGCAGCATGCCGAAGAGGTGATGCTCGAACTGGGATACTCGTGGGAAGAGATCGGTGCGATGCGCGAGTCGGGTGCGATTCTGTGACGCACCGTCCGCGACTGGTACGATACCGCGATGCCCGAGCGTCATGAGCGTCATATCGTTGCGATGGGCGGCGGCGGGTTCTCGATGGAGCCCAAAAACCCGCTGCTCGATGACTTTGTGCTCGACCTCGCGCGCCGCACTCGGCGCATCCGCAACCGAAAACCGCGAATCGCATTCGTCGGCACCGCCAGCGGCGAAAGCGACAGCTACGCTCGAAATTTCTTCGAATCGTTTCCGCCGTCGCGCGCCGAAGCGATGCTGCTGCGCCTCTTCGACCGGACCGTCACCGATCTGCGCGGGTTCGTTCTCGCGCAGGACGTCATCTACGTCGGCGGCGGCAGCACCGCGAACCTGATCGCGATCTGGCGCCTGCACGGACTCGACCGCGCCCTGCGCGCGGCGTGGAATGCCGGCGTCGTGCTCGCGGGAATCAGCGCGGGAGCGCTGTGCTGGTTCCAGGACGGAATCACAGATTCTTTCGGCGGAAATCGCCCTCGCG
>DATKSB010000239.1:0-16109 GCA_035531855.1 Binataceae bacterium (SeqCode)
AGGGTAACCTTTTTCCCGACAAACCCGCGCCGCCTGACAGTTATCAAATCCGCCTTGAAGCCAATCGGCTGGTGCTGAAGGTCAAGGACACGCCCGCGCCGGTCGAATTTCGCCGCGGAGTTATCACGGTCGAGCCCGGCGTGCTGACGCTCGATCATGTCGCGGTCGCGACCACCGGAGGCGACGGCACCGTGAACGGCGTGCTCGGCTTCGACCGCAACGGCGCCAGCGTCCGCAAGGCAACTATCGACATTCATCAGATGGAGGCGGGACTGTGGCTCGCGCTGGTGGTCGATCCCACCGACTTGCGGATTACCGGACCGATCGGGGGCAAAGTCGAGTTGCGCGCCGATCCCGCGCGCCACGGCGACTTGCTCGCCAACGGCAGGTTTGTGCTCAACCAGGGCCAGGTGAAATTCGGTTTTATGCGATCGCCGATGCTGGTGCAGGGCACGACGATCACTTTTACCCGTCGCACCATGCAGGTCTCGATGCCGGCGTCCACGCTCGAGGGCGAGCCGATCGCCTTTTCGATGTCGATCGCCGATCTCGAGCATCCCGTGCTCCACATCGACGCCAACGCGCAGGGGCTCGACTTCGAGGTCCTGAAGTTCATCCGGATGCCGTGGTCGCCGTCCACGCCGCCGACACATTTTCCGCTTCCGGTCAGGGGGCGGGTTCAGGTCATCAAGGGGCATCTGGGCGTATTTCCGATGACCAATATCCGCACGGATTTCAGCTACGACCACGGCGATTGGCGGGTGTGGAACTTTACCGCGAACTCGTTCCATGGAGTGATCGCCATGGACATTACCGGACGCCAGAAGGACGACTGGATCCGGATTAACGGCAAAGTCGTCGATATCGATTCCGCGCCGTTGTTCATGCTGTCGGGCACGCGCAAAGAATCGCCGGTACTGGGCAAGATGTCGGTGGCGGTGGATCTGTGGGCCGACACCAATTCGGATTTCTTTCAGACCCTGGCCGGCAAAATCTCGCTGACCATGCGCAACGGCACGATCAATCGCTTCACCATGATCTCGCGCATGCTCGGGCTGATCGACCTCAAAAGCTGGCTCACCGCGAATATCCCCAATCCCACTATCTCGGGTTTGCCGTTCGATACCATCTTCGTGGATTTGAAAGGCGAGCGGGGTGTGTTCTGGACCGAGCAATTTGTCATCCAGGGTCCTGTCATGTCGATCACCGCCAACGGCAGTCTGAACCTCGCGCAGAACACGATGGACATGAGCTTCGCGCTGTTTCCATTCAGCACGGTCAATTGGCTGGTCAGCAAAATTCCCGTGATTGGCGCGAATGTCTCGGGCGGCACCAGCGTGCTGATCGCCGCGTACATGCACGTCTATGGTCCGACCGACAATCCGTCGATCGTGCCGATGCCGATTCATTCGGTCACGGAATTGGTCAAGAAGACCCTCGGCCTGCCGATCAACATCATCCGCCCCAACACGATCAAGTGAACGCCGGCCTAAAGGCGCATCCGGCTTGGACCGCCTTCGGTTCGCGGCTAAAGTGGAGCGGACGCCCGTCGGACCGCGCGAAATGATCGAGCTTATCCTGTACACCCGCCGCGATTGCGAGCTCTGCCACGAGATGGAACAAGTGCTCGGCGCGGAGCTGCCGCGCTTCGACGCACGGCTCGAACGAGTCGAGATCGACGGCAGGCCGGAACTCGAGGCGCTGCACGGGCAGGAAGTTCCAGTACTATTTATCAACCGGCGCAAAGCGTTCAAGTTTCGATGCACCGGGCGCGAATTCAGAAAGCGGATGCTGCGCGAGATCGGGCGCGAGGTCGGGTAGAAGCAATGACCAGGGTCGCAATTTCCGGAACCGGCGCGATCGCCGAGCGCGCGCATATCCCCGCGCTGTTGAGCGTCGCCGATTTCCAGATTGTCGCGCTGCAGAGCCGCACGCTCGAAAAAGCCCGCCGGGTCGCCGAAACGATATGGCCCGATGCGGGCGCGCGTCCGGCCGCCTACGATGATTTCGCCGTGATGCTCGCGCGCGAAAAGCCCGACGCCGTCGTGATTCTGACGCCCAACCATCTGCATTGCGAATACACCCTGGCCGCAATTGCCGCGGGCGCGCATGTCCTGTGTGAAAAGCCGATGGCGCCGAACGCCGCCGACGCACGCCGGATGGTCGAGGCCGCGCGCGCCGCCGGACGGGTGCTGATGGTCGCGATGCAGCGCCGGTACGGAGCGATCGAAGCCACGGTCAAGCGCGCGCTCGACGCCGGCGCTATTGGCACTGCGCATTTCATTCGCGCCCGCCTGTCCCACGGCGGACCGGAGGGATGGGCGCCGGGGCAGCGATGGTTCACGACCGCGCGCGAGTCGGGCGGCGGCGCGATGCTCGATCTCGGCGTCCATATTGCCGATTTAGCGATCTGGTATCTCGGCGCGATTGCGGCGGTGGACGGACAGGTGGCCACGCTCGGCAAACAGATTGGCGTCGAGGACACTGGAGTTGCGATTTTGCGCTTCTGCTCGGGCGCGCTCGGAGTGCTCGAGGCCAGCTGGAGCAGCACTCCCGGACTTTCCGCGATCGAGATCTACGGCAGCGCCGGCAGGGTGATGATGGGCTATCCGCGAAACGAAATTTCAATTTTGCGTGCTGACGGCGCCGAGGCGCCCGGCTATAGCCGGGCCGAAATCATGGCGGCCTTCGACCCGCGCGATCTGCTGGCGCCGTTTCGCGCGCTCGCGCACAATTTCGCCGACGCGATCGCCCGACGCGCTGCGCCTTATCCGGACGGCGCCGACGGCCTGCGCGCGGTCGAGGCAATCAACGCCTGCTACCGGTCGGCGCGTACCGGCGCACGCGTCGAATTACCGCTCGGAAGATGATCGAGGTGACGCGCACGCGCAGACCGCCGCGACCCGCAGGCGAAGGGAAACCAGACCCGATGTTCCGCAGTTCGATCGACAAGATGGCAGCATACACTCCGGGCGAGCAGCCGCGTGCCGGCGAGCGCCTGATCAAGCTGAACACCAACGAGAATCCATATCCGCCGTCGCCAAAGGTGGGCCGCGCCGTCGAGCGGTCCGCGCGGAGCGCGCTGCGGTTGTACCCCGCGCCGCGCGGCGACGAATTTATCGCCGAGGCTGAGCGCCTCTATGGCGTGCCGCGCGGCATGATCCTGGCCGGCAATGGCTCTGACGAGCTGCTCGCGATGATGTTCAGGGCCGCGCTTGGGCAGGGCGACAAGGTTGCCTATCCGGTGCCGACCTATTCGCTGTACGACACGCTGGCCGAGGTGCAGGAGGCGCGAATAGTCAGGATCTCGTTCGGCAACGACTTCGCGCTTCCATTAAAGGAGCTTGCGCAAGCCCGCGCGCGGCTGACGATCGTCTGCAATCCAAACTCGCCCTCAGGAAGCTTCACGCCGATCGCTAAAATCGGCGCGCTCGCCCGCGCGCTCGCGGGCCGCCTGCTGGTCGTCGATGAGGCCTATGTCGATTTCGCCAAAGACAACGCACTGCGCCTTTTGCGGCGTCATCCGAACCTGGTGATTTTTCGCACGCTGTCGAAATCATATTCGCTGGCCGGGATGCGCCTGGGGCTGTGCTTTGCGCATCCGCCGGTGATCGATGCGCTGCTCAAAGTGAAAGACTCATACAACCTGAGCCGGATTTCGCTTGCCGCCGGAGCCGCCGCGCTCGGCGACGACGCGTGGATGCGGCGCAATCTGGAGCGCGTAAAGGCCACCCGCGCGGACGCGACGATGCGCCTGCGCGCGCTCGGCTTCACGGTGGCGGCGTCGGAGGCTAACTTTGTGCTGGCGCGAATCGCGGGACGCGACCTCGCGCCCGTGGTACGCGGACTCAGGCAGGCGGGCATCCTGGTTCGGCATTTCGCGACGCCGATGCTGCGCGACGCGCTTAGAATCTCGATCGGTACTCCGGCCGAGATGCGTGCGCTGTTTCGCGCGATCGCGCCGCTCGTCGCCGCGGAGCCCACGGGCGCGCGCCGCCGGCGATGAGCAAGCTCGGCAAGCTATTCGGCGGCTTTCGCCGGCAGAAACGTTCCTCATCCGACGGACCCGGCGAGTCGCGCTCCGCGATCGAGTGGGTGGTCGCGGGTCTGGGCAATCCGGGCGGCGACTACGCGCGCTCGCGCCACAATGTCGGATTCATGACGCTCGAGCGTCTGGCGCGCGCCAAGGACGTCGAACTCAGCCGCCGGAGATTTTCGGGCGTCACCGCCGAGGCCGAGCTGGCCGGCCGCCGCGCGATCCTGGTCGAGCCCGAGACGTTTTACAACGCGGCCGGCGATTGCGTTGCCGGTATTCTCGGGTACTTCAAAATTCCTCCGGCCAATCTGATCGTGATCCACGACGAAATGGACCTCGAAGCGCAACGCCTGCGAATCAAGCAGGGCGGGGGCGACGCCGGCAACCGCGGCGTGCGCTCAATCGCGGAGTCGCTCGGCAGCACGGATTTTATCCGCGTGCGTATCGGCCTGGGCCGTCCCGCCGAGGGCGACGACCCGCGCGACTACCTGCTGCGCCCGATGCGCGCGGCCGAGCTCGAAGGGTTTGCAACGGCCCTGGCGCGCGCGGCCGAGGCGGTTGAGGCGATAATCGGCGAGGGGTTGGAGCGTGCGATGGGCAAGTACAATCAGCGCGCTTAGTCCGGCCACGACCCGCTTACTTAAGCTGAACATGTTGTAGAATAAGTAATATAGGTAGTATGTAAACTAAGAGATATTTAATATGTCTAGTTGTTGACAAACGCGCTATTTATGCGCTACCTATGCATCGAAAGGGCAGGCTGCCGCCCGGGAGTAAGTGAACGATGACAGGGCGGCGGCCCTCCCGGCTCTGGCGGCGCGCCGTTTAGCCTGGCGCCGCCGGCCGGAAAAAGGGGGGCGCATGAATCGCGAGTTCAGTCCGAGGTTCAGATCGGCTGCCGACGCGCTGCGGTTTTTTTTCCGGATCAGCGCGTTGCTTTACGGCATTCCTGACAATCCGCGCACCGGGTCCGGCCACACGCGGCAAAGCGGCCTGGCGCGGCATCCCGGCGCGTTTGGCGACTACCTGGAAATTGGGGCATGCGTGGGCGATTTGAATGATATCCAATTTATCCTGCTGGGCGAGTTTTACGGTCCCACCTGCTTTGCGCCGCGGGCGCTGACGGGCGCTTGCGGCCCGCGGCGCCGAGTCTTACGCGATCGGCGGCTACTGCGGCGGCCTGCGGGAACCGTTCGCCGCGCGACGCAGGCTTTGCGCGCGCGGTTGCGCCGACGCCGCCTGGTGCTAGCGGCCCCGGCGCAGAGGCGCGGACAATTCGCGCGCTCGCCCGGAACCGCGCATGCCCCCGAACACGAGAAGCGGTAGCGATTGCGTCCGAAGGTCCGTCCACTGTGGCGGCGCGTGGGTGGCGCGCGAGGAACGTCTGAGCAGAGGCCGCTGCATGAAGCGCCCGCGGATCAAAAGGGTGCGCAGATAGGAGTCGCCGCGTCCGACCGTCGATCAGAAGCGGTCCGCGGTCCAGAAGAGCGATTGGTCGTCGGCGAAGAGCGCGAATGCGCGCGCGGTGGCCGCTTCGGGCGAGGTTCCGAGCCGCGCCGCGAGCTTGTCGGGCGCGATGATCCGCCACATGTAGTTGTTGTCGTTGTGATGCATGATCGGCGCGCCCGCCGCCGCGAGGTGATCCTCGAGCGCCTGGTCGTGCACGGTATGCGTGACGATTGCGCCGGTCGCCGCGGTCGCTCCCGAATCTCCGCGCAGGCGCGCGGCGCGGCGATGGTCCCCAATCATGCGCTGCGAGGGCGTCAGTCCCTGCGCAGTCTCCGCCAGATGCCGCAGCAGCCCGAACAAGGCGCTTTCCGAGCCCGCATTGCCAGGCAGGTAACCATACTCCATCACCATCGTGACGCCGTAGAGCCGAACTGCGCGGGCGTATGCGATTATCTTTCCGGCATTGCGCGCCAGGACGAAATATTCCTCCGAACCTTCGCCCGGATGCATCGGCTGATTGCCAGCGAATGCGTAATTGGCGCGCCAATCGCTCTGATCCCGGATTACGGCGACGTTGAACTGGCCCGAGTACGCGCGATGAATCTCCGCGACCTGGGGCCAGTCGCGGTCGAAATCGAAAACGTCGATTTCTAGTTCGTTCGAGGTTCGCAACCGCGCCGCGTCGGCCAGCACGCCGAACTTGCGCCCGATTTCGCGCCATCCGAACTGGTTGTAGAACGTCAGCCGCTCGGCGAAGAGCAGCGAAAGCTCGAAGCCCTCGCGCTCGAGCGTCTGCACCGCCAGCCGCATCAGCGCGGAGGCGACGCGTTTGTGGCGAAAATCCTCGCGGGTGAAGACGCTGCCGATTCCGCCCATCGGAACCGCGGCGCCATCAAGCTTGATCGTGCGGTCGAAAATTTGCACAGTCGAGACCAGCGCGCCGCCGTCGCGCGCGACCAGGCATAGCGCGTCGCGGAACTTGGGATCGTTGCGGTTGTAGCGTTCGAAGAACACGCGATCGCCGTACCACAGCGAGAGCAAGTCGAGCACCTCGCCGCGCTCGCCTGGCAATGCCGCGCGTACTTCCATTACTCAGCGCATCGCTCAGCGGATGTCGTAGTGAAGTTGGACCGGATGGCCGTCGCGCTGGACGGTGACGTCTATCGAGGGCCGCATCTGCAGCGTCGCGAGCATCCCGGCCGCGACCGCGGGATTGTTCACCGGACGCCCGTTGATTTCCGTCAGCACGTCACCGTCCTCGAGCCCGAGATCGTCGAACAACGAGCCGGATTCGATATCGGTGAGCGAGTAGCCATTTTGCGTGTTGCCATCCATGTTCGGACTCGCTTTGATTTCAGTGGCCAACTCGGTGGAATGAGCCAGCGCGGTGCGAACGTCGGTACGCTTGAGGCCGTACTTGTTATTCCCTTCGTCTTCGACATCGATATCGGGCATCTCGCTACTCGACTGGGCGGGGCCCTTTAAGCGCATGGTGCCCATCGCGTGCAAGAGCTGTGCAGGCCTTGCGGGAGCGGCGACGCCGTCAGGCATGTCGTCCCTGGGAATCTCGAGCGCGACGCGCTGGGTGCCATGGGCGATTATCACGCGGTTCTTTTCGATCGAGACCAGCTTTCCCGCGTCGGGAATATCGTCGTCCATATGATACAGCAACTGTTCGCCTTGCTGATCCTCGACGATCGCAAATGGCCCCTGCCTCACCGCGGTCGAGGTGCCGAGCAATTTCAGGTGCAGGTCGATTGCGGTCAGCGCCGGCTCCGGCGGAACCGCCTGCGGGACCAGGTTGAACACGTCGCGCTTGACGATACCGTCGTAGAACTCGCGTCCATGAACCGCGCCGTCATGACGTTCGGCGGCGGCCATCGCGGGCGCGGGATTGGTCGCCATACTCTGCGCGATGAACTGGTTGACCGCATGCGCGGCGAAAAAGGCGATTGCCGCGACCAACAGAAAATTGATCGCGACCAGATGACGCTGGTTGAGCCTGAATTCCATTACCTCAGCGCCGCGTCTCGTAGGCCGTGCCTTCGACCATCCGCCGCACGTCGTAATTCCAATTCCCTTTCCATTGCGCGATCGTCAAGCTCGCCGGGGTTACTCCCCCATGAACCATCTCCATCGTTCGAAGCAGGTAAATGCTCTCATCCTCGCCGCGATTATTCAATGCGTGCGCGCGCACGAGGCCGGTTGCCGCGATCTTGAGCAACTCGCCCGCGATTTCACTTAAGCGCTGGCGTCCGGCCCGCGCCTCGAGCCCGATCCGCTGCGCAGCGGAGGTGATTTCCAGCCGTTCGCGGTAGGTCCACCGCTTAACGAGATCCCACGCGCCGCCCAGGCAATCGTCGCTATACAAAATTCCCTTCAGCAGCGCCGGCAGTGCCAGCATCAGGGCCGGCGGCTGGCTATCTGCGGTGCGAATCTCGATATAACTCTTAAGCCGCACCTCGGTGAAAATCGTCGTCAGATGACTCGCCCAGTCCTCGAGACTCGCGCGCTGCCCGTTCCATCCGTCTTTCATATAGCGGCGAAAGGTGATGCCGGGTGGGCGGGTCAGATCGAGATATTCGTGATGGCGGACAATAAAATACATCGGCACGTCGAGCGCGTACTCGGCGTAGTCGTCGAACGATGAATCCTCGCGCAGCGTGAACTCGGGCGTGCCGCAGCGCTCGCGATCGGTGTCGCTCCAGATATGCCCGCGAAAGCTCTGGTAGCCGTTAAGATCGCCGTCGCAGAGCGGGGAATTGGCGAAGATTGCATAGAGCAGCGGCACGATCCCCATGCTGACCCGCAACTTGCGCATCGCGTCGGCTTCGCTCGTGTAATCGAGGTTCGATTGCACACCCGCCGTCTGCTTCATCATCCGCTGGCCTAAAGACCCCTTGCGGGCCATGTACGGATACATGATGTGGTAGCGGGCCTTCGGCAGAAGCTCGATTTCGTCGAATTTGCTGATCGGCTGCATCCCGAGGCCAAGGATCGCCCCGCCGACTTCGCGTGCGGCATCGACCAATTGCGTCTGATGCTCGGAAAATTCCCGGTACGCGCAATGAATCGTCTCGCACTGCTCGCCCGAGAGCTCGATCTGTCCGCCCGGCTCGATCGTGATCGAGGCGTGTGGAGTCTTGAGGGCGAGAATCCTGCCGTGCTCCTCTTCGGGTTCATAGCCGTGGCGCTCGGCCATGAGCTTAAGTATCGCTTCGACGCCGTTGGGTCCGGAGAAGGGCAGGGCGCGGCCATCGCGCGCCGAGACCGCGACCTTTTCGTATTCGGATCCCACCCGCCACTGTTCGCGGGGTTTAGATCCCGACTCGAAATAACGTAACAGGTCCTCTTTTTTTTCCACCAGTTCAGTCATACCAATCGGCTCCTGAAAGAGGCCCATCCGCCAAGCGCGCCTATCATGTCGCCGGACTAGCCGCGACGCAAGCAGGTTGCATTATGCCACTGGGCCGCTGAGATTGGCTTGGGCAGAAAAACCCGACCGGCGACGAATACCCGAAGGCACAAATAAATCTTCGTCGTGTCGTCGTGCCTGCGTGGCCGCCTGCTCTGTGTATTCCAGGATAGCGACGCATGGATTTCGTTCTTTAACGATCGCCCCGCCTTTGGCGCACGCGGGCATCCGTGAGTATAGGACCAAGGATCAATATCCATTCACGCCGCCGATCGCGCAGTATGTTGATGCGGCGTCGGCTCCGCCACTGGCTCGCGCGAATGAGCCCGTCGATCAATGGCTTTCCATGACGGAACCGTTTGATGGCGCCGTTGGGACCGGACCGGTATGAGCGGCGACTTCCGGATGGGGAGAGTGAAAATGATCAGAGGCAAAACAGCATTTTCGTTAGTCGTACTTGTGTCCGCGTTTCTCGCTTGCCACGCATCTTTGGCGCAGGCGCAGGCAAAGCCCAACATTTTGATCATCATGGGTGACGACATCGGCTTTTGGAATCTAAGCACCTACAACCAGGGGATGATGGGATATCGAACGCCGAAAATCGACAGTATCGCCAACGACGGCATGAAGTTCACTGACGCCTATGGCGAGAACAGCTGCACCGCGGGGCGGTCGGCGTTCATAACCGGCCAGAGTCCGTTTCGCACCGGGTTGCTTAAGGTGGGGCTGCCCGGCGCGGCGGAGGGTTTGAGCGCCAAGGATCCTACACTCGCCGAATTACTGAAACCGCTGGGCTACCAGACCGGCCAGTTCGGGAAAAATCATCTCGGCGACCGCAACGAGTTTCTTCCCACCGTGCACGGATTCGATGAATTTTTCGGCAACCTCTATCATCTCAATGCAGAAGAGGAACCGGAGCAGGACCAATATCCGAAAGATCCGGGGTTCATGAAACGATTCGGCCCGCGCGGAGTGCTTCATTGCTATGCGACCGACTCGTTGGATTCCACCTCCGATCCGCGCTTCGGCCCAATTGGCAAGCAGAAGTGCGAAGACACCGGTCCACTAACCCGCAAGCGGATGGAAACGGCCGACGACGAATTTTTAAAAGCGAGCATCGGCTTCATGGAGCGCGCCAATAAAGCCGGCAAACCTTTCTTTGTCTGGCTCAACACCACGCGCATGCACATTTATACCCACCTCAAGCCCGAATCGAAGGGTAAGACCGGACTCGGCGTGTATGCCGACGGGATGGTCGAGCACGACGGCCAGGTGGGACAAGTGCTCGCCGAGCTGCAGAAGCTCGGAATTGCGGACAATACAATCGTCATCTACACCACTGACAACGGAGCCGAGCTCTTGTTTTGGCCTGACGGTGGAATGACCCCGTTCCACGGAGAGAAGAACACTACCTGGGAAGGCGGCTTCCGCGTCCCGATGCTGGTGCGATGGCCGGGGCACATCAAACCGGGCGGAGTTTCCAACGAAGTCATCTCGCTGCTGGATTGGGTACCGACGCTGATGGCCGCCGCTGGTCAACCAGACGTAAAGGACCGCTTGCTGACCGGCTATTCGGCGGGAGGCAAGACTTACAAGGTTCACCTCGACGGCTACAACCAGTTACCGATGCTGGAAGGCACAGGCCCCGGTGCGCGCAAAGAGTTTTTCTACTTCACCGACGACGGTTCTCTTTCGGCGGTGCGTTACGAAGACTGGAAGATGATGTTTTCAGTACAGCGCGCGCGCGGATTGGAAGTGTGGCAGGAGCCGTACGTCACGCTGCGGCTGCCGATGCTGTTGAATCTGCGGATGGATCCTTTCGAACGCGCCGAGGAGTCGGAGGACTACGCTCGTTGGCGGGTGGATAATGCGTGGGCATTTGTGCCGGCGCAGGCGATCGTGGGGCGGTTCCTGCAGAGCTTCAAGGAATTTCCGCCGCGTGCAAAACCGGGCAGTTTCAGCCTCGATCAGGCGATACAGAAGATGCAGGTGCCATCGAACAACTGAGCGCCAATTCACCAATAAGGTCGATCTGACCGGCAGAAGGAGCCGCCTGCCCGGTGTGCTCCAGGATAGCGACGCACGCATTTCGCTCCCTAACGGTCGTTAGGGACTTTGCGCGATTTGTCCGCGGCTTAACTGACCAGTCCTACGCTCCACCGCGATGGGGCCGCACGCGCCGCGAACGGCAGACGTTAACCTCGCTACTATCCAGGGCCGTCCATTTGCCCGGCGTGCGCCGCGCGCGCTACAAGGGCGCTCAACGCTGGAGGTGCGTGCGATGGCTGACCTCATACTCGCAATCGATCAGGGAACCACCGGCACCACCGTCTTCGTGATCGATGCGCGCGGAAAAATCCGCGGACGCGACTACCGCGAGATTCGCCAGTTCTACCCGCGCCCCGGATGGGTCGAGCATGACCCCGAAGAGATCTACCGCGCCACGCTTGGGTTGGCGAAGTCCGCGATCGCGAAGGCGCGGGCAAAGGCCGCCGATATTTGCGGAATCGGAATCACCAACCAGCGCGAGACTTTTGTGGTATGGGAACGCAAGAGCGCCAAACCCGTCTATCGTGCGATCGTCTGGCAATGCCGCCGCAGCGCCGAAATCTGCGATGCGATGCGCGAGCGCGAGAGCGAGGTCGTCCGCAAGACCGGGTTGCTGCTCGATCCGTATTTTTCCGGAACCAAGCTCAAGTGGCTGCTCGACAATCGCCCCGAGCTGCGCCTGCGCGCCGCGCGCGGCGAACTTTGCTTCGGCACAATCGACACGTGGCTGATTTTTCGGCTCTCGCGCGGCGCGGATTTCGTCACCGACTACACCAACGCCTCGCGCACGATGCTCTTGAACCTCGCGCGGCTGGATTGGGACGATGAGATGCTCGCGATGCTGGATGTCCCGCGCGCAATGCTGCCGGCGGCGGTGAGTTCGCGCGGTCCACTGGCCGAAGCGGCGGCGGGTACGATCGGCCCGCACACGATTCCGATCGCGGCGGTGATCGGAGATCAGCAATCCGCGCTGTTCGGACAGGGCGCCGTCGGCCGCGGCGACTCGAAGGCGACATACGGAACAGGCGCATTCCTGCTGATGAATACCGGAGGCGAGCAAGTCGCCTCGCACAAACGCCTGCTGACCACCGCGGCGCTTGGACCTGAGGGTGCGCCGGCCTATGCGCTCGAGGGTTCGGTATTTATCGCGGGCGCGGCGATCCAATGGCTGCGCGACGGGCTGGGGCTCATCCGCAAGGCTCCCGATAGCCTGCAACTCGCGCGCAAGAGCCGCGACCGTTCGCAGCCCTACCTGGTGCCGGCCTTCGTCGGGCTGGGCGCGCCGCATTGGGATCCAGCGGCGCGCGGCGCGATTATCGGTATCACGCGCGGAACGACCCGCGCCGATATCGTGCGCGCGGCGCTCGACAGTATCGCCTACCAGGTGCTTGACGTGATCGTCGCGATGGAGAACGACACCGCCCGTCCGATGTCTGAACTGCGCGCCGACGGCGGCGCCGCCGCCAATCCTTATCTCATGCAGTTTCAGGCCGACATCCTGGGCAAACCGGTCCGCCGCCCCGCGATGACCGAGACCACCGCGCTCGGCGCCGCGATGCTGGCCGGGATGGCGTCGGGTCTGTGGCCCTTACAAAAGGATCTGGACGTGTTCCATCGCGGCGCGAAGATCTTCGAACCCCGGATGCGCTCGGACGAGCGCGAGCGCCTGGTCGAGGGATGGCGTCAGGCGGTCAGCCGCGTCCTGACCCGTGCCTGATCGATGAGTTTGCGCGTTACAGAATTATTGTCAACGGCGTCTGGTATTTCCCCCAAAAGATCAACCTGAACGGCGCTTCGGAACGGCGCTTCGGATGAGAATAGTCATCTCGTAAAGCTGTACGCGTGCGGCATGCGGCCTGCCGATCATGTATCGTGGTCGCTATGGCTTTGGACTCGAAACCGCACGTGTCGTTCATTTTTCCCGAGCAGTACGAGCAGGCCGCCGTCGCGTTGGGGCGCGCGTTTATCAACGACCCGCCGCTGGTCGCGATTCTGCCCGACGTTACCGATCCCGCCGCGCGCGCCACCAGGCTGGCGGGACTGTTTCGCGCCATGCTCTCGATTCAGCGCCGGATGGGCCAGCCGGTGTTCGGAGTCCTTGACGAGGGCAAAGTCGTCGGCGCCGCGGTGGTCGAGGGTGCGGGCTACACCTCGATGGCGACCTTTATGGCCTTTGGATTGCCAAACGCGCCGCGAATCGTCTCCGCTGTCGGATGGGGCGGTCTGCGCCGCTCGATTCAGCTCATGGACGTGCTCGCGCGCAATCATCCCCGCGAGCCGCATCTGTACCTGAATCTTCTGGGGGTCGATCCGGAGTATCAACGCAAGCACTGCGGACAGGCCCTGCTCGAGCATCTGCGCCTGATGGCGGCCGAGCGCACCGACGTAGCCGGCGTGTACCTCGAGACCGCGACCGAGGCCAACGTCGCCTACTACTCGAGCAAGGGTTACGAAGTGATGGGTGAGATCTTTCCGCTCGGGGTGCGGATGTGGCGGATGTTCCAGCGCAAGCGCCCGTCCGCGTGAGGCGGTTATCTTTCGCGCGGACGTTCGGCACCGGCGCGCGGTCGTACAGTAGTGACCCGCAGACCCTTTGAGGTCCAGCCCACGTCGAAGCCGATAACGTCGCCTTCGTTCAGGAGTTCGATTCCCGGCATCCTGCCGCCCAGGCCTGCGCCAATTACCTGCACGTAAGGAAACTCGAATTCGACTTCGCGTCCGCTGTGGGAGCGCACGATACCGCGGCCGCGCGCGCGGTCCAGGCGCAGGATCATGCCCTGATAGAAATTGCCCGGAAAGCGCTCGCTGTCGAATTCGTCGGCCATCGTCTATCGAGTAAAGCATCCGCGCTCGCGCGGGAAAAGCGCCTTATAGCGGCACCGCGGTGCGGAACAGGATGAAGCGGCCCAGCATCTCGCCGACTATTGCCGCCATCACCGCGATATACAGCAGTCCTGTCGCCGCCATCGTCTGCGGCACCTTGAGCGTCTGCCAGGTCATCCAGGTGAGGATCAGGGTCGCGACCGGCCCAAGGATTATCCGCGCCACCAGCAGCATCCCATGAGTCTGGATTAGCGCGGCGACCGCTGCGTGCGGCGCACCTCCCGCTATCGCGAAGACTCCGAGCGCGAGCACCAGCGCGGCAAGGTCGGCCCACAGCGCGATCGCCAGCATCCGCACGATCGAGCGCAGATATTCGACCGGAAGATTCGGATCGATCAGGTACCAATGGCCGAACATCATTCCCGCGCTGACCGTTCCAAGCATCAGCGCGGAAGTGATTGCCGTGATCGCATAGATGACCGCCGCGATGGCACCGAAGTCCGCCGGCTTTAGCAGCATCACGGTCGCGATCACCGCCGCCAGCCCGATCACGAGCGTGGCGGTGTACGCGCGCGCGCGGAGCTGCCCCAAGTCGGTCCACATGCTCGCGACGTAAAGCGTGCCGGCGATCGAGAAGACCAGCCACAGCACGGCGGCGCTCCACAACGCGATCACGCCCGGCTGGTCAGGATGAGCACCGCGCGCCGCGAGCATCGCAAGCCCGATGGCCGTAACGATTCCCGAGCCGAGGTAAACTCCGCCGCTGGATTTGTAAAATCCGCGCTCGATTTTGAAAAACGGTGGTATCGCGAGCGCGAACATCCCGCCAAAGGCGAGCTCGCCGAACACGAGGAGGAAGCAGGCGGCGAATTTGGTCACGCGCGCATCATAGCCGCGCCGGTGCGATTCCCAAAGGAGCGCCACGCGGCGTCCTGGCGCCCAAGGCGGCGATGCGGGGGTTTGCAGAGCGGCCCTGCTAAGTGGAATAAAGCTATCCGTGCCCGCGAGCCGTTCGAGAGACTGTACAAAAGCGGGGCGCGCTGCATTATAGTGAAACTGTCTCGACTGCTGGGAACCTAACGGGAACTATACGGGGACCATACGATGCGTTCATCCACAATCTCGAAATTTATGTTGATTGGACTTGCCCTCACGCTATCGGCTTGCGGTGTTGTCGAAGCGCAGCGTCAGGCCGAGGAAGCCAAGAAGGTGGCGTTTGTCCAGCGAGTCGATTACGCGCATATCTGGGTGACCACCGGTGATCCGCCTCCGGGCAAACCCTATACCGTGCTCGGCCCAATAACCTACACGGTGCCGTTTACGCCCGACGCGATAGATGCCTCCGAGATGAAGGAGAAGCTCAAGAAGATCGCATACGAGAAGTGGCCCGACACGATCGACGCGATTATCAAAGAAGACAGCAACGTCTCCGCCGACGGTTCGCAGGTCACCGTGACCGCGCAGGCGATTGCGTACGACTCGACGCAAGATCGCGAAGCGCTGCATCATATGAATGAAGGACTGGTGGCCTCGCCGAGCGGAAACTGAGCGGGCTTCGAGATTTCAGGCGGGTTGCGCGAGGAGCTTGTCGAGCTCGCCGCGATCGTTCAGCGCGCGCAGCTCGTCGTAGCCGCCGACGATCGCGCCGTTTACGAAAATCTCGGGAACGGTGCGGCGGCCGCCCGACATCTCGACCATCTTCTCGCGCATTTCGTCGTCGTCGGTCACGTCGATTTCGGTGTACGCGACGCCTTTGTTCTTGAGCAGACTCTTCGCGCGGACGCAGTAGGGGCAGGAACTGGTGGTATAGATTTCAACTTTGGCCACGGCTAAATCCTTCCTCTCAATATTGTTCATGGGATCGAGTGCGCAGTCCAGTCCGCGCTGAGTTGCGATTTCCACACGTGACGCACGCGCGCCGAGCCCCGCTCGAGAGGCGGGTGCCATTCGGGGGTCAGTGCATGAACGCCCCGGGATTTCTCCCTCCGGTCGAAATGACGGTTGGGGGCTCGGATGAGATTACGATACTCATTCGCCAAACCCACATCCGTCATTTCGACCAAAGGGAGAAATCCCGAGGCGGCCACGCACTGACCTCCGAATGGCGCCGAAGCCACCATCGCTTGCTGCTAATCACGGCAATCACATTCACTACTTGATCGGCGGGACGATCAGCATCGGGCCGGGCGACACCGCCGAATGTCCACGAACGATCACCTTGCGGCCCGATACTTCGAGCCTGCCTTCCTGGAAGAGCCGGATCGCTTCGGGAAGGATGCGATGCTCCGCCGCCTTGATTCGCTCGGACAGCCGCTCCTCGTCGTCGCCGGGGCCAAC
>DATKSB010000240.1:0-6537 GCA_035531855.1 Binataceae bacterium (SeqCode)
ACCGGCGCGGGCTTTGTCGCGATCGACGTGAGCGTGATATGACGGGGCGCACAAACCACGCGTGATGGACGCGTGGAAATTTTTCGAGCGAGAGAGGTCCTGACGATGGCAGTGAAGATCGAGGGAACCTGCGATCCCAAATTCAATCGGGTCAAAGATGCGTTCGCGGCCAACTTCGAATCCGGGGTCGAGGTCGGCGCCGCAGTTGCGCTGACCCTGGACGGAAAGCCGATCGTGGATTTATGGGCCGGCCACGCCGACAAGGAAAAGACCCGGCCGTGGACCCGCGACACTATCGTTAACGTCTATTCGACCACCAAGGGGCTGACCGCGATCTGTGCGCATCGGCTGGTCGATCAGGGCAAGCTCGATATCGACGCTCCGGTGGCGAAGTACTGGCCCGAGTTCGCGGCGCAAGGAAAAGAAAAAATTCCGGTGCGATTTCTGCTCTGTCATCGCGCGGGCCTTCCCGCGATCAGCAAACCGCTTGCGCCAGAGGCGTTGTTCGATTGGACCACGATGTGCTCGGCGCTGGCCGAGCAGAAGCCCTGGTGGGATCCCGGGATGCGCCACGGGTACCACGCGCTGACGTTTGGATTCCTGGTTGGCGAGGTGATTCGGCGGATTACGGGAAAATCTCCCGGGTCTTTTTTTCGCGACGAACTGGCGAAGCCGCTCGGGCTAGATACTCATATCGGACTCGGCGCGGAGCACGATGCGCGCACCGCGAACATGATCGCGTCGCCGCCGCCCGCGCCCGGCGAGCCCAATCTCTTTGCCGAGGTGCTGAAGAACCCCGAGTCGGTGACCGCCAAGGCGTTCGCGAATCCTCCAGTACTGGGAGCGCCCGGACTGGTGAACAGCAGGGCGTGGCGCGCATGCGAACTTCCCGCCGCTAACGGCCACACCACCGCGCGTTCGCTTGCGCGGCTTTACGGCGCACTCGCGCGTGGCGGCGAAGTTGACGGGCATCGCGTGCTTAGCCCCGACAGTATAGTGCGATGCCACAGCGAACAGGCCTACGGACCGGACGAAGTCCTGTTCATCTCGACCCGGTTCGGTTTGGGTTTCATGATGTCGCAGCCGAGCGGGGCGATGGGCCCGAATCCGCGATCGTTCGGCCATCCGGGCGCGGGCGGCTCACTCGGTTACGCGGATCCCGAAGCGAAGATCGGATTCGGATACGTGATGAACAAGATGCAGGCAGGCATCCTGATCGACCCGCGCGCGACCGCGCTGATCGATGCGGCGTACGCGTCGCTGTAGAGGCGCGCGAGGGAGAGCATCGCGATGGCTGCGAAGATTGAAGGAAGCTGCGGCGAAAAATTCCGGCGCGTGCGCGAAACATTTGCCGCGAACTTCGAGGGCGGAGGCGAGATCGGCGCGGCGATTGCCGTGACTCTGGACGGCGTGCCGATCGTCGATTTGTGGGGAGGCCATGCGGATGCGGCGCGCACGCGGCCGTGGGCTCGCGACACGCTGGTCAACATCTACTCGAGCACCAAGGGGCTGACCGCGATGTGCGCGCATCGCCTGGTCGATCAGGGCAAGCTTGACCTCGATGCTCCGGTCGCGCGCTACTGGCCCGAGTTCGCGCAAGCGGGCAAAGACAAACTGCCGGTGCGATTCCTGCTGAGCCATCAGGCGGGCCTGCCTGCGGTGCGCAAGCAGCTCGCGCCTGAAACGTTCTACGACTGGAATGCGATGTGCGCCGCGCTGGCCGAGCAGGAGCCATGGTGGGAGCCGGGCACTCGACACGGCTATCACGCGATCACCTATGGATGGCTCGTGGGCGAGGTGATTCGCCGCGTGAGCGGCAAAACGATGGGCGCATATTTTCGCGACGAGATCGCGGCGCCGCTCGGGCTCGACGCGCACGTCGGACTCGACGCGAAAGAAGACGCGCGTGTGGCGGAGATAGTTCCCGCGCCTCCACCGCCGCCGGGAGTGCCGAATCCGTTTGCCGAAATGCTCGAGAACCCCGAATCGATGATCGCGCGCGCGATCACCAATCCTCCCGTGGTGGTGGTTGATCCGAAGGTGGTCAACAGCCGAGCGTTCCGCGCGATGGAACTGCCGTCGGCCAATGGACACGCGACCGCGCGATCGCTTGCGCGCGTGTACGGTGCATTGGCGCGCGGCGGCGAGATCGATGGTTACCGCGTGCTCAGCCCATCCAGTATCGTGCGAGGGTACACCGAGCAGGCGTTTGGATTCGACGAAGTGCTGCGGCAGCCATCACGCATCGGACTGGGTTTCATGCTGTCGCATGCGGGCGCGCGGCTGGGGCCGAATGTGCATCCGTTCGGTCATCCGGGTGCGGGCGGATCGCTCGGCTTTGCCGATCCGGACGCAAAAATCGGCTTCGGCTACGCGATGAACCAGATGGGTTCCGACATGGTGCTGGATCCGCGCACGTCGCGCTTGATCGACGCCGTGTATGCGTCGCTCTGAGAAATTTCGCCGGGAGAACGCGGGAGACTACAGACCGGCGGACTGATGGAGCGCGCAGCGCAGCTTAAAGAAATGCGTCATCGAGGTCATGTACCGCACGCGCCACGCCGAAGCCATCTTTCCATTTTTCAGATTCACGTTGTAGCGCGCACCGATCAGGCTGTAGGCTTTGCGAATCCGGCGGAAGAGCTCGTCCGATGAACCGGGAGTGACTCCGCCGATCGCGCCGATCTCCATCATCAGTTCTTTGCTATAGGCGGCCAGCGCTACCAGGCTGTCGGCGAACAGTTCGTCGCCTTCCTTCAGATGGCTCGAGAAGGTGCCCTCCATGAAGGCCGTCATCGAGGCTTTCTCTCCGACCAGCGAGCCGTAGATGTAATGACCCAATTCATGGCCGAGCGTCGCGGCGACGGCGGCCGGATGATGCGCGGTGTTGATGAAGATGACGAACTTGCTGCTGTCTCCGATACTGGTGCGGCAGAAAAATCCGCGCAGCGAAAGTCCGGCGCCCTGCCGATACGGCTCGGCGCGCAGCTCGATCTCGCGGGGGCCGAAGTTGCGGAACAGCTTGTCGATCACTTCCGGGCTGTCCAGATTGTGCCAACGCCCGTCGTAAGACTTGATGTCGTTGTCGATCACCTGGGCGAGTTCCCGCACCAGGCGCCGTTCCGGCATCGCGGGCTCCTCGAGATAGTTCGCCGAGAGAACTTTCTTCAAATCGGTGATCTGCGCCAGCACGCGCTTGCCCATCGAATTGAACGGCACTCTGATTTCGTCGAGCAGGCGCGAAATCAGTCCGTCCACCTCGCGCGAGGCCATCGCGTCGGGACCGCGGCTGGAGATGCGTTTCCCAAGTTCAGGCGAAATAAGGGCTGCTGCGCTCATAAGGATAACCAGGTCTCTGTCCCTAAGTGAGACACCCTCCCTGAAAATCAGAGAGTAGTATGATCAGAACTAACTGGCGATACAAGTAAATCGAATGCAGAACGTAAAGCGCAAGTCTCGTGCCGTACAATATATTGGGGTCCGTGGCGGCAGTCCTACTAATAGCGGCGATCGATGCTGTTTCACCGATGTCAGAGCGCAACGTCCGCTCCGGCCGATGTCGCAGCGGTGACACACTTCCCGTAGCGATTCGGGTCTTCGGTGCAATGCCGGAGCCGGCTGATCGCATCATCGATGCTCGCTTTCCTGGCGCCTTCATGCGCGAGGACGGAGATACGCGGTTGCACGTCATTGCGAATTCAGCGCCTGACGGACGGTGTTCAGGATGTACAAAAAGTCGCGCGTGCTTCGTACTTCGCCCATTAGCGCCACGTGCGAAAGCATCTCCATTTCCTGCGAGGTCACATGCATCGAATTCCGAAGTTGCTCACTGCGCCGGAACTCTTCCCATGCCGAACTGGCGGAAGTCTCATCCGGCGAGGCCACGATCGCACGCGCCTTCGGATTGGCAAGGAAGAAGAGTTCCTTGCAATCGAAGCCCAGCGCCTCGGCAATCCGCGCGACGACCTCCTCCGACGGATGCCGTTTGCCGGATTCCAGATGGCCGATGTAGGGCGTCGAGGCGCCGACGCGATCCGCCACCTCTCGTTGAGTAAGATTTATCTGCCGCCGCCGTTCACGAATCACTTCGCCGAATGCCGCCTTGACCATCACTTACCAAGCCCCCGTTGATGCCGCTGATAAAAGCGGTCGATTCCGTTTCGGTTCATTCCAAATAGCGCGCGACGGACCTCAGAAGCCGTCGAACGCGCCAGCTTCGATTTTCTGATCGGATTCATTTCTGAATCGCACTATCTTCAATCTGATGCTTGCGGCTCGGACACGCCGCGCCCAGGGTAATTCGGCGGCGCTTGCTCTCCAGCGCCCGCAAACATGCCGCGCGGCCGGTGGATTTCTCAATTTGGCGGTGTTTTCGCTCGAGCGCCGAAACGATAGCGCGGTATGCGTTTAGCTGCCCGCCCAATTCAACCCAATGGCAGGGTGCGCAAAGCGGAGCGCAGAATCCGGTTTCGCCCGCACCGGCGCATCGGTAGCGCGCGCCGCAACTGGCGCATTCATGCGCATGCAGGCGCAGCGCTGCGCGTATAAGGCCTTCAGCCGGGTCCGGACACGGCAACGGCAGGAGCGGAAGCGCTGATTCCGCATCGACCGCGGTGACGATGAGGGCGCCGACGCGCGCAGCAGTGACTGAACGAAGGGTTCCCATAGCCCGCCATTGTTCCTGTAATCCTACATTTTGTCAAGTAGAGCAAACGTACTGTAGGCAGTTTTTTGCCCGCCGTGATGTGTCCAATTGGGCATAGACGGGCGCGCGCGGACCTCGGGAAGGCGATTATTTCAGCGCGGCGACACGCGCGACCACGCGATCGACGAACACGCCCGCGGATCCCAGGTAGCCGGCGGGGTCCATCGCGCGTTCGATCTCCTCGCGCGATAGATGGCGTCCGATCTCCGCGTCTTCGGGAGCCACGTCACCCAGCGCGCGATTCTCGTCGCGAGCGCGGTCGCAGGCGCGGGAGACCGCGTGATGCGCGGCGGCGCGGCCCATGGCGGGAGTCAGAATTGTTGCGAGCGCCTCTGCCATGATCAGGCCGCGGCTCGCTTCGAGGTTTTGGCGCATCCGCGTCGGGTCGGCGAGCATCCCGGCGGCGAGCTTGCGTGCGCGCGCCAGAGCGCCCGCGGTCAGCGCGAAGATCTGCGGCAGTGCCAGCGATTCGCTTTGCCACGGTCCGGTCGAGCGCTCGTGATCCTGCGTCATCGCGGAGAAGACGATCGGAACCAGCGCGTGCGCCGCGCGAGTCGCCGCGAGGATATATTCGCTCGCAATAGGATTGCGCTTCTGCGGCATCGTGCTCGACGATCCAGCACCCTCTGCGTGCGGCTCGCTCACCTCGGCAACTTCGGTCTGCGACAGCAGGACGATATCGAGCGCGAATTTCGACAAGCTGCCGCATACCAGCGCGAGGATCGCGGCGATTTCGGCCAAGCCGTCGCGCGTCGCGTGCCACGGAAGATCGGGCGCGCCGAGATCAAGCTCGCGCGCGAGAGTGGCGGCCACCGCCGGGCCGTTTGCGCCCAAAGAGGCGAGGGTTCCCACGGCTCCTCCGAACTGCACCACGAAGACCCGGGCGGCGGCCTGATCAAGGCGCGCGACATGGCGCGCGAGTGGAGCGGCCCAAGTCGCACACTTGAGGCCGAAAGTGATCGGCACGGCGTGCTGAAGATGGCTGCGCCCGGCGATCGGAGTATCGCGGTAGCGCGCGGCTTGCTCGGCGAGAGAATGCGCCGTCGCAATCAGATCGCGGCGGATGATCGCAAACCCGCGGCGCATCTGCAGGACCAGCGCGGTATCGACGATATCCTGAGTAGTCGCGCCCAGGTGGACATAACGGGCGGCGTCGGCGCCGGCGGCGCGTCCCAATTGCGCGACCAACTCGACGACCGGATAGCCGACGGTTGCGGTGCTGGCGGCAATTTTATCGAAAGACAAAACCTCGATTCGCGCGGCGCCAGTAATCGCTTCCGCGGCGTAGCTCGGGATTATTCCCAGCGATGCTTCGGCGCGTGCGAGCGCGGCCTCGACTTCGAGCATCGCGGTTAACTGTGCGCGATCGGATACCAGATCGCGCATCTCGTCGGTGCCGAAGAGCGAGCCGTAGGTTTGCGAGTCGGCGGGATTGACGCTCATCAGAATAGTTTTGCGTCTTTGGGCGATAGTTGTGCAAGCGGCTGGTTAAACGGGAGTCGTCGTGCGCCGATTGCGGGCGCTGTAGCTCTAGCGGAAGATTCATCCAGATGAACGAATCGATGGCGCGATGGATTCCGTTCGCGGCGAACGCCGGTCGTGTATTGATGGGCCTGCTGGTACTGATCGGCGTGCTTTACCTCGGCGACGATCTTTCGATTCGGTACAAAATTCCCGCCTCGCGCGAGGCGTTCGGCACGGTGCGGGTCAACAAATTTCTCGCCGTGCCGCTGAAGAGCGGCAAGACCCAGTTCATCCTGAACGGTTCCGAGAATCAGGTCTGCGTGAATTCACCGTTTCCGCATCTCGGCCACGAACCATGCTGGTACCTG
>DATKSB010000241.1:0-9495 GCA_035531855.1 Binataceae bacterium (SeqCode)
CCGGTCTTGGCCGCGCGCTCGAAGCGCTTCATCGCCTTGCGCACCGCTTCGAGGAAGCCGGGCGCCGCCATCGGATACTTGCCCTTCTCGCGCGTGAACGGCTCGCCTTCGACCAGGAACGTGCGCCGGCCCGACTGCGCCGCGATACCCATCTTCGGTGCTTCGGATTTGTAGCGCGCGTCGATGTACTTCTCGAAAACAAAATCCGGTTCCATCAAATGCGTATCGGCATCGACGATCTTGAATCCGTCTTTCATAAAAGTGCTCCCTTGATGATTTCGTCCGCCGGCGATTTGAGATCACTGCCCGTGCGGGATGATTAACGCCTTCACGCCCTGGCGCGCGCGCAGCAGCTCGAAGGCCTCGATTCCATGTGAGAGGTCATAGCGATGCGTCACCATCGGAAGCAGTGCTATCTGCCCGGAGGCGACCATCGCGATCGCGCGGCGCCAGGTTTCGGGCGTGCGGATGCGAGAGTTGAACCAGGTCACGCCGTGGAAGAACAGTCCGCGCAGATCGGCCGAAGTCAAATCGCGCGCGGGCCATCCGACCTCGACGAATTCGCCGCCGCGGCGAAGCAGATCGCGCGGCGAATCGATCGCGCCCGACGCATCGAACAGCGCGTCCGCTCCGCCTTCGGGCAGCTTCGCGCGCGCCTGATCGATCCAGTCGCGATCGCTGGCGCATACCGTCGCGAAGCCCATCGAGCGCGCGAGATCCAGCCGTCCGGTATCCGCAGTGAGTCCGGTGATGACGATCGAGGTCACCCCGAGCGCGCGCGCCGAAAGCGCGACCGACAGCCCAATCGGTCCCGGGCCTTCGATCACCGCGCTGTCACCAGCCCGAAGTGACGACAATTCGACCGCGTGCAGGCCGGTTCCGAACGGTTCGAGCAGCGCCGCGGTCTCGAAGTCCATCGAGGACGGCACCAGATGCGCGTTGCCCACCGGCGCGATCGTATAATCGGCAAATGCGCCCGAGAGCGTGGTCGGTGCGGCGCACAGATGGAATCTTCCCGCGCGGCAGGGACCGCATTTGGCGCAATGACCGAACGGATCGAGCGCGACCCGGTCGCCCGGCTTGAACCCGCTCACGCCGCGGCCGACCTCGACCACTTCGCCCGCGGGTTCATGCCCCATGACGAAAGGCATCTTACCGACCATCCGGTCGGCGCCGAGTTCCCATTCGTAGAGGTGCAGATCGGAGCCGCAGATTCCGCACGCGGCGATTCGGACCAGAAGCTGGTTCTCGCCCGGATGCGGTTTCGGCAGTTCGACGACATCGGCGCCGAACGCGGCGCGCGTTTTCGCGATCGCTTGCATTGCGTGCCTCGCCCAATCAATACGACTTCGCGCGGCGTGGCGTCAAAGGCGAATCCGGCCAAAAAAAAACAGGCGGCCACTAAGACACTAAGACCGGTAGCGCAATATCTGACAGTAGTTGTGGATACGGCTCCCTATGAGCGAGGTCGGTACACATAGGGTTGAGTGTGGGTCACAAATTGGAAACCCCTCTTTCGGAGGATGGGCTCCGAAGCGGGGAGAGCGTCCACCACGATGTATTTGCGGTTTCTGTCGAGGGCGTCGACGCATGAAAATCGTAGTCTCAGCCGAGCCCCCGATCGTCATTCCGAGCCCTGGGCGAGGAATCCCGAGGCCATGCTCGGAGTCCGCGCCCCATGCTGTGCCCTTCGCTGGGGATTCCTCGCCCGCGGCAACCACGCGCGCGGGAATGACACCTCAGCCCAGAGCCATCAATTCTTAAACTGACCCACCACCTCAAATCCAGTGGCGTTGCGGGGCGCCGCGGTAGCGCATGCGGGGGCGGATCAGGCGATTGTCGGCGTATTGTTCGAGCGCGTGCGCGATCCATCCGGCGGCGCGGCCGATTCCGAAAATTGCGGCCGGGATGCCGCGCGGAAACCCGAGCATCCGGGTCGATACTGTAAGATAGAAATCGAGATTCGGGCGTAGGCGATCGCGCTTCCACACCGCCTCTTCGATTTTAAGCGCCGCCTCGAAGAGCTTGCGCCCCTTGCGCCGCGCGAGGGTCTCGGCATGAGTCCGCAATAACGCCGCGCGAGGATCACCGGCGGAGTAGATCGCGTGGCCGAAGCCGGGGGGCAGGCGATGCTCCCGCGCGATCGCGTCGAGGCAATCCGCGACCTTCATCCCGCCGCCAATCTGCGCGAACATCTCTTCGATCCGGTCGCAAGCTCCGCCATGAATCGGACCCGAGAGCGAGCACAGCGCGGCCAGCACCGACGCGAACAGATCCGCGCCGGTGCTCGCGACCACGCGCGCCGCAAAGGTCGAGGCGTTGAGCTCGTGCTCGGCGCATGCGACCAGCACGCGGTCAAGCGCGGCCACCTCCCAATCCGGCGCGGAACTTCCAGCGACCGCCAGCAGCAGTCGCGCGGACATCCCAGTGCCGTTGGCCGGTCCTCCGATCGCATGAGTCCCGAGCGCGAGCGGCAGTTGGCTGACGATCAATTTGGCGCGGTCGATTCGCGCGCGTGGCGCCTGCCGGCGATCCCACGCCGCCAGCGCCGGCAGCATCGCGGCCATCCGTAGCAGCGGCGGCGAGTCGGGGCCGACGGTCTCGATCGCGGCCGCGACTTCGACCGCCATCCCCGCTCCCGCGATTGCGGCGCGGAGCGCGGCAATCTCATCGGGCGACGGCCGTTCGCCATTCCACAGGAGCAGGCAGACTTCCTCGTAGCAGGCGTGCTCCACGATTTCCTGGATCGGATAGCCGCGATACGCGAGTTGCCCATCGATTATCGAACTGACGCCAGACTCGGCGACGATTACGCCGGGCGCTGGCGATTCCGAATTTTTCGGCTGCGCCACCGTGACCCACGACGACGCGTCGGGCAACGAGCGTCCGCGTCGGCCGCGCTCTGGCGTCACGACTCCGCGCAGCGCTTCGATATCCGAGCGGCGGTAAAGCGCCTGGCGTCCGATTCGCCGGCGATAGCTCTTGAGCCATCCGCGGCTCACATACGCATACAGAGTCCCAAGCTTAACGCCCAGGGCGCCGGCCGCCTCGGCAGCAGTCAGCATCTGGGCGCGGTCAGAAGTGCGGGTCGCCACCGGGCCATGACGCCATCGGACAGGCGCGGCGTCAAGAGTGGTTGGTTTTGTCTATTTGCGTTCAAGTTGCGTCCAGTGATAGCAACATATATACAGTCCTGATTACCGGAACGGTTGAGCCATGCTTAAAGACGCAGAACAAGTCCGCCAGTTCGGAAAACAGATCGACTTCGGAAAAACCGCCGACGACTACGGCCGTCATCGCGCCGGCTTTCCGCCGGCCTTTTTCGAGCGTCTGGCCGCGATGGGCCTCCTGCGGCCCGGAATTCGCGCGCTCGATCTCGGCACCGGAACCGGCGCGATCGGGCGCGGGCTCGCGCTGCGTGGATGCGATACGACGGGACTCGATCGATCGGTCTCGCTGATGGCGGAAGCGGCGCGGCTTGATCGCGAAGCGGGCGTCACGGTGCGCTATGTCAGCGCGTCCGCCGAGGAGACCGGACTTCCGTCGGCGAGCTTCGACCTCGTTACGGCGGGGCAGTGCTGGCACTGGTTCGAGCGTTCGCGCGCAGCGGCGGAAGCGCGGCGGATTCTCGGCACTGGCGGCCGGATCGTGATCGCGCACTTCGACTGGATTGCACTTTCGGGCAACGTCGCCGATACGACCGAGAAGCTGATCGAAAAGCACAATCCAAAATGGAACCTCGGCGGCGGGATGGGGCTGCATCCGCGATGGCTCGCCGATCTTTCCATCGCCGGCTTCAGAGATATCGAAACTTTTTCGTTCGATCTGGAAGTTCCTTACACGCACGAGTCGTGGCGCGGGCGGATTCGCGCCAGCGCGGGAATCGGCGCGAGCCTTGGTCCGGCCGAGGTCGAGCGTTTCGATGCCGAGCTTGCCGCGATTCTTGCCGACAGGTTCCCCGGCGATCCGCTGCGCGTACTGCATCGAGTGTTCGCCGTAATCGGCGTTAAGCCGTAATTTCGCAAATCTCCAGGAGGAGCAACGATGGCCAACTCGGCAAATGTTGTGCATCAAAACGAAATGCAGTGGATCGAAAATTCGCGCGGCAGCGGGTTTGCGTTCAAGCGCAAGCTGCTCGGACAGGCGGCTGGAAACGTGCAGCTCGGATGCAGCCTGTTCGAGGTTTCGCCCGGCAAGTCGGCGTGGCCGTTTCACTATCACTGGGCCAACGAGGAGGCGATCTACATCCTCGAAGGCGCGGGCACGCTGCGGCTTGGCGATGAAAAGATCGAGGTGCGCGCCGGTGACTATATCGCGATGCCGGCTGGTCCCACGCATCCGCATCGCTTGATCAATACCTCCACCGCGCCGCTGCGTTACCTGTGCTTCTCGACCGTGATCGACACCGAGGTTTGCGTTTATCCCGACTCGAAGAAGGTCGCGGTCGGCATCGGCCCGGCGGGGAAAAAAGTCTTCGCAGCGATATATCGGCGCGGAACCGAGGTCGATTACTACGACGGCGAGCCAGATGCGTAGCCCTCGAGTATCGCGGGCAGATCGGCCGGCGCTTCGCAGAGCATATTGGCGCCGGAAAGTTCGTCACGCGTGCCGTAGCCCCAGAGCGCACCAATCGTGACGATACCGGCTGCTCTTCCGCCATCTATATCGTGTACGCGATCACCGACCATCGCGGTGACGCGCGCATCGAGGCGCGCCGCGCCGAGCACATGCGGCACCAGCTCGCGCTTGTCGGCGAAGCGGCCATCGCGCTCGCTTCCGAAAACGCCTTCGAAGAAATCTCGGAGCTTGAACTCGGCAAGAATTCGCTCGGCGCTCGAAGTCAGTTTCGAGGTTGCGACGATCAGGCGCCGGCCCGGCGTGACCGCCGTCAGCATCGCGGGGACGCCATCGTACACACGGTTTTCGCGGTATCCAATTGATTCGTAGCGCTCGAGATAATGCGCGAAGGCGCGATCGATGAGCATCGAATCGTCGGTGCCCAAAAGGCGCGCAAAGTTTTCGCGCATCGGCGGTCCGACGCACCATCCAAGGGACTCTTCCGGCGGCGGCTCGATGCCGAGCGCGCGCGTCGCGTGCTGGATCGACCGGATGATGCCGACGCGAGAGTCGGTCAGAGTCCCGTCGAGATCAAAGAGCAAGTTGGTGATAGTCATTGATGGTAATCAGGGACCCAAACCGCCGCACGTGCGCGAATCGAGAACACCGTGTCGCCTGTTTTAAGGTCAAGCAGAAGCGGATTATCGCCCGAATACTCGTCGGTCAGCAGCAAGTATCGGCCGTTGCGCGCCAACCCTATCTGGTTTCGGTGATACAAATTTATCTGCCGCAGCGTCTGATTCCCCTGCGATACCAAAAAGACCGGAGCCTCAGCGTGCGGCGTGTCACCCATGATCGTGCGGAACACTAATCCTCTCAGGCCGTCCGCCGAAGGAATATAGCGGAAGTCCGTAGCTGGATAATTTACCAACCTGCGCAGCGCCGAGGCCATCGGCATTGGCAAATCTTTTCCGCAAGCCTGCCCGGGTGGACATGTGTATGACGTCAGAAGGCTGTCCTGGCTAACGCCGCGCTCATGGCGAAAGCCCTTGGTGACATCCAAGCCGGGCGTGTCGCCAGCTCCGAACTTGGTCGCACGCCGAGCCACCAGAGTCCACTTACCGGCCGAGCCCAGTTCCAATACGGTGCAGACTCCCGGATCACCCCAGTCTGGCAGACCTGACGCAGGGACGCTGACGCCATCATCGAGCCGATAAATTAACGTTCCGTCGGCTTCTCGGGTGATCGAGCTTTGTGAAATTTCGTTCAGAACGATCACTCGCAGTTTGCCGGTGCTGCGTTCGATCCACATTGCCGCCACATTCGGGGATGGCGCCTCGGCTACCTGTGAAGAGACGGCATGCGTTTGCGGATAGGCCGTGGCGAGGATGCGCGCGCCGATCGCATAATAAACCCTGCTTTCTTTTGTAGCCCAAAATACCAGCTTCGGCGGATCAGGAACTTCGACGAAGAATTGCTCGCGATTGGAATCGGGGCGCCGGAAGATCCAACGATAGCGCGTAGCAGATCCCGATTTCTCAGGTACAACATAGGAAAGGAGAGCGGACTCTGGACCGAACGATCCGCCGCTCTTCGCGCTCGCTCCTGCGCAGGCGAGCAACAGGCCAATCATTGTTGCGGCGATCCCGGCGAGAGTCAGACTCCGTGCGGACCCACGGTACCGACCGGCCACTTCTAATGGAGCGTCTCGAGATGGCACGCGATTATCTGCCAGTGAAGGTGCGAGTGGAGGCCAAGCCCAAGCTGAAGATACAGCCGCAAGAAACCATGGACCTCTGTTCCGCGAGATTCTCCAACCCTATCAAAACTGAAGATGAAGGTGATCTGACTCTTGTATCAGGTGCCGGTCGGGATCGCCGACGATTCTGCCAACCGCTTCCTTAAGCACCTCCTGATTCTCCTGAGACATGTCGTAGCTCCTCACGTCGACTGCCTCGCCTCGAAGATGCCGCGAAATGTACACACCCCGCGAGACCTGCCGTTCAATCACCTTGGTCATCGCCTCGACTGTTGTGTCTTCGCTCGCTCCCGTTTTACGCGTGTCATCGTATGCAGCCAAAATTTCCTCGTACGCCGTATGGTCAGCGTAAAAGTACGAGGGAATTCCGCCGTGCGTTAGCTTTTCGTACATTGCCTGCGCCTGCTTCGATGGCGTTCGCGTGCCGCTGGTGACTGTCAAATCTTCTCCGGTCCAGAGATAATAACTGTATGCAACCTGGGTTAGAACCTGTCGGTCCAACGACGAAAGCTCCACACCGCCTTTGGTGATGAAATGCTCTCGGTTAGGACTATCTGAAGGCGGCGCGAAACCGTCCCGCGTCGCCCGCTCAAGGGTCGCGGGGCCGACCACACCGTCGGGCTTCATTCTTGATTCGCGCTGGTATTCAATGGTTGCATCATAGGTTCGATCGTCGAATTCACCATTGATCGCGCCGGAGTAAACGCCTCTGGACGATAGAAATCGTTGCCAAAGCGCGACCTCGGGACCGTGCATACAGGGCCATTTCCGGCAAAGTGGTTCCATGTCGTCACCTCCTCGTTCGATATTGCGAACCCTGAACCGGGCTTCGGGCGGGAACACGGGCGGAGCGTGCTCCTGAGCACCCGGTGACTTATTGTAACAGGTTGTTGTCTATTTGTCATCCTGCCGCGCCGAGGCAGCGCGCAATTGCGCTATCCATTCTATCGCTACCTGCGCGGCGCTCGCTTGGCCGCGCAACGCTCACAAGCTGTCATTCCGAGGCCCTAGGCCGAGAAATCCCTCGCAACGCGAGACGCGGCGATTCTCCCGCGCCGCAATCGCAGCTCAGTGCCAGCTCGCACGAAGGAGCGGTACTGGCGTCATGACGCCAGTACCGAAGAAGCCGCAAACTGAAGTCGCGCAGGCTTCAGCCGATGCTTCCCCGCGCTCCCGTCCAGATAGCGATTAGGCCGCGACGCGCGAGATTCCCAGCATCCGGACTGCCGCCACGCTCCCGTTAACCCGCCCTCTTTAATCGACGGAATAAATTCCGTCCGACTCGAATCGTCCATTGAAGAATCTCTCGGCACTCAGCGCAGGGCGGTTTGTAACTCCTTCGACGAGCTGGCAACTAAGCTGCGATTGTGGCGCGGGAGAATCGCCGCGCCTCGCGCGGCGAGGGATTCCTCGGCCTGGGGCCCCGGAATGACACGCGGGGCGGCCGCGGATCTTACCGAGGCGTAGCCCATGTGCCGCGCGCGCGGCTATAGTCGCGAGACACGGGAGTCGCCAAGCATGGAATTTGGAACTTTGATTTTCACCAAGCCGGATCGGATCGCGCACGACGTGCCGCACGCGGAGGCGCGCGGATTTTCGCACGCGTGGATTCCCGATTCGCACATGATCTGGGGCGACACCTACGCGTGCATGGCGATCGCCGCGACCTGTACCAAGCGCATCAAGCTCGGCACCGGAGTCGCGGTAGCGTCGAACCGGATCGCGCCGGTGACGGTGCATTCGATCGCGACGATCAACCAGCTCGCGCCGGGCCGCACGATCCTGGGTTTCGGAACCGGGCATACCGGACGCAGGGTGATGGGGCTGCCGCCAGTGCGTCACGAGGATTTCCGCGAGCAGGTCCGCGTGATTCACGATCTGCTCGAAACCGGCGAGGCCGACTACCGAACCGAAGGACTCGAGCGCAAGATTCGCTTTCTGCATCGCGACCGCCGCTTCATCAACCTGGACGACAAGATTCCGTTTTACGTCGCCGCCAACGGACCCAAGACGCTCGCGCTTGCGGGCGAGTTCGGCGACGGCATTATCACCACCGGCGTCGCGACGCCCGAGCGCGTCGATGCGGTCCGCAGGCATGCGCAGGCAGGAGCGTCGAAGGCCGGTCGCGACGCCTCGAAGCTGCCGATAGTGTCGCTGACTCACGTCTGCGTGCTCAAACCGGGTGAGCCGATCGACTCGCCGCGAGTCAAGGCGATGACGGGGCATTGGGTGATGGCCTCGATGCACGCGATCGTGGCGGGATACGCGAGTCCGAATTCGCTGCCGCCGGCTGCGCGCAAGGTCTATGACGCGTACGCCGGGCACGTCGCGGCGCTCAAGACGCCGGTGGCCGAGCGCTACCTTGACGTGCATGTCGGGCACTGCTGCTTCGTTGCGCCGGAAGAAAAGAAATTCGTGACCGCTGAAACGATCGGGGCGACCACGATCGTCGGTCCGCGAGAGGCCGTGCTCGAACAGCTTCGCGCGCTCGACAAGGCGGGGCTCAGCCAGATTTTCCTGAATCCGCCGATGGACGGATTCGATGAATGCCTCGACGACATCGCGCGCGACGTGATCGAGAAAATCTAGGCGCAAAAATCCGGAGCGGCGCAAGCGCGTTTGCCGATTGCCGCGGCGGGTTCTAGACTCGCGCGATGGCGATTGGCAAGGAAATCGAGCGGGTGCAGCGGCTCGGGATATTTCCGTACGCGCAGTACCGGAGCCTGCGGCTGCGCAACCGCTTGTTCAAAGTCGCCAACCTGCTGGGACCCGAGCGGCACGAATGCCCATGCTGCGGATGGCGCGGGATGCGGTTTCTCGACTTTGTCCGTGAGAATGTGATCGTCCAGGCGTCGGTGTGTCCGCGATGCCGCAGCCACGCGCGGCATCGCGCGCTGGTGGTCTATCTGGAAAAGCTGCTGAGCGCGATGCCGGAGCGCGCCGCGATCTTGCACTTCGCGCCTGAGCGCGCGCTGGCCCGGAGTTTCGCCGCGCATCCGGAATTCTCTTATTCAGGCGTCGATATCGGAACGCGCGCGATCAGTGCGCGCGCCGACATGAGCGCGATTCCGTTTCGGTCCGACACGTTTAACCTGGTGCTGTCAAGCCACGTGCTCGAACACGTTGAGCATGAGCGCGCCGCGCTCGGCGAGATCGCGCGGGTGCTGACGCCCGGAGGA
>DATKSB010000242.1:0-10047 GCA_035531855.1 Binataceae bacterium (SeqCode)
TTGCATCGAAAGAGCCGCACTGCTTCCGAGTAGAGCGGATTTCCAGTTGCGGGCGCGGCGCCGGTAGCCGGCGTCTGCCGCTTGCTGAAATCCGCGCCGGCGCAAAATGATTTCCCCTCCGCCGCGAGCAAGATCGCGCGGCATCCGACGTCGGTGTCGAGCGCTTCGAACGCGTCGGCCAGATCCTTGATCAATTGATGATCGAAAAAGTTGTGCGGCGGCCGATGAATCTCGGCGGTCGCGACGTGATCTGTTTCATTCACGGCGATCGATATGTCGCCATAGCGCGGGCCTGTCATGATGGATTCCTCAACCTGCACCTATAGCGCAGACGCGGCGCGTGCGGCGACCCTCGACGCGGTTTCCGATGCTCAGGTAGAGTCGGGTTTTCGGCCGGAACAAATCGCCAGGAGGATAACGCCATGGCAGAGCTCGTGCTCCGTGAAGATAGGGACGGCCTCGCGACGCTCACGCTGAACCGTCCCGAGAAACTCAACTCGCTCAATGTGCCGATGTTCGTCGAGCTGCGTGAGCAGGTGGATAAAATCGCGGACGAGACCGACCGCATCGGACTGGTGGTTGTGCGCGGCGCGGGCAAGTGTTTTTCGGCGGGGCACGATCTGGCCGATATCGCGGCGGGCGAGCGGCCGCCGCGCCCGAACTTTCAGGCCGAGACGATCGAGCGCCTGGCGAACCTGCCGCAGCCTGTCATTTCCGCGGTGTATGGGCATTGCTACACCGGAGCGCTCGAACTCGCGCTGGCCGGCGATATTATTTTCGCCGCGGAGTCCGCGAAGTTCGCCGATACGCACGCGCGATGGGCGCTCACGCCCGCATGGGGGATGAGCCAGCGGCTGCCGCGCCGCGTCGGCCCGTCGAAGGCTCGAGAGATGATGTTCACCTGCCGCACCTATCCGGGCGTCGAGGCGCTTGCGATCGGGCTTGCGAATTTCTGCGTCGCCGATGACGTGTTCGATCGCGAGCTCGCCGCGCTGGCGAAGATTATCCTCGCCAACTCGTGGCATAGTCATCGTGCGAACAAGCGCTTGCTGATCGAGACCGACGCGCTCCCGTTAGAAGCCGGCCTCGCCCACGAGGTCTATCGCAGCGCCGGAGTTGGCCCCGACATGCGCGAGCGCATAGCAGCGTTCACCTCGAAGTCCCGAAAATCCTGACTCTCTCTTCGTCTGGTCCCTCGCCCTGCAAGCGAGAGGTTAGCTCAGCGCAAGGCCGCGCTGCCCTCTCCCGGCGGGAGAGGGTATCTAAGAGGCTCCACGCCAACCCAAAATCAGTGGGGCGGGCATCTCGCCCGTGGTCGATGGCGGCCTAGCGGCCGCCCTTCCAATGATTCACTGGCGCACGATGCCTCCTGATGTTTTACTGATCATGCAGTGAAGATCGCGATCGTAGCAGCGGAAATTTCCCCGTGGGCCAAAGTCGGCGGACTCGCCGACGTTATCGGCGCTCTGCCCGCCGCATTCAAGGATGCGGGCGCGCAGCCCGCGGTTATCGTCCCCGGTTACAAGTCGATCACCTCGAAGCTCAAGCCGGAGCCGGTCGGCCCCGCGATGTCCGCGAATCTCGGCGCCGAGGCGCATCCGTTCCGCGTGCTGCGCGCCGAGGATTCGCACGGCGTGCCGATCTATCTAATCGATCATCCGGAGTTCTTCGCTCGCGACGGCGTTTACGGCGACAAAAGCGGCGATTTTCCCGACAACCTGCGCCGCTTCGCCTTCTTCGGCAAAGCCGCCGCGCTGGCCGCGGCCGAAATTATTCATCCCGACGTTCTGCACGCCCACGACTGGCACGCCGCGGTCGCGCCGATCGTCGCGCGCGCCGACGCGGCGCTGCGCGAACGCTTTGCGCGCACAACGATTGCGTTTACTATCCACAACCTCGCCTTCCAGGGAATTTACGACGCTGCGCAATTTCCGCTGCTCGGAATCGATCGCGCGTACTTCGGGATCGACGGACTCGAATTCTTCGGCCGTATGAATCTGATGAAGGGCGCGATCGGTCTCGCCGACGGTGTCTCGACCGTCAGCCCCACCTACGCGCGCGAAGTCACCACCGACCCCGAGCTCGGCTTTGGCCTCGAAGGCGTGCTGCGGAACAAGGGCGAGCGCTTTGCGGGAATCCTCAACGGCGCGGACTATCGCGAATGGAACCCCGCGCATGACAACCTGATCGCCGCGCAATACACGCCGGCGAGGCCCGACGGCAAACGCGTATGCGCGCGCGACCTGCGCGACTCGCTCGAGCTTCCAGGATGGGACGATCGCGCGCTAATCGGGATGGTCACGCGGCTCACCACCCAAAAGGGCTGCGACCTCTTGCGCGACGCGCTCGACGACGTGATGGCGCTGGGCGTGCAGCTCGTGATGCTGGCGAGCGGCGACAAGGCGCTCGAAGAATTTTTCAGCGCCGCGCGTATCCGTTACCCCGATCAGTTCCGCGTGATTGTGGAATTCGACAATCCGATGGCGCATCGTATCCAGGCCGGATGCGACGCGTTCCTGATGCCGTCGCGGTTCGAGCCGTGCGGCCTCACCCAGATGTACGCGCTCAAGTACGGCACTGCGCCGATCGTCCGCGCGACCGGCGGCCTGCGCGACACGGTAACCGAGTTCGATCTCGCAACCGAGCGCGGAACCGGTTTCGTGTTCGAGAAATATGACGCAAAGGAATTAGTCGCCGCCATCACCCGGATGACCGCTGCATTCGCGAGACCGCCGGCGTGGCGCCGACTCGTGGCGAACTGCTTCGCGCAGGATTTTTCCTGGGCGCAGTCCGCGCGCAGCTATCTTGATTGGTTCGCCGCCTTAACTCGCACGCGCAGCGCAGCGTAGAATCTTACGATGCCCGCTCGCGAAGCCTCCTATCTCGCGTACGCCGACGGCGCGTGCCACGGAAACCCCGGACGTGGCGGATGGGGCGTCGTGATCATCGCGCCCGACGGATCGCGCCGCGAAATCAACGGCCACGGCGGCCATACCACCAACAACCAGATGGAGCTGACCGCGGCGATCCAGGCCCTGCGCGCGATCCAGCCCGGCGCCCGCGTGATCCTGCGCAGCGACAGCCAGTACGTCGTCAACACGATGACCCGCGGATGGAAGCGCAACGCGAACCAGGAGCTATGGCGCCAGCTCGACGCCGAAGCGGCGCAGCGCAAGGTCGATTTCGAATGGGTGCGCGGCCACGCCGGCGACGAGCTCAACGAACGCGCCGACGCCCTGGCGACTCTGGGCGCCAAGGGCGCCACAACCGAGATTATGACCGCCGCGGTGACGCACGCGCCGCCCGCGCCGCAGCTTGCGGCGGGAGAATCGATCGTCAAGTGTGCAGGATGCGCCAGCGAATTCATCGCGGCGCGCGCCGACGAGAAGTTTTGCAATCACGCCCGCTGCCAACGCCGCGCCCGCACCGCGTGAAGCGCGTAGCACGCGAGTTCCTTCCAGTTCCGCTCGACGCAAGCTACAATCAAGGCATGAGCGCGCAGAGTCCTGTCGTGCATAGCGACCCGGAGATCCTCGGCGGGACACCTGTCTTCGTGGGAACTCGGGTGCCGCTGCGCAACCTAATCGATTACCTCGAACGAGGACACAGCCTGGACGAGTTCCTCGATGAGTTCCCGTCGGTCTCGCGCGCTCAGGCAATCGCGGCGCTGGAGACAGCGCATGAGGTTTTGACATCGAGTGCGCGTGCTGCTCGATGAACAGCTTCCGCGCCATCTGACGCGTGTGCTAGCTGCGCACGACGTGCGCACGGTCCAGCAGCAAGGCTGGGCCGGCCTCAAGAATGGAGATCTCCTTCGGCGCGCGGCGGTCGAAGGCTTCGAGGTCTTCCTCACCGCCGACCAGAATCTTGAGTTCCAGCAGAATCTCGCGCGGGCCCCGCTTTGTGTCGTCGTTTTGGTTGCTCGAAGCAATGCGCTCGAAGATCTTTTACCCCTTGTTCCTGGCGCGCTCGCCGCAATCGCCGGCAGCCACCCAGGCCAGCTTGTACGCATTACTGCCTAATCCGCGCACTAACTCAAAGGCGCGCTCCACATAGCGTAGGCGCGGATTGGTTCCGCTCCCCTTACCAGATGCTCGGGATGAGTGCGTCGGTTACGCGGCGGTATTCCTCGAACTCTTGGCCGAAGCGCGCGGCGAGTACCGCTTCGTCGGCGAGGATTTGCCGCCGGGCGATCACTCCCGCGACGATTAGCGTCGCGATCGCGACGATCGGCGCGGCGAACTCGAGCGGCCACGCGACCATAACCAGCAGCACGCCGGCGTACACCGGATGGCGGAGGTAGCGGAAGAATCCGGTCTTGACCAGGATCATCCGCTCGCGACCGCTTTTGTCCGAGGAAAAAAACCGCAACTGGATCCGCGCCCCGAGCGCAAGCCATAGGCCGCCGAGCTCGAGCAGCAGTCCGAGCGCGCCGACCCATTTCTGCGGCTCCCCGCCATAGAGATAAGTCCGCTCGAACGGCGCCGCGGCAAACAAGATCAGCACCGCGATTTGGCTCTGGATGCGCTGCGCGTGCGCCTCGACGGCCTCGGCGGGATGCCGCGGATCCTCGCCGACCATCAATTCCGCAAAACGAAATCCGATGTACGCGATCAGATAGGCCGAGATGTAGCGATGGTCGCGGAAGTAGTCCGTGATACCCAGGCCCAGCGCCACCGCGCCGACGACTGCAGTGACGAATATGACCTGCTCGCCGAAGCGTACTACAGCGTCGCGGCTCCGAGCCGTGAGGTGATCGCTTTCGGGTGCGTCGGGAGTGAGCGCGGTCGGCGCGATCAACTCGCCAGTCGAGCGAGGGGAAGAAGCAGGGGGCATCTCGTCCATGATGAGGGCACTTTTGCAGATTGTGGAGACGGTTAAAAGCTCCAAGCAGATCGACCGAATGCAGTCAGGTTACTGCATTGAACTGCTTGCGGTGTTTCGCAAAAACCGAAAATTAACGCGAATTCCGAATTTCAGTAATTTGCGTATCGCAAAACGCGATTTCCAAAAAATCCTTACAATTCCTTAACTATCTGGCTTTTAACTGAGATTATGCACAGGCTGCGAAATACAAATCCTTCTGAAATCGAGAGTTTTTTGATGGCACAGGTCATGCTTTACCTCCCGAAGTCAAGTTTCGGGAGGAACTTAAAATGAACGCGACGACGACCAATGAGGCAAGGCTGGCTGGGTATGCGGAAGTGGCGGAAGCCGCGGCGTCGACCGATGCCGTTCGGCTGGCGCAATACAGCTGGCTCAATGAAGTACCGGGACTCGTGTTTGGGCTGCTCACGCTGGCGTACATCGTGACTTCCCTGCTGGCCCTGGCCTAACACCGAAACAATCGAAGGGAGAATACGACCATGAATGCGACGACCACCAACCGTACCGAGATTGCAGGATTGACTCACGCGACTGAGACGGCGGCGCCGACCGACTACATCCGTTATGCCCAGAACAGCTTCCTGACCGAGCTTCCGGGCCTGGCGTTTGGAATCATCACGCTGGCGTACCTCGCGATGTCCCTGCTGGCATTGGCATAACACGAAAAGATATCTCACGGGAGAATACGACCATGAATGCGACGACCACCAACCGTACCCAATTCGCAGGACTGATCCCGGCGACTGAGACGGCGGCGCCGACTGACCATATCCGTTACGCGCAGAACAGTTTCCTTACCGAGCTTCCGGGCGTGGCGTTTGGTCTCATCACGCTCGCCTATATTGTCTGCTCGTTCCTCGCGCTCGCCTAAGCGATCCACCACGGGTCGCCTGCGACGCGCGCGCCGCCTAACCGGCCGGAACCTGCGGCCGGGAGCAGTCCAAAATCCAATGCGGCGCGCGCGGAGATGCGCGACTCGGTAGCCGGCTCATCCGCCGCGCGCCGCACAATAGTCAGCGATACCAGCACTACCGCGGCAGGGGGTACGATTGTCACCCAGATCATCGCGCGAATCCGCTTGAGCATCGAGTTCAATTGCTCGACCGTGAACGCGGGTCCGTCGCCGTGCGCGGCAACCTCTTCCTGCCGGCCGATTCTGAACGACAAGCCGAACGTGATGTAGGTCTGGATGAAGATCAGCAGAAACGCGAGGCCGAGCTTGATCGCGAGCGGCTCTCCGATCCGCGCAAAGTAATCGAACTTCATCTCCGCTTTGAGATCAGTCAGGCGCATCGCACCCGTGATCACGACGATCCCGAGCATCCCGATCGAAAACGGATTGTAAAATTTGAAGCCTGTAATCAGGCTCGCTCTGCGATGCGCCTCGTCGGGTGCGCCCTCGGCCACCGGCATCAGCATATAGATGACGGCGAACTGCGCGCCGAAATAGGCCGCCCATGCGAGTACGTGAATCCAGACCAGGATTTCCGCGCCGTTCATTAGCGGCGTCATCGCGCCTCCGGGTCGCGATCGAGCGCGTTGTTGCGCGCGACCTGCCCGTACCATCGCCCGCTGTCCTTGACGGTGCGGGCGAGAGTATCGAAGTCGCAATAGACGATTCCGAAGCGCTGCGCGAAGCCCTCTGCCCACTCGAAATTGTCGGTCAGCGTCCAATGGAAGTAGCCGCGCACGTTGGCGCCTTTCTCGATCGCGCGCCATAGCTCTGCGAGGTAGCGCCGCGTGAAATCGATTCGCCGCTGGTCATGCACCCGTCCGTCGGCGCCCGGCGCATCGCCGTAGGAGCATCCGTTTTCGGTGATATAGATCGGCACGCCCGGATAGCCGGCGGCGATCGTGCTGGTCATGTCGGAAAGCGCGCGCGGCGATATCTCCCATCCGAAATCGGTCAATTCTTTGGTCTCCGGATGAACCTGCCGCACGTTCAGGGTCGCCGCGTTGTTGTCGTGCGCGACGATACTGCGGAAGTAAAGATTTATTCCGATAAAATCGATCGGCGCCTTGATCGTCTCCATATCGCCGGGGCGCATATCGACCCGGTCCGCGACCGTGCCGGTATCATAAGTCTCGTCGTATATTTTGGGATACTCGCCCTTCATCACCGGGTCGAGGAACCACAGGTTGTTGAAGCGATGCCATCGTTCGGCCGCGCTTTTATCCTCGGGCGAATTGGTGTTGGGCTCGACCGACGACATGCTGAACGCGGTTCCGACCGCGGCCGGCTTGTGGCGCGAGTCGCGTAGCGCGCGGACTCCGAGTCCCTGCGCGAGGTTGACGACATGCGTGGCCCGGATAGCCTGGGCACCGTCGCGCCGGCCGGGCGCGTGAGTCCCGAGCAGGTAGCCGAAGATCGTGAAAATCCACGGCTCGTTGAAGACCATCCAATGCTTGACCCGATCGCCCAGCGCGTCGGCGCACGCGGCGGCATAGTCGCGGAAGTAGCTCGCGAGATCGCGATTGGTCCATCCGCCGAGATCCTCGAGCGCCTGCGGCAGATCCCAATGATAGAGCGTGACCCACGGCTGGATGTTGTGCGCGAGCAGCTCGTCGGCGACGCGTTGGTAGAAGTCGATTCCCTTCTGATTGATGCGTCCCTTGCCCTCGGGCATGATTCGCGGCCACGAAAGCGAGATGCGCGAGGCGTTCAGCCCGAGCTCGGCCTGCAGCGCGATATCGTCTTTGAAGCGATGATAGAAATCGCATGCGACGTCGCCGGTCCACGAGTTCTTGATCCTGCCCGGCGTGTGCGAAAAGCGGTCCCAGATCGATTCGCCCTTGCCGTCCTGGTCCCACGCGCCTTCGATCTGGTAAGAGGCGCTAGCGGTGCCCCACAGAAACCCTTCAGGAAATTTCATCGACGCCATAGGCGGCTTGTTAGCACACCCCCGCCGCGCCGCGCGAGGTGCTGGACGCCAAACGTTTTTTTTCATTTCCAACAAACCGCTCAAACGAAAGAAAATTTCTTGCCGGCGTGGCGCGCTTGTCGGGATGCTTGTGCGCGGGCTAGGAGTGAATCGTAGCCAGGAGGCTTGTCCGATGCCTGAATTCAAGACCGTACTCTATGAAACCGTCGCCGACCATGTTGCGCGGATTACGCAGAACCGTCCCGAGGTTCGCAACGCCCAGAATCTGCAGCTCACCTATGATCTCAACGCCGCGTTCGATGCCGCCGCCCAGGACGACGACGTCAAGGTGATTATTCTGGCGGGCGCGGGCCCGCACTTCTCGGCCGGTCACGATTTGCGCGCGGGTCCGGAAAGCTTCGCGCCGTTCAAGGTCGTCGGCACATACGGTGGCTTCGCGCAGAAGGGGCAGGAGGGGATGATGGCGCGCGAGGAGGAAATCTACCTCCAGATGTGCCGGCGATGGCGCAATATTCCCAAGCCTACTATCGCGCAGGTGCAGGGCCGCGTGATCGCGGGCGGCCTGATGCTCGCGTGGGTATGCGACCTGATCGTGTGCAGTGACGACGCGATGTTCTGCGACCCCGTGGTGGGGATGGGCGTGTGCGGCGTCGAGTATTTCGCGCATCCGTGGGAGCTCGGCGCGCGCAAGGCCAAGGAAATGTTGTTTACCGCCGACTGGATCGACGCGCACGAGGCGCATCGCTTAGGGATGGTGAACCGGGTTGTCGCGCGCGAGCGGCTCGAAGCGGAGGTTCTCGAGCTCGCGAACAAGATCGCGGCGAAACCGATGATGGCGCTGAAGCTCACCAAGGAAGCGGTCAACCAGACCCTCGACGCGCAAGGTCAGTGGAATGCGATGCAGACCGTGTTCGGGCTGCATCAGCTGGCGCATTCGCACAACAGCCAGGTGTATGGGATGCCGGTGTATCTCGATCCGAACAGCGCGCAGGCCAAGGCGGCCGGCCGCAAGAGCTGAGCGGGAGAATGAAAATCGGTTCCGCGGAAATTTTGCGCCGGGTCGCGGAGATCGCGCCTGCACTCGAGCGCAATGCGCGCGCGTCCGATGAGGCGCGGATGCTCGTGCCCGAGAGTATGCGCGTCATGCGCGACGCTGGAGTGTTCCGCATCTCGATTCCCGCGCGCGCCGGCGGCTACGAGCTGACGCTGCGCACGCTCGCCGACGCTGTCACCACCATCTCGATGGCGTGTCCTTCGAGCGGATGGGTGCTGATGGTGATGGGGGCGCATCATTGGTGTATGGGATCGTTTCCGGAAGCCGCGCAGGATGACGTCTTCGTGGACGGCAGCGACGGTCTGGTCGCGGGCACGCTCTCGTGGCAGGGGACTGCGGCGGACGTCGATGGAGGTTATCGCATCGACGGGCGATGGCAATTCGGCAGCGGAATCGATCATGCGAACTGGGTGATGCTCGGATGCGCCGATTCGGCAACGCGCGGGCCCAAGGTGCATGTCGTGATTCCGCGCGCCGAGATCGAAGTCGATGACACCTGGCGCGTGCTCGGGCTGCGCGGCTCGGGCAGCAAGGATCTGATCGCGCGCGGAGTCTTCGTGCCGTCGTATCGCGCGATCGACACGCGCGTGCTGTTCGGCGGGTCGAGTCCGCACGCGCGCAATCACGCGAGCAATCTCTACCGGCTGTCGGCCGAGGCGATGCTCTCGAATTCGGTCGCGACCGCGATCCTGGGCTCGGCGAAATTCGCACTCGAGAAATTTGTCGAGCGCACGCGCGAGCGCCGCGTGATTCTGACCGGCGCAAGCAAGGCCGAGCATGCTCCCACGCAGGTGCGCCTGGCCGAAGCGGCGGCCGAAATCCGCAGCGCCGAGCTGCTCGAGGGCGATACGCAAACCGAGTTCGAGCGCCGGATGGAAATCGGCGCGGGCATGGACTTCGCCTCGCGTGCGCAGGTGAAGTGGAACGCCGCATATTCGGCCGAGCTATGCCGTCGCGCCGTCGCGCGGCTCTATTCCGGATCGGGAGCACATTCGGTGTACGAGTCGAGCCCGCTCCAGGCGGCGTTTCGCAACATCAACGTAGGCGCGCAGCACGCCAGCATAGATTTCGATTCGTCGGCAGAGGCCTATGCCCGCGTCCGCCTCGGCGTCGGCACGTAGTTGTGCGTTGCCGCGAGGCCCCATTCGTCATTTCGACCGAAAGGAGAAATCCCGGCCTCTGCGACCCTCGCAAAGCACTATCCTGCGGCGTATCTGACGTAAC
>DATKSB010000243.1:0-6554 GCA_035531855.1 Binataceae bacterium (SeqCode)
AACGCGATTGCGATCACGGTCAGCAATTTCCGGTAGAACCCATGCCGCAGGTTGCTCTTGGTGATTGGCACAACTGGTCCTCTTGGTTTAGTGGCGGATTGATTTAGTGGGCGGGCCCGGCTACTTGCGGCGGAAGTGATCACGCAGCCGTTTGAAGAATCCTCCGCGCGCGACTGCTGCCTGCGTTACTACCGCTATCGAACCCTGCGGCTGACCGTTCACGATTAGCGCGACGGCTCCGACTTGCGCGCCTTTTGCAATTGGCGCGTCTACATATTTCGCTGCTGGGGTCCATTGCAAGGAAACCTTGCTTTCCTGACCACGCTCGACGGTGACTGCCGATTGGCTCACTGGAGCGATCGCGACCGTGTCGTTCACACCGTAGAACACGGGAATCGTAGCGGGCACCACGCCGTGCCAATCGGGCTTGGCCGTCACGTAGCTGCGAAACGCCCAGTCGATTAGCTTTTCAGTTTCGGTGCGCCGCTTCTCTGAGCTCGGTGTGCCCATCACCGCCGAGATCAGATGCATCCCCTGCGAGTTCGACGATGAAACCAGGTGATAGCCCGCCTCGTTAACATGTCCGGTTTTCAGTCCGTCGACGCGCGCATCATAGAAGAGCAGCGAGTTGAAGTTGCGCTGCTTGATCTTGTCGAAAGTAAATTCCTTGGCCGAGGTATAGGTGACCGCTTCGGGATGATGCTCCAGCAGAGAGCGCGCGAGCCTCGTCATGTCGGCGGCGGTGGTGTATTCGCCTTCCACCGGAAGGCCATCAGGATTCATGAAGTGAGTCTCGACCAGGCCGATCTTTTTCGCCTTCGCGTTCATCTGCTCGGTGAACGCGTCGGTGCTGCCGGCCAGGTACTCGGCCAGCGCCACAGCCGCGTCGTTGCCGGAAGAGACCATCAGGCCGAAGAGCAGATCATGCACCGGCACCTGCTGGCCGACGCCCAGGAACATCCGCGATACCGACTGGTCCATCGACAGCCGCCACGCCTGTTCACTTATCGGGATGGGAGTGTCGAGCGTGATCCGTTTGGTCGAGAGCGCGTCCAGCGTCAGGTAGAACGTCATCAGCTTGGCCAAGCTGGCGGGCTGCATCTTTAGATGCTCGTTGTATCCATAAATTTCGGTGCCGGTGGTGACGTCGATCAGCATCGCGGCTTTGGCGTCCAGTGCGAACGGCGCGGGACGATCGCCCAGCACGTGGATATCCGACAGTGCGATCTCCGGCGGAGCCTCTTTCGCGGCGTGCGCCGCGGCGTGCGCGGCCTGTGGGCGCCGGCGCGCCGCAAAGACGGCTTGCGCAGGTATCATGAGCGCGAAGACCGCGAATGCGGCCGTCGCGAGAGCTCGGTTCGAACGATTTTCGGGATGACTGCCAGAATCGGTTCGCGCGCGCATCAATTGCCTCTCCACCTCCGCCACTCGATTGAGGCTACGGCGGGATTGCCGCGCCCGCAAGCGGCGCGTGATTGATATTCCCTTTGGCGCCGAATCCGAATAAACCAATTGGAATCGCCTCAGTCGTATCCATGGACCTCACCGTATTAATTCCCGCGATCAATGAAGCCGAGAATCTGCGGGTTCTGGTCCCGCGGATCAAAACGATCCTCGGCCGCGAGGGCATTTCTTATGAAGTCCTGGTCATCGACGGGCGTTCGACCGACGACACCGCCGCGGTGTGCGAGAATGTCGGCGCGCGGATGGTCCCGGAGCGCCGGCGCGGTTACGCGGGCGCGCTCGAGACCGGATTTGCCGAGGCGCAAGGCGAATGGATTTTGAAGCTCGACGCGGATCAGTCGCACGACCCGGATTTTATTCCGCGCATCTGGCGCGCGCGCGACCGCGGCGACATCGTAATCGCCTCTCGCTACGTGCGTGGCGGCGTCGCATACACCGACTTTACCCGCAAGCTTTCCAGCCTGGTGATGAGTGGAGTTCTGCGCCGTGTGCTTTCGCTGCCGGTGCGCGACGTGTCCAGCGGATACCGGCTCTACCGCCGGCGCGTGACCGACGGCTTCAAGTTCGAATCGACCAACTTCGAGGCCGAAGAGGAAATCCTGGTGCGCGCGTACGCGCAGGGTTTCAACCTGGCCGAGGTCCCATTCACATATTTTCCGCGCGTCGCGGGCGCGTCGCACGCCAAGCTCCTGAAATTCGGCTGGAGTATCGCCAAACGTTCCGCCAAATTGTGGAAACTGCGCAACTCGCTCGATTCGGCCGACTACGACGAGCGCGGCTTCTACAGCGTGATTCCGATCCAGCGATGGTGGCATCGCCGGCGTCATAAAATCACCGTTTCATGGGCGCGCGGCGCGGATCGGGTGCTTGATGCGGGATGCGGCTCGAGCCTGATCGTGCAGAGCCTCAACAACGTGGTCGGGATGGATTTCAATTTCTCGAAGCTGCGGTTTCTGTCGCGCTACCAGATGCCGCTGGTGCGCGGCTCGGCGTTCGCGCTACCGTTTCGCGACAGCAGCTTCGATTGCGTCATCAGCTCGCAGGTGATCGAGCATATCCCGTTCGACGAAGTCCTGTTCTCAGAGATGCGCCGCGTCCTGACGCCTGGTGGAAAGCTGATTCTGGGCACTCCCGACTACGCGACGCGTGCGTGGCGGACGATCGAGCCGGTGTATGGCTTCCTGATGCCGGGTGGCTACAAGGATGAGCACATCACTCACTACACCCGCGAAAGGTTAACCGAATTGCTGACGCGCAATGGGTTCAGCGTCGATGAAGTCGCGTATATCGGCGGCGGCGAGTTGATCATGCGATGCCGCCGCGATGAGCTCCCCGCGACCACGCGCCAGACCCCCGCCGCCCAGACTGACTCCACCGCGGCCTGAGTTCGTGCGCGCCGCTTCACGCGCGAGCCTCGCCCGCGCTAGTCTCGGTCATCCACAACGGAGGGAAACCCGGGATGCCAAAAATAAAAGTCGGCGACGTGAATCTGCATTGCGATATCCACGGAATGGGCGAGCCGCTCTTGATGATCATGGGGCTTGGGGCGAGCTCGGCGGCGTGGGATGCGGAGTTGGTGCAGGATCTGGCGCGCGAGTTCCGCGTGATCACTTTCGACAATCGCGGCACCGGCCAGAGCGACAAGCCTGACGCGCCGTATTCGATCGCGATGTTCGCCGACGACGCGGCGGGCGTGCTCGACGGACTCAAAATTCCGCGCGCGCATATTTTCGGCGTCTCGATGGGCGGAATGATCGCGCAGGAATTCGCGCTGCGCCACGCCTCGCGCACCGCGGCGCTCGTGCTCGGATGCACCACGCCGGGCGGAAAGCATGCGGTGCCGCCACCGGCTGAATCGCTCAAGGTGCTGACCGCGCCACGCGTCGGAGTATCGCCCGAAGAGGTTGTCCGCCGCGGATGGCCGCTTAGCCTGAGCGCGAGCTATATTAAGGAGCATCGCGCGGAACTAGAGGCGCGCATCCCGCGCCTGCTCGAGCATCCGACTCCGCCGTTTGCGTTCCAGCGCCAGCTCGAAGGCACCTACACGCTCAATACCTGGGATCGGCTGGGACAGATCAAAGCCCCAACGCTGGTAATTACGGGCAGTGCTGACGTTTTGATTCCGGCGCGCAATTCGGAGCTTCTGGCCGGGCAGATTCCCGGCGCGACGCTGAAACTCCTGGCGAATGCCGGGCATGGATTCACCACCGAGGCGCGTCCGGAATTCATGAAGACCTTTGTTCCGTTTCTGAAGGCGCATCCGATCGCGTGATCGGGGTGCTCCATGTCGCGCGCGAAATAACGGATGCGCACACAAGTTGGAATCGTCGGCGCGGGGCCTGCGGGCCTGATGCTCTCGCATCTGCTGCATCGCGGCGGAATCGAATCCGTCGTGATCGAAGCGCGCAGCAGAAAGTACGTGCAGGAGCGCGTACGCGCGGGCGTCCTCGAGCAGGGGACCGTCGATCTAATGAGGGCGACCGGCGTCGGTGCGCGCCTCGAGCGCGAGGGACTGCTGCATCACGGAATCGAACTCCGCTTCGCCCGCGCAAGGCATCGGATCGATCTGAGCGAACTGACCGGCGGCGCGGCGATAACAATCTACGGACAGAACGAAGTCATCAAGGATCTGACCGACGCGCGTATCGCGGCGGGCGGCGCGATTTTCTTCGAGTCCGAAGACGTGAGCGTGCACGGATTCGACGGCGCTGAACCCGCAATCCGGTTTAGCAGCGGCGGCGCCGGGCACGAGCTGCGGTGCGATTATATCGCCGGATGCGACGGATTCCACGGCGTATGCCGCCAGAGCATCCCTGCCGTCGCGCTCACGATCTACGAACGCGTCTATCCGTTCGCGTGGCTCGGGATTCTCGCGGCCGTCGCTCCCTCATTCGATGAGCTGATCTACACGCGCCACGAGCGCGGCTTCGCGCTGCACAGCATGCGTTCGCCGGAGCTCACGCGGCTCTACCTGCAATGCGCGCCTGACGAGAAACTGGAAGACTGGCCCGACGATCGGATTTGGTACGAACTCGAACGGCGCTTCGAGATCGACGGCGGATGGACGCTCAATCGCGGACCGATCACGCAGAAGAGCATTACCGAGATGCGCAGCTTCGTTGCCGAGCCGATGCAGTTCGGGCGCCTGTTTCTGGCAGGCGACGCGGCGCATATCGTGCCGCCGACGGGAGCCAAGGGACTCAACCTCGCGATTGCCGACGTGCGCGTGCTCGCGCGCGCTTTCGAGGAATTTTATCGCTCGGGCGACCGCGCGATGCTCGACGGCTACTCACGGATTTGTCTGCGGCGTGTTTGGAAGGTGCAGCGCTTCTCGTGGTGGATGACCTCGATGCTGCATCGGCTCGACGACGAGAACGCGTTCGACGCGCGGCGCCAGATGGCCGAGCTCGACTACCTGACCAGCTCGCGCGCGGCATCGCAGAGCCTCGCCGAGAACTACGTCGGGCTGCCCATGGATTTTACGTGATAGCGGCGCGCAGCTATTGCGCCGGCTTGGCGGCGCGGAGTTAATTCGCGAGGTGGCGTCTTTTCTGGATTTCGCGATCGTCTGCCAGGAACTCGGCCAGACCCAGAGCCGGCTTCAGATGGCGCAGGCGGTCGGGGGGTTCCTGGCTGCGCTCGAAGTTGGCGAGGCGGAAATCGCGGCGCGGTTCATGATTGGACGCGCGGTCGCCCAGGGCGACGAAAAGCGTCTGCAGATAAGCGGCCGCGCGATCTGGAAAATCGCCGCCGCGATCACCGGCGCCGAAGATCAGGGCGAAGACATCTTCACCGCCGCCGAGGATTTCGGCGAGGCGATCGAGATGGCGCTGCGGCTGCGCCCCACCGAGCCCGAGCCGTCGCTGACGATTACGGAGGTCGATCGCACGTTTCGCGAAATCGCCGAGATCGAAGGACGCCGCGCTCGCGCGCGCAAGCTCGAAACCCTCGATGCGCTCTTCACGCGCGCCTCGAACCTCGAGGCCAAATTCATCTCCAAGATTCTCGTGCGTGAGATGCGCCACGGCGTCAGCGAAGGAATCATGCTCGAGGCGATCGCGCGGATGGCGAATCGGCCGGTCGCCGAGGTCCGGCGCATCAACATGCTCGAGGGCGATCTCGGCCGCGTGGTGCGAATCGTGCGCGAGGGCGGCGCGGCGCCCGAATCCGGCGCGGCGCCCGCGCACGGCGCGCACGCGATCAAGCCGCTGCGCCCGATGCTCGCGCAGCCGGCTGCGGACGTGGCCGAGGCGTTCGCGATGATCGGTTCCGAAATCGCCTTCGAGCACAAGCTCGACGGCGCACGCGTGCAGATTCATCACGACGATGGCGAGACAAGAATTTTTTCGCGCCGGATGAACGAGATTACGCCGAGCCTGCCCGAGATCACCGAAATTATTTCCCGGCTCGGCTCGCGTGCGGCGATCTTTGACGGCGAAGTAATCGCGGTCGATAGCGACGGACGCCCGCGAGCGTTTCAGGAGCTGATGCGCCGGTTCGGCCGGGTGCGCGAGATTGAAAAGTTGCGCGCCGAGCAGCCGGTGCGGCTCTATCTGTTCGATATTCTCGGACTCGACGGCGAGTTGCAGATCGATCGCCCGTATTTCGAACGGATAGCGACACTCGGTGAAGCCGCGGCAGTCGCCGGGCTCGAACTGGTCACACGGATCGAGCGCCCGAATCTGCCCGAAGCCGAGAAATTTTTCGCCGACGCGATTGCTGGCGGTTTCGAAGGCGTGGTCGCGAAGTCGCTCGCTAGCGCGTATACCCCGGGCGCGCGCGGACGCGGATGGGTCAAGATCAAGCACGCGAAGACGCTCGACCTGGTGATCGTCGCCGCCGAATGGGGCTACGGGCGGCGTCACGGATGGCTGTCGAACTATCATCTTGCGGCGCGAAACGAAGCCACCGGCCGCATGAGCGAGGTCGGGAAGACGTTCAAAGGGCTAACCGACGCGGAGTTCGAGGCGATGACCGAGCGGCTGCTCGCGCTCAAGACCGAAGAAGCGCACGGCGTCGTGACTGTCCGGCCCGAGGTGGTGGTCGAGGTCGCTTACAACGACATCCAGCGCAGTCCGCAGTACGAAGCC
>DATKSB010000244.1:0-12240 GCA_035531855.1 Binataceae bacterium (SeqCode)
CGCCGGATTTTCCGGGGCGCATCTTGCTCGCAGCCGCGCGATATGAAAATTTTATAGGTCCGATGCGCCCGTAGCTCAGCGGATTAGAGCAATAGACTACGGATCTATGGGTCGGGGGTTCAAATCCCTCCGGGCGCACCACATTTCCCAACAGATGCGCGGCTTCTGTCTCCGATAGATGACTCCGGTAGTATGGTATTGTCCCGAACTTGTGCCGGTTCTCCGTCTGGCCCGGATCGAACGAAGGGCCCCAAGAAGGAATCTGGAGAAATTATGTGTCAGTCACTTGCGAGTGAAATCGGAATGAGGCGATAACGTAACAGTCAATCCATAGACGGGTATCGAAGCACTCGAGCCCGAGACGGCACCGCGCACATGTGCGGCTGCTGGCTCGGGCTCTTTTGTTTTCTGGGAGAACACGAATGAAGAACGCTGGCAAAGACTATCTCGACGAAAGACAAGTCGCTGCTCTCCTGGGGATCAGCCTCAGTTCCCTCCAGCAGTGGAGGCATCGGCGCCAGGGGCCTGAGTTCATGCGCGTGGGGCGTCTGGTGCGCTATCGCCGCAGCGCGATCGAACAGTGGCTCGACTCGCGAACAGTCAGGCCCACAACGCAGGTCGTGTGAGAAACCGATGAGCGCTCGATATCGAAAGATCGATCCGCGGTTCTGGCGCGATGAAAAGGTGCGGCGACTCTCGCTTGAGCAGAAGGCGATCGCGCTCTATTGCATCACGGCCCAGAGCAACCGAATCGGCATCTTTAATTTCTCGCCGGCGCAGGCGGCCGAGGAGCTCGGGATGCGGCCCCGAACCTTCGCGAAAGGTTCGATGAAAGGTTTCGACGGGGTTTGCCGAACGTTAAAATTCAAGTGGGATCCGGAGGCGCGCGTCCTCTATCTGCCCACCTGGTGGAAATACAATCCGCCCGAGAATCCCAACGTGCTGAAGTCGTGCCTGGCTGACCTTCATGACATAGCCGAAACCCCACTCCTGATTGAGTTTTCTGAGAATCTCTCCTATCTGTCCGAAACATTCCATGAAACCTTTCGGCAAACCTTGGCGAAAGGTTGGCTGAAACCTTCGCCTAATCAGGAACAGGAACAGGAACAGGAGCAGGATCAGGAACAGGAACAGGAACAGGAGAAACCGCGCGCGAGGGCGCGCTCGGCTGACGATGTTCTCGATTGGTTCGAGAGTGAGTTCAAGCCGCGTTACCCCAGCCATCGTCGCGTGCAGGAAGCGAGCGCACTCCGAAAACTCCGGGCGCTAAGGCCCAATGCCGAGCAGCGTGCGCAGATAATCGCGTCGCTGGAATTATGGACGGCGAGTTCGGACTGGACCCGCGATGAAGGCAAATATGTGCCCGGAATGGAGCGGTTTTTCAGCGACAAATACTATCAGCGTCAGCCTGAGAATCGGCGCGATAGTCCGGCTGTGGTCGGGATGGATGCGGTCAAACAGGTTCTACGAGAAATCAGGAGTGCAGGATGATCACAGAGCAAGCAGCCCAATGCGTCGCCATGATCAGCGCGACCTATCCCTCGTGGCATCCGACGCCGGAGACGGTCCGGCTGTACGCGAAGTTTCTCGAGCCACTTCCGGCGCCGCTGGCGGAGCGCGCCGTCATGGAAATCATCGGCGAGCCACGCGAGTTTCCGCCACCGATCGGTGTCATCGTCGATCGAATCGCCAGACTTGCGCTCGCTGCGGCCGGCAGAGATTTGCTCTCGGCTGAAGAAGCGTGGGCCGAAGTGCAAGAACGCATTCATTATCGCGGCTATTATCAAGGCCCGGGCATCGACCTCGATGCGACTATGAAGCGTGCAATCGATGCGATCGGCTGGCAAGACCTCTGCACCAACTCGAACATAGAAGCCAACCGCGCACATTTTTTCCGCATATACGCGCGATTCGCGGAGACTGAGATCGCTGAAGTGCGCTCCGAGATTGCTGGCGGCAGAGCGCCACGGATCGGAAACGCTCCGTCACAGCGCGATCTTCCAGCGCCGGTTTCGGATCTGGTGTCCAAGGTCGCCGGGCACCTGACGGGGAATTCCTGATGCGATGCTGGGCTTTGCGCGATTTTGGCATGGCTTTTGCTGTACGCGCAATTCTCGGGATGCTTTTGCCAGTTGGAAGTGACGAAATGAACAGCACAGATTCAGCACACCACGCGCGAAACCATTGGCGCACAAGGGCTTTAAGCGGCCCGTTAGATTGGTGATCGAATGGGCGAAGTCGTGAAAGTGGGGAAAACCGGACTATATGTGAAGTCCGCGAACGGCCTCAGGCTGCGCGACCGATCCGTCCAACGATTGGTCCGCAAGATGCGCATCGCGATGCCGTGGCTCGATGACATCGACGTGCCTGCCGCGCGCGCCTGGTCGCAATTGGAAATCTTAGCCGATCGCGCGTTCGCCTATTTGCGCGCGCTGGACATCGTGAACGCGAAGGACGAGCCGCGGCGCCTGTTGGACGAACTCCGCAAACTAAGGCTCGCGCAACTGGGGTTCGCGCGCGAACTCGGCATGACGCCGGCCGCGCGGATGGCAATTAAGGCAACCGGCCAGCGCGCCGCATTCGATATCACGGCCGCGCTGGCGGGCGACGATGCCGAGCGCGCGGTTGAGGTCGGCGAATCCCGCGCCGTGGATGATGGCAAATAGACAACTTCACCTATTCTGTCTCGCCTGTCACGCCCCGATGGATTTCAAATTTGCGAATGGCTCGGCCGCATTCGTGTGTCCTGGATGCGTCGAAAAGTCGTGGCGCATCCTCTACGACCGCGAGCGGGGTATCGGAGCGATTCCACAGAATTTGGCCCCGCAGTGCGCGCAGCCGCTCGGGGTGGCGCGGAATGTACTTGACGGCGAGAACGGCGCGCAGGTCAAGCAGGAATCGCGATGCGGCGGCAAATTGGAGGTGGTGGGCTAATGAAAACATCGACCGCCGACCTGCGACGATGGAAATCCGATCCCGTCGCCTTTATCCGCGACGTGCTCCGCGATCCCGAGACCGGCAAGCCCTTTGAGCTATACCCGGAACAGGTCGATTTTCTCCGCCGCGGCTTCACGCTGACCAGCGATCGGCGCCTGCCTTACCCGGAGCTGCTGTTCTCTGCACCGAAGAAAAGCGGCAAAACGGCGACGGCCGCGATGGCGGCGATCTATTGCGCGGTTGCTATCGGCGGTCCTTATGCCGAAATCTACTGCCTCGCGAACGACTACGAACAGGCTGCGTCGCGCGTCTTCGAGGCTGCCAGCCGCATGGTGCAGGCATCGCCGCTGCTCGAGCACTCCGCGAAAATCACCGCGAATCGGATCGAATTCCGCTCGACTGGTTCGTTCATTCAAGCCTGCGCGTCGGACTACGCGGGCTTCGCCGGCGCGAATCCCACACTGACGATTTGTGATGAGTTATGGGGCTTTGTCCACGAATCATCGCAGCGGTTGTTCGACGAAGCGGTGCCGAGCCCGGCGCGCAAGGTGAGCGGCCGGTTGACCGTCACTTACGCCGGATTTGAGGGCGAAAGCGAGTTGCTGGACCGGCTGTATAAGCGCGGGTTGCGCAGCGAGACGGTGGCGCCGGACATGTATGCCGGTGATGGGATGCTGATGTTTTGGACCAGCCGCCCGGTGGCGCCGTGGCAGACCGAACGATGGCTCGCCGAGATGCGGCAATCCTTGCGGCCGAACCAGTACCTGCGAATGATCGAAAATCGCTGGGTGACAAGCGAGTCCAGTTTCGTAGAAATGGACTGGTGGGACGCGTGCGTCGATCTCGCGCTGCGGCCGGTCACGGCGGATGCCGATTTATCGGTCTGGGTCGGTGTGGACGCATCCGTGAAACGCGACAGCACAGCGATCGTCGCCGCGGCATGGGATGACACCTCGAAGCGCGTGCGCCTGGTATGGCATCGGATTTTTCAGCCGAGCCCGAAAGAACCGCTAGATTTCGAGGCGACGATCGAGGCGACCCTGCTCGAGCTGCGCGACCGATTTGATGTTCGGGAGATACGCTTCGATCCGTACCAAATGGTTTCGAGCTCGCAGAGACTCGCGGGCGCCGGTTTGCCGATGGTGGAGTTTCCGCAGTCGGTGCCGAACCTGACTGAAGCGAGCACTAATCTGTACGAGATCATCAAAGGGCGGAATATCCGGTGCTACGCCGACGCTGACATTCGCTTGTCGATCAGCCGCGCGGTCGCGATCGAAACGTCCCGCGGATGGCGTATTGCGAAGGAGCGAGCCTCTCACAAGATCGACGTGATAGTCGCGCTCGCCCAAGCCGCCCTGGGCGCCGTGAAAGCGCAGGGCGGCGACGGATTGCTGAATTTCACGCGGGCGATGGCGGAAGCCCTGGCCCGCGGCGAAGATCCAATTCCCGGAGCGGCGCGCGAGCTGATCGACACCTACGAGAACGCGCTACGCGATCTCGGTCGCGAAGATCGCAGGTGCGCACGCTGCCACGCACCGCTCGGGGTTTCATCCATCAGCGGCACCGACGGCCGCGCCAGGCATTCCGCCTGCTGCTAAGCGGCCAACTGTGCGTGCTTCAATTCGGCGGAAATATCTCCGATGCGCCGCATAATCGCATCGATCTCGGGAACGAGTGGGCCGAGGTGCTCGCCGCCCGAAATCCGCGCGAGGTCCGCGACGGTGTTGCGCACACATTTTAGGTCGAATGTTGCGTCCATCACTTCCTGAGCCGCGAGCGGCAGGTCCCTATCCCAATACCTGCGCCCAGCCTCTTGTAATTCAGCCGGCCGCGCCTGCGCCCACTCACGGACCACCGCCAGCACGGAGCTGGCATAAGGGCGCCGGAACTTCTTTGCCTCAAAATCGTCATAGGGTTGCCAGTCATCGCCGGTTCGTCGCAGCCATACCTCGTCGAAGGATTTGCCGCGCGTGACGTGGATCTCTAAAATATCTGAGGACACTGGCGTGATGCTGATCCGGTTGCGGTTGATCATGTTTGTCTCCTTTGCGGCGATGCCGCGGCTCAATTTACGATGATTTTTGCGCAAATAAACCAAGTCCAGGTGTGTGTATCTCGCTGTTGTATTGAAGTTTTCGTGTCCCAGCATCGTCGCGATATCGGCCAGCCCCGCTCCATGCCGGATCAGATGCGTCGCAAACGTGTGTCTCAGCATGTGCGGAAAAATCCGCCGCTCGATGCCGACGGCCACGCCGCGATCGCGCACGATACTCTCGACGGCTCGCGTGGTTAGCCGCCCGCCGCGTAAATTCCGAAATACCGCGCTCTCAAGGTCGGTCGGATCACCGAGAAAGTTGCGCCACGCGCGGATCGCGTCGAGCGCGGGTTCGCCGATCGGGACAATGCGGTCCTTATCGCTTTTGCCGGATCTTACCAGGACGAATCCCGAATCAGGCGACTCAATATCGCGCCAATCCAAATGAGTGAGCTCGCTGACGCGGATCCCAGTCGAGTACAGCGTTTCGACAATCGCGCGATCGCGCAACGCGCTGGCGTCGCGTCGCGTCGGGCTCGCGCCTGCCATCAGCGCCGCGGCTTCTTTTTCGCTCAGAAATCGCGCCAATCGCTGCGGAGAAATTCTGGGCCGCAGCATCTTTTCCATCGGATCGGATGCCAGCCCGCTCCTGTCCGCAAATTTCCAAAAGGCCCGGAAGCAGAAGAGGTGACGTTCGACGCTCGCCGGCGCGAGACGTGCGCGAAGCTCGGCGAGGTGCGCAGCGATTAAGTCGCGCGTGCACTCGGCGAGGCCGGCTTCATGCCCCAAGCGCAGGGTCGCGAAGTCGCAGAATTGCCGCAAATCGCGCGTATAATTCGAGACCGTATGCGCCGCGTAGCCGTAAACAGGCAGCGTGCGAAGCCACATCGCGGTTGCGCCCGCGAGGGTGGTGGTGTTCTCCTGCATGTCGTTAATCTAGCGATTTACCGCTAGCTCGTCAATAGCATCGAACTAGCGATGACTCGTGGTTCTTGATATACTGCGACACCATGCGGAAGCGCAAGAACGCCAATGCGGTCGCGCTCGGGCGACGACGCATGCGGAAGCTGAAGAAATCCGAGCGGACCGAGTTGACCACGGCGGCCGGTAAGGCGTCGGCGCAGGCGCGCTTCGCCGGGATGTCACGGGCGGAAATCTCCGCAGCGATGCGCGCGCTCCGAGCCAAGGCGAACCCACCGAAATAGCGGCGCGGCACGACAAAAACAGCCCGGCATCGATCGCGAAAGCGGTTGGCCGGGCTTTTTGATTTTAGGCGGGGGATGTTTGAAGTGAAAATCGCAAATCGCTTGCGGCACACGGCGAAATAATTTTCGTGCATGCTTGCGAGTGAAAACCTCGCGCGGGAATCTGGACACATGACGATACCCAAAGTCCCACCGGCGCGACCTGAAAACCCGCTGGTACTAACCCTGGGCGAGGCCGCTGCGACACTCGCCATTTCGACGCGGATGCTCCAGAAACAGGTAAGAACCGGCGCGATTCGTCCGACCTACATCGGGCGCCGCCTGCTTTTCACGCCCGACGAGCTTACGCGGTTCGTCGAGCGCAGCACCGAATCCGACGGTGCGCGAGCTCGGTAGCGGCTAATGGCATCCGACGAAATCAAGGTTCAAATCACTGCGGATTCCTCTGGCCTGGAAAGCGGTGCCAAGCAGGCCACGAGTGCCGTTGACAGCCTCAACACGAAGCTCGAGAGCATCAAGGATTCGGCCGCTACCGGCTCCGCGGGTCTGAAAGAAGCCGGCGATGCGGCAGGCTCATTTGCCGATTCTCTCAGCAGGATGGGCGAGATCGCGGGCGCTGTTTTTGGCGGTTTCGAGCTTCAGAGTCTTGTTGACAAGTTCAAGAATTTCGCCAGCGAGGCGATTTTCGGCAGTGCGGAACTGGGCGAGAAGCTCACGAACATGTCGGAAGCCACCGGCATTTCGACAGATAAGCTCCAAGAACTCCGGTTCGCCGCCCAGATAACCGGAAGCAGCTTCGATACCCTGCAACGCTCGATGAGCGAGCTCTCGCTCAAGATGCTGGAGCTGCAGAGCGGGTCTAAAGACCAGGCGATGACTGGCGCTCTTGCCGCGCTGGGCATGAAGCCCGCCGATCTCGCTGACGCAAATACCGCGCTCGACAATCTCGCCGCCGCCGTCCTGCGGGTCGGAATCAGCGAGCAATCGATCGGCGCTGTGTCCGAGTTATTGGGCGGCCGGGGCGGCGCACGGTTGATACCGATCCTGATGCAGGTCGGCGAACTCAAGCAAAAATTCCACGAGCTCGGACTGGAACTCAGCCCAGGCCAGGTCGATGCGCTCAACAAGGCGGCCGAATCGACGCATCTGCTAGCCGCCGAATGGGAGCATTTCAAGGATATCCTGGGCGTGCAGGCCGCCCCAGCCCTCAGCGCCATTGCGGATAATCTGCTTCCGGCAATCGGCAAAGCGGCACAGGATGCACTCCCTTATATCGAGCGCCTCGGTCCAGCCATGCTGCCTGGGGGTGCGGGGTGGGCGATCCCCACCTTGATGGGTTCGCCATCGTCCTCAAACGGTGTGGTACAGACGCCATTGCAGGCAGGCATCCCGTCCCCGCATACCTCATACAAAACCGCTCCGCAGCTTCAGCCGATGCAGCCTGCATCCAAAGCGGCGCAACAGACCGCGCTGACCGATTTTATAGAGAGCCAGCGCCTGATGGTCGCGCAGTCGGCGGATACCGCGGCAGCACGCATCGCCGAAGAACAGAACATCCACGGCTACATCGTCTCGCACGAGGCTGACTTGGCGGCGGCCGGGATCGATGTCAACCGGCAACTGATGGCATCCGCGATCGGACTGGCCAATGCCCGCAAGGCAGCCGAACGCGAGTACACAAGCGAATACCTCAGATCTGAAAAAGAGATCGGCGCGGCGCTAAACGCATCGGCACAGGCGCATGACCAGCAACGCGCGACCCAGTTTGGGGACATCGGGGACGCCGGCTTGCAGGCGCATCTGACACAGCGATGGGAAGAGGACCAGACCAAGCTCGCCGATTTGACCGCGCAATCGAAGGCCGATGCCGCCGAGATTGCCTCGGTGCTCACGCCGATTGCCACGGCCTTCGACCAGGTCATCGGCGGCATCTTGCAGGGCACGCAAACCGCGACCGAAGCCTTCCGCAAGATGGGCGAATCTATCCTGCTGGAATTCGCGAGCGGCGGCTTGCATGCGTTGTTTACGGGCGGCTCGCAAAACTCGATGTGGAGTGCCCTGTTCGGCGTCTCAGGCAAGGGCGGCGGAATTGCCGGGATGGCGGGAAGCGCGCTGACCGGCGGTGGCGCGCCCGGCTTGAGTGGCGCGGCTGGTGCCGGCGCCGGCTCGGCTGCAAGCGGCGGGATTCTTGGCTGGCTGCTCGGGCCGCAGGTAGCAACCTCGATGATGAGCGGCCTGAAGAGCATGACCAACGGACCGGGCGGCTTGCTCGGCTGGCTCTTCGGCACCGCGGTAACGGCGATCTTCGGCGGTGCGAAGCAGGCTCAGGGCGGGGCCGCGCCAGGCGGACAACCGGCAACAGGTACGGCAACGGGCACAGCCGCGACAGCAGGCGGCAGCGCCATAGGTAGCATAACGGGATCATTGGTTAGCAGCCTGTCCAGTGCGCTGAAGCCGATCGAGACGCCGCTCGTCGGCATGCTGGAACACCTTGGCAGTATTTCGGCGAGTGCAGTTACGCAAGTCGCCCAAGCGATAATTCAGACGGGATATCAGGAGGCAATTGCGGCGTACAACGCAGTCGAGGTCATCCTCGATACGTATATGTCGGCGAATTCCTTCAAGGTACTGGGGACCGGCGCGGCCGGCGGCATCATTCCCAGCGCGGCCGGGGGCATGGTGGCGGGCGGCGGCCTAGGATTCGGCGGTTCGCTGAACATCCTTCATCCCAACGAGATGGTGCTGCCGGAGCCAATCAGCCGGACGATCCAGAACATGACGCGCGATGGGAGCAGCGGAGGCGGGGAAATTCACACCCACTTTCACGTCAGTGCGATGGACGGAAAGTCTGTCAGCGATTTTTTTGTTCGTAACAGTGACGCCATCGCGCGTTCGATCCACAAAGCTGTGCGAAATCAGAACCCGGCGATGCATGCCGCCATGCGCATGGGTGGGCCACGATGATGTGTGCGCACAAAGAGATCGACCTCGATGTCGGGAGCGCGCGCCTCGATGACGGTTCGCTCGGCTTGATCCTCACGGTGCGATGCCGCGATTGCCGCGTCGATCTGTATTTCAACCCGACCGATCTCGCCGTGAATGCGGACCAACTGGAACTGCGCCTGAAAGTCTGGCCGTACCGGATAGACGCTCCGGTTTTCGCGAGCGCGGAAACACCAGAGGAATTGAACTACAGAAGCCGAAACTAGGGAGAAGGGAAAATGAGCTCAACAATCAAAATGTCAGGCGAGGCGCGCGCAGGATTGCTCGCGCACTTGAACGCGCTACTCGGCGACGTGATCGGCGCGCTCGAAAATCCAGACGATGAACTCCAGGCACTCGCCAGCCGCGCGGGCCGGAATCTCGAACGACTCGGCGCGGCGATGTCCACCGCCAGCGGAATCGACGGAATGATAACGTCGCGACTTCGCACCTATCGCGGCACGCATCTTGGGTGCGCACTGCTCGGCGTGCTCGCGAACTCCAAGACGATCGACGAAACGATCGTCGGCGCGCGGGAAATAGTCACCAGGATCGAGGGCGCCCGGTCGCAAGAATCTGCGGAGCAGACGCAACGCGAAAAAGTTGAGCGGCGCGTTAAGCTCGAAGCCGATGCCGAGGCGATGCAACCGCACGCGATCGTCCTCGAGGCCGAAAAAGACGGCGGAAAATTGTGGATCAATGCCGATGGAATTTTGGTCTCGACCGGCCGCGTTCATCCACGTGCGCTCGAAATCGTCAAGCTGCGGCGCGGTGACGTGATCAACTTTCTAGCCGAGCGTGACCGTCAAGTCGCCGTCTAACAACAACGGGCAGGTAGGGGGAGATAACAAAATGTCATTCAAAAACAACTTTGCGTTTTATGTTCCAGTCGCGGCGGTCGATGGCGTGCGGCAGGCAATCAGGTTCGATCCGGATCACGCGCGAGACGCCGAGGGCGCCTTGATCATGAAGAGTGCTGTGCACGCAGCTCTGCGCGGGTTTGCCCAGGGCACCGCAGATATCGAGGCAGGAGTCGAGAAATTCGCCGGGACACTAGACGATCGCGGCGGCGTTTTCGAGATGCGCATTACGGACACCGCAGTTTGGCGGAAAGTGGCGGCGAATATGCTTCACGGCCTCGCGATCACCGGGCACATTTCAAAAAGCGGGTCGGAGCTATTTTTCATCGATTCGGCGCGACTCGTCGATTCAGCCGCCGATTTTGACAAACAATTTAGGAGCGAAAAAGGAGTGAGCGAAGTGAGCACCGAAACTGATTTCCGAAAGGCAAATTCTCGCGGCCAACGGCACGTTGGCATGCCGAGTGGCTATGTGGACAAGGCATCGTCTCTGAGCCCGGCACGGCGCGGCGCTCCAAGCAATCCGGCTGCCGATCCCGCGCAGCAGCGCCGATTCTCGCCAGCGCCGACTGCCGAGGTGCCGCGTGCGGGCGTGGATGTCGCCGAGCTCGCGCGCCGAAACGAATTGTTGCAAACAATCGGCACACACCTGGGAAATGCGGCTGCGCGCCATAAAAACGATCCCGACCTAGTGGCAGCGGGAACGGCGGTCGCCGAAATGATGTCCCTCACTCCGGCGGGACGCGCGAGCGCGGCGAACAACGACGGCGTGCAGGAGGATCTGGAAGGCGAAATCGCGGAACAGTTGCGTGGCGCCGACAAGGCGGAGAGGGGCGCCAACTTCCGCAAGGCGTTGGAAATCAGCCGGGCGCATCCGCAGGTCATCGGCGCGCGATAAAAAATCCGGGCCGGGCGCGGAGGGTTGTGCGTTTCTCCGCAACCACCGCTTGGCGCAGAAGGTGTCCCCTCCTGACCGCGCACCGGCCCGGTGCAGCCCCCGAGGAGTGTCAAAGTAATGAGCTTAAATCTGGTCACTGGCGGCGGACCCGGCGGCGAGAATGCGTGGGTGTACAATGGCACAGGCGCGGCCGCGCCTGCGGGCACGCACGCGGGAACAGTGCAGATCCCGGTCACGGCGGGTGAACAGCTCTGCCTGTCGGGATACATCGACGCGACGAATGTAACGCTGGGATCGCCCGCATGGGAGGTCTGGGATCCCACGCTGACCACGCTTTATTGCTCCGCGGCTCAGGTCGCGGGCAGCGCCGGAACCGTCAGCGCCAATTTCGTGGTGCCTACGGGATTGACCAGAGTCCGGGTGCTGGCGGATGTCAACGCGGCGACAGTCGTGAGCGGGCAGCCGCTGACGTTCTCGAGTCCGCAGCTTGAGGAAGGGCACGACGCGAGCGACTACAACGAAAATCTGAACGACGAACTGAATACCAGTGGCGGCACGGAGATGCTCGACCCGACCAACCTCGCTTATACGATCGACCACAAGAGCGATTTGATTCTCACCTGGCAATATCCGAGCACGCCCACCATCAATCAGCTCCCAATCGACTTCAAACACTTCGCCGTCTATATCGGCACCACCTTTGCGACGGCGACACTGGTGCATAATACCGAGCAGTTCAAGCTAAAGATCACAGATCCGGCGCCAGGCACCAACACCTACTGGGTCGCCGTGTTCAATGATGCGGGTGCGGCCGATCCGACACCGCCCTCAGTCGTCGCCACGATGGCGGCGATCCCCGACGTGACCGGATTGACCGGCGTCATCACCAAGAAGAACGACATCAAGCTGTCGTGGATGGCGCCGGCGACGCTTCCGCCCGGCTTCAGCGCCTACGAAATCCGCAGCGGCGCGAGCTGGGCGGCGGGAACGCTCGTCGATCGCACCAAGAGATCGGTCTATCTCATCACCGATCCGCCCAACACGTCAGCGACTTACTGGGTCGGAGTCCTGGACCGCGCCGGCAACTACGACGCAACGCCGCCCAGCGTCGCAGTCTCTTTCACCGCGCAGCCGTACACGCTCAAGACCGTGCTCGGCGCCGATGTGGGGCCATTTAGTGCTGCGACGGTCGTCATCGGCCCGGTGAGCTTCACGGTTCCCCCGGCTGGCGGTCGTCTGCATGTGGACTGGACGATGCTGCTGACCAACGGCGCGACCTCTCAGATCGTGCTCGGCTACGTCGAAGATACGGTGGCCCTGATT
>DATKSB010000245.1:0-3033 GCA_035531855.1 Binataceae bacterium (SeqCode)
TTACCGGATGCTCAAGAAGAACCAGCTCCCCGCCTTCCGGGTGGGAAGCGACTGGCGCTTCACGGTTGAGGCGATCGACCAGTGGCGCGAGAAAGCCGAGTCGGGCGCGATGGGCGAGCCCGCGATGCTTGCGATGGCTGAGCCGCGCAAGTAACCCGACGCATCCGAAGTTCAGGGAACCCGCGTCGCCGCTTAACTGAAGTAGCGGCGCGGGTTCTCCACCAGCATCGCACGAATCTTTTCCTCGCTCACGCCGGCCTTCTTGAGCGTCGGCACTATATTCTTGAGCACGTGCGTGGGCTTCCAGTTCTCGACCAGTTTCGCGGTCTCGGGCGGAAGGTCCAGCCTGCGACCCAGCCAGCACGCCACCGTATCGTGCGAGAGCACGAGTTGCTTTTCGTAGCCGACTCCCAAAAGGCCGATCAGCGCGGCCAGCCGGAGCTTGTCGGGGTGCAAAATATCCAGACCGAAGCGGTCGAAGCCAAGAATACATCCCCGCTCGAGCATCGCGGAATGGTATCCCAGGTCGGCCGAGCCGCAGCTATGGCCGATAACGACGTGGCTCAGATCGACGCCTTCTGAGGCGAAGATTTCGAGCTGCTCGCGCCCCATAGTGCCGTCTTCGGTATGGGTCGTGATCGGAGCGCCGGTGCGCAGATGAGCGCGGCCCGCGGCCCGCAGGCACATCTCCTCGTACTTCGTCACCTGGCCCTTGCCGGTTGCGCACTTGATTATGCCGGCCTTTATTCCGGTGCCGCCGATGCCTTTGGTGATCTCCTGCGAATAAATCTCGGCGATTTCATCAACCGTCCGCTGCTTGAAATATGGCGTGTTGCCGAGATCTTCCTTGTACAGCCCGGTCGCGCAGACGATGTTGATGCCGGAGGCCGACGCGACCTCGGCCATGAAGCTCACATCACGCCCGATATCCATCGGGCACGGATCGACAAAGCTCGAGACCCCAAGATCCTTCAGCTCCTTGAGCCGCTCGACGCAGGTCTTGAGCGCCGCCTTGCGCTCGAACTTCGGCGCCGCACAATCGAGCTCCCATCCCGCCCATCCGATCATCAAATGCTCGTGCATCAAGGTGGTGCCGAGCTGCTCGGGGGAGGTGGTTCCGGTGACGGTATTGATCGACTTCATCGGCGGTGCTCCTCGCGCCCGCGCCGATCGTCACGGCACGGGCAACAAGGGCAAGGTTAAGCCGACGCGCCACTAATCGTCAAATAAAAGCCGCGCGCTCAGGCGGCCGGATCGCGGCTGAAGATCGACGTAATCAGGATAAGCGCGACGCCAATCGTGATCGCGCTGTCGGCGACATTGAAAATTGGATAATTCCAGCCGTAGTAGTGTACCCGGATGAAGTCGATAACTTCGGCGCGTATCCCGCGATCAATCACGTTGCCCGCCGCGCCCGCGATGATCAGCGCGAACGCGACCGAGTTGAAATCCATGCGCTCGCTGCGCGCGAGCAGAACCGTCAGCACCACGATCGCGCCGAGATTCATCCCGATCAGAAACGCGAGGCGAAACCAGGGCGGCAGCCCGGTGAACATGCTGAATGCCGCGCCCGGATTCAGCGTGTAGGTGAGCGCCAGGAAATGCGGCACGATCGCGATACTCTGATAGAGCTCCATGTGCGAGCGCACAATCAGCTTGGTCACCTGATCGAGCACGATCACCGGCAGCGTGATCAGACACATCAGGCGCAATAGCGGACTGCGGCGCGCGGGCGCGGCGGAAGGTTCGGAAGCCGCCACGGCGGCATCGTTGCTCACGGCCTCACTCATGATTTCAGGCCCGGACCACGGCGCGGCATCGCGGACACAGTTCGGGGTCGCCACCGTCGTCGAAGTAGCACCAGCATCGATGGCACTTCACGCCCGGCGCGCGCCGCCCCGTCAGCGCGCTGGACGATGACACACGGGTGAAAAAGCCGTCCCGCGAAAAAACCTCGTCGCGGCCCGCAGCCTCGCGTTTAAGCGCACCCGCCTCTTCGGCGTTGAGTGCCACGACCTCAGAGACGATGAACAATTCCTTGAGCGCCGGAATGTCACCCGCAAAATCAGAATTGATCGCGACCGCAGCCTCGAGCGGGGCGCCGATCGTGCCCGCCTTGCGCATCGCCTCGAGTAGCTTCAGCGCGTCATCGCGGACCGCGAGCAGCCGCTCCCATTTCGCACTGAGCTCGGAATCGGTCCATTCGGGATGAGCAGGCTGAAGTTCGAGCAGATGCACGCTCTCGGCGGTTTTGCCGGGCAGGTAGGAATAGATTTCGTCGGCGGTGTACGGGATGAGCGGCGCGAGCATCCGCACCAGCGCGTCGAGGATCTGATACAGGCTGGTCTGCGCCGAGCGGCGGCTCACCGAGGCCTGCGCGTCGCAATAGAGCCGGTCGCGCGCGACGTCGATATACAGCGAACTCAGATCGACCACGATAAAGTTCGACAGCGCCGAGTACGCGGCCTGAAAGTCGAAGTTGTCGAACGCTCGGCGCACGACGGTCTTGAGCGCTTCGAGCCGCGCCAGGATGAAGCGATCGAACTCGAGTATCGCCGGGTACGCGACCGTGTCGCGCGCCGGATCGAAATCGAACAGGTTGCCGAGCAGGAACCGGCAGGTGTTGCGGACCTTGCGGTACGATTCCGAAACCGCGCTGAAGATCGTCGGCCCGAGCGCGATCTCAGTCGTGTAATCGAGCGACGCATAGACCAGCCGAATCACGTCGGCGCCGAGCCGATTCGCGACCTCATGCGCGTCTTCGGTGTTGCCGAGCGACTTCGACATTTTGCGCCCGCGTTCGTCCACCGTGAGCCCGTGGCTGATAACGGCGCGAAAGGGAGCAACCCCACGCTCGGCGACCGCGCAGGTCAGTGACGACCCGAACCATCCGCGCGCCTGCTCGACCGCCTCAAGGTACGCGTCCGCCGGCCACGTAAGCTCGGGACGAATCGCGAGCACGGCGGCCTGCGAGCATCCCGAATCGAACCACACGTCGAGCACGTCTTCCTCTTTGGTGAACGACGCGCCGGA
>DATKSB010000246.1:0-29484 GCA_035531855.1 Binataceae bacterium (SeqCode)
GGCCGGGAGGAGCGGATGCGAACGCGGCGTGCGTTTGCTCCGGATCATGGGCGATATCGAACAGCTTGATGCGTCCGGAGGGGAAATACAGAACCAGGTGATAGGGGCCGGAATTTTCGGCGATCGTTCCAGACGCGGGCCGGCTGAAAGCACTTGATTGCGCCAAGTACATCGAAACACCCGTTCCCGGTGAGGACGCCGCCCGCGCGCCGATGAGCGAATGGCCGTCCATCCATGACGGTCGCTCAATCCCGAGCACGGCAAGAATTGTGGGCGCGAGATCGGAGAGATCGCAGTTCTCGGCTTCGGTGTAATTGCGGCTCTGGCCCGGCAGCGAAATCAGCAGGGGGATATGGGTCTCGGAGTAACGCAGATCGGGCGACTCGTGGCTCCACCATCCGCCGGAAAAGTTCTCGCCATGATCGGCGGTAACAACCAGAATAGTGTTCGCGTCTCGATTGTCCGCCGCCAACCAGTCAAGGAACTCTCCGAGAGCGCTGTCGCACTCGGCGATACTCTCGTCATAGCGCAGCCTCATCAAGTCGATCTGGGGTTGCATCGCCGGTGGGTAGTACGCGGAGGACAGCAGCCACAGGAATTGCGCTTGAGTGGTGAACTCGGAACCCGGCAGAAACCGGCCCCGGAAGCGGGCGTCGGTGACGTAAGGAGCATGCGGCGGGTACAGATGAATCCACAGGAAGTAGGGCGTGCGCGCCCCGCGGATGAAATCCTGGGCGGAGGCGAACGCCGCGCGCGGCTCGACCCAACTCGCTCGATTGAATCGGGTGAAGAGGCAGCCAAAATTCCTGAGCGCAATCACCGCAAGATCGTTGACCGCATCGAATAGCAGGCTGTGCCGCAATTGGATCAGAAAGGTGCCGGGAAGAAACCAGGCGGACATCGGAGGCCACGGCAGAATCGAAAAGGAATCCGCGAGCCGCAAAGTCAGCGGATGCGCCGCTGGATTGGTGACGATAGCGGCGGTGGTATATCCGTGCTGGCGCAGTATCCACGCGATGTTCCGCTCGCGCAGGCGGGCAGGTATGTGTCCGTAAAGTTGGAACACCCGATTGGTCAGCGAGTACTGCCCGGTCAACATCGAGGCGACCGCCGGCGTGGTGAAATCCGCGGTCGAGACGAAATTGACGAAGTTGTAGCTGCGCTGCGCGAGCCGCTCGAATCTCGGCGTGGTCGGCAGCCGGTAGCCGTAGAGCGACATGTCCTGCGCTGTGAGTGCGTCGAAGCTGATCAACACGACGTTCGGCTGAGCCTTGAGGTTCGGCGCAGAGCCTCGCGCCTGCGGTATCGGATCGAAGCTGCGCCATCCGATGCCTGCGGCAAGCACGGGAATCAGGAGCAGCGGACAGGCCACAAGTACGATCTGTGCTGATTGGTTGAGGCGATTGAAAACCGCGAATGCATGGCGCCAGCCGAACAACGTCAGCAGAGCGATCGCAACGAGGATCAGCGCCACGCTCAGGCTCGCGTTCATGATCGGGCTGACCATGGTGTTCTGCGGACTGACTAACGCAAGCAGGCATATGATCGCGCTTGCGAAGGCGAGGAACCCCGCGCAGTCGGCATCGGATTGATCATCCCACAGCTCGAGCGCGTGTCCGGCACCGAGGACGAGAGCGAGAAGCGCGGCGCCGACGGCCTCGAGCAAAACGATAGCCAGGATTTCCAGCGCCAATTGAGCGGCGGCGTCGCGGCTCGAGAGAAAGTAGGACCAGCCGCGTAACTGGGTGGCGAGGATCGGCGCGAGGAAGAGGATCGTAATGACCGCGAGGCTGCGAAACAGCAACCACCATCGCCGGCCCATGATTTACTTTTCAGCCTCGTGCGAGGCGTCGGGCGAATCGATTCCTTTCCATCGGTCACGCAAGGATTTGACTAATCGCCTGATTTCCTTGCGGCAGTAAAAGAGGAAGGACAGAAAGATCGACGCGAGCGGGAGCAGAATTTGCGCCAGGAATCCTCCCGCATTAGGGTCGATATAGGCCCAGCATTCGCCTTGCCACGACAACACGAGGAGGATCGCGGTCGCGCCGATTATGATCGCGGACATACGAAGCGGAACGTATCTCACATCAGCCGCGCGGGTGTTGAACATCCGTCTCATCATGCTCATCATGAAGCCGCTTTCGCGGGCTTGAAAATAGTCTATCAATTATAGCCTGATTAGTTCAGAACTGATGCTGGATTGAAAGACCGCGATAACAAATCGCAGCGGGTCGATATTGCGCGCGCGTCCGAAACGCGCGCGGGAAAGCGAAGACAGCAATTGGGCGCGGCACTATGACCGGCGAACTTAAAACCGAACGAAATATAGAGACCTGGATCGCGCTGGCAGCGGTCTGGCTTTTGATCCTCGCATGTATCGTGATCCTGCTGCCGTTTCTGTCGGCGATAGTGTGGTCGGTAATTCTTTGCGTATCGACCTGGCCGCTGTACCAGCGGCTCGAGACGGCGACGCATGGACGCGCGGCGCTGTCGGCGATCCTGATGGTGCTGATGCTCGCGATCGTGATCGTCGCGCCGTTCGCAATCGTCGGCGCGAGCCTTGCCAGCAACGTCTCGGAAGTGGTCAATGCGCTGCGGCGCTATTCTGCCGACGGTCCTCCAATGCCGCCGACGTGGGTCGCGACGATCCCGATTGTGGGATCGCGTATGAATGACTACTGGACGGAGCTGTCGCTCTCCAGCGCGATGCGCGTGCAGGAGTTCGCCAAGGTGATGCCCGCGGCGAAGACGCTGGTGGTCACCGTCGGCGGAGCGCTGGCATCCGGCATTCTGGAATTGCTCCTGAGCCTGGTCATCGCTTTTTTTGTTTATCGTGATGGAGGCGTGGCGCTGGCGCATGCCAACGCGGTACTCGATCGGCTGGGCGGCAACGAGGCGCGTCGGCTGCTCGAGACCGCGGGGACCACGGTGCAGGCGGTGGTGTACGGGATTCTCGGCACCGCTCTGATTCAGGGCACGCTCGCTGCGATTGGCTTTTGGATTGGCGGAGTGCCGGGTCCGGTGTTCCTTGGTTTCTGCACCTTTGTGCTCGCGATGGTGCCGGTGGGGCCGCCGCTCATCTGGATTCCGGCGGCGCTGTGGCTGTTTCATCTGGGCAGCAACGGATGGGGAATTTTCATGCTGGTTTGGGGCGGGGTGGTGGTGAGCGGTTCCGACAATTTCGTGCGTCCGTTCCTGATCAGCCGCGGCGGCTCGACCCCGCTCATCCTGGTGATGCTCGGGGTGCTGGGAGGCGTGGTCGCGTTCGGGTTTATCGGCATATTCCTCGGGCCGACGCTGCTGGCGGTGGGCTACAGCATGCTCGCGGATTGGGCGCCGGCACCCGAACAACTGAGTAATCGTCAATAGCTATTTGCCGAGCGCTTTGCCCCACGCGTCCTCAAATACCAACTGATCGAGCGCGCGCCGGATGAGCGGTCCGTGGCCGCGGCCGACTGGATATCCAATCGGAATCGCGGCGGCGGTGTACCATCCATCCGGCAGCGCCAGCAGCTCACGCACCACAGGTTCATCCTCGCAGAGTAGAGTAGTCAGTACGCATCCGAGTCCTTCGGCGCGGCACGCGAGCAGCAGGTTCTCGACCGCGGGATAGACCGAGCCGCCGCCGACGACTGAAGGGCGGTTCTGCGTCGCGTCGGTGATTGCCATCTGTTTCGGGTCGAAGCAGAACATCGCGATCGCCGGAGTATCGCCGAAGTGGGCGGCCATATAGTCGCCCGCGGCAAGGGTGCGTTCGGAACGGGCGCGCACGTCGGCGGGGGCGGAGGCGGGAACCGCGGCACGGTAGTGCCGCGAGTAGTTATTCCAGCGCGCGGAGTACAGCTCGCCGAGCCGGGTCTTTTTCGTGCGGTCTTTGACCAGTACGATTCGCCACGGCTGCCGATTTCCGCCGGTGGGCGCCCATGCGGCGGCCTCGAGCACGCGGCGCATCACGTCGTCGGGAATCGGATCGGGCTTGAGCCGCCGCACCGCGCGCAGCGTACTCATCGCTTCGTAAATGCCCATTTCCGCCATAATCATTTCTCCTTTGGGAGTTTGCTTCTAATAACGCAGGATTCTGAATTGTCCCTCTCCCGGATAGGGAGAGGGTGCGTGGCGGGGCGATTGCTCTTTTCAGCAATCGCCGTGACGCGCGGGTGAGGGACCGGCAGAATAAGAGTTTGATGCTGCGTGCGCTCTGCGCGGTCTAGTAATGGAAGCGAGCGAAGAGTTCTCGCTGTCGGTCCCTCACCCGTCGCGCGCAGCGCGCGCCACCCTCTCCCAATCTTTTGGGAGAGAGACATCTGTGCCGTGGCTTTTGCGTGATTCATCGCGAGAGGGTTGCCGGGACGAAGGCTGCCTCGGATAGATTGCCGGTGTTGAGTTCCTGCTGGAACTGCTGATGAGCGGGCACCAGCGAACGGAAAAATGAGCCACCGCCGGCCGGTACGTAAAAACTGCCCGCCAGATCGAACAGGTTACCGCCCTCGCGTCCGGGTTTCATCCGCCAGAGCGGAATCGCAGAGGCGGTCTCGGCTCCGTCCTTGTAGAACCGCGCGGCGAGCCATACATACACTTCGCTGTCGATGTATATAATCGTACTGAGACTCTGATCGCCAGTCTTGGGACGCGCCTCGAGTATATACGCGTGGCGCAGCTCGAATGGTTCCTCACTAAGTGAGTATCCGTCGCCGGAACTAGTAATTCCCGCCGGCTCGGAGGCCGCGGACAGACACGCCAGGATCGTGGTGGTGCCGAGGATTCGGTATTCGTAGTCTTCGGTCTTGGGAAGAGCGTAGGCCCAGTACGGCTGATGGCAATTGCGGCATGCGGGTCCGGGAGCGCCCGCGCCGACCGCCACTTGACGCACCCGGCGCGACATCTCGTCGAAATTGAAGAACGCGTCGTCGGTGGCAGGGTCGAGGTAGCGCACCCAGATTCCTTTGCCCTCGCCGTTCTCGGCGCCAAGCGCGGTGACTGACCAATCGTCGCAGCGCGCCTTCCATTCGGCGCCCATCGGATTAGCGCCGAGGGTAGGGCGCGGTTCGACTTCAGTGCGATGCGCAAAACGCAGAAAAGTAAAATGGTCGCATTGGTAGTCGCCGTCGCTCATGGCGGTGATTTGCGCGGGATTCGCGGGATCGGCGCGGTAGCCGTTGCTGCTCCACGGCGCGAGCGAGAAATCATCGGGCATCACCGGACCCATGTGCCAGTTGTAGGCGATCTTGACTGCGGCCTTGGGGTCGGCGAGGTCGATCAGCGGAAACGGCATCCCCGCGACGTAGTTGATCAGATGATCATTAGCGTCGAGGGCGGCTTGCGGGGAATATTTTTCGGTCGCGTTCTGGTATCCGGCCGACCACTTGAGGCTGCGCGATGGCGTGACCTCGATCCTGAAACCGTGCGCGAGCGCGAAGATCGCCGCTTGCGGCAGTATCTGTGCGAACTGACTCGCGTTGGCGCCGGTGATGATCGTGCCGGGCTTGAGCGCGGAGCTCTCCGGCGCCGCGGCGGCGATCGGATGAGCCGGTATCGGCGTGGCGAGGGGCGCAGAGGGCACCTGCGCGCGTGCGGCGGCGTACATCGCGAACACGCTCGCGAGCGCCGCGAAATGTACGCGGGCCATCGCGCGAAAATTCATTGCCACCGCGAGATCACTTTTGCGCCATCGCGGCCATCTGCGCGAACAGCGGGGTGATATCGGCGGCGGCGCTGCCCGGAGCGAACTCGCGATAGAGCGTCGCGACATTCACGACAATTCGCTCGGCGTCGGTCCACGAGGCGTAGGCGTCGAGCGCGATATCGCGCGCGGCCTCGGCCGCGGGGATCCCGGCGTCGAAGCGTTTGCGCGCCTCGCGATGAATATATTCCAGGTACCCCTTAAGCGCGGCGACTCCCGCCTTGTCGGTGATTGGTCCGTGGCCGGGAACGATAGTTTCCACGTCGAGCGCGAGCATCGTATCGCACGCGGCAATCCAGTTGGCGACAGGACCGGCCCAGATTATCGGATGGCCGCCGATGAACAGGATGTCGCCGGTGAAAATCGTGCGGTCGGCGGGAACGTGAACCAGAAGGTCGCCGCGGGTGTGCGCGGGTCCGACCTGGATGAGGCGAACGCGTTTGGCGCCGACGGTGACTTCGAGCTCGCCCTCGAAGGTGCGGGTGGGAAGCGCGCCGCGAATTCCCTCGAACTGGAACGGGCCGAAAATTTTCAGGATGTACTCGCCGACCGGTCCCATCGAGGGCGCCGCTTTCATCATCGCGGCCAGGCGTCCGGGAGGTTCGCTGCGCATCTCATCGGCGCAGGCTTTCGAGGCGATAATTTCCGCGCCCTCGACCAACTCGTTGCCGTTGCAATGGTCGCCATTGGAGTGCGAGTTGACGAGCTTGCGGATAGGAGCATGCGCGGTCGCGGGGCGCATCGCGTGGAGCATCGCACGCGTGAGCGGCAGGTCGAACAGCGTATCGACCAGCATCGACTCGCCGCCGTCGGTGATAAGCCCGGCATTGCTCCATCCCCAGGAGCCGTCGGGCTGCAGGTACGCGAACGCGCCGTTGCCGATGTCGTGCAGTCCCTTGGTGAAAGCCCATTTACCATGCGCCATCGATAAATCCTCTTGCGTGCGGGTTGAGGGACGACGATACGACGATCGCGAGTGCGAGGTCGAGCGCGCGCGAGCGCCGATCAAACATCGTCTCGACGGTGGGTCCGTTCCGGATTTTTGTGATCCGCAAGATCGGAAGATCTTTAGTTTGCTCAGGAATTTGCTCGATAGTGACAGTTTGTTTCGGATTGTGGGAATCGGGGAAGTTGCTGGTTGCGGGCCGGGGATTGAGGGCGAAATGCCGAGGGACGTGAGTTGGGGTGATGCGGGATTTCCGTCCATGCGATCAATTGTGCGCGCGGCGAAAAAAATAACAAGGCTGAACAGTTCAGCCATGAACAAATCTGGCAAAAAACCTAACGAGCGTTAGATTGGATTTGGACGGCGATCGATCAAGGCCGCCGCCCCCGCACCTCCTCCTCCAAGCCTTCCTCGTGTCAGACAACGGGGGAGGAATCGGACGAAAAAAAGAGCCGCGGCCGATTTTTATCGGCCGCGGCTCTGCGCATTTGAGAATTGTCCGATCAGCCGAGGAGCGTGCGCGCTACCGTCTCGCGATGCACCGGGCCGTTGCCGAGGTTCGCTTCGCCGGCCAGAGCGCGGCGATGGTACAGGTGCATGTCGTGTTCCCAGGTGAAGCCGATTCCGCCGTGAACCTGGATCGCCTCGCTGGTCACGTTCTTGGCCATGTCGGAAGCGTACGCCTTGGCCATCGGGACGGCGGTCTTCTGTTCGTCGTTCCCGGTGTCAACGGTCCAGGATGCGTAGTACACCAGAGAGCGCGCATTCTCGACCGCGACCATCATGTCAACGCACTTGTGCTTGACCGCCTGGAACGAGCCGATCGGCTTGCCGAACTGCACACGGGTCTTGGCGTAATCGACCGACATGTCGAGCGCCTTTTGCGCCGTGCCGACCATCTCCGTCGCGAGGCCGGCGGTCGCGATATTGAGCACTCGGCTCAGGATCGGCCAGCCCTCGTCAACCTTGCCCAAAGTTCCTTCAGCCTTGACGTTGTCAAATTTCACGTGACACAGGCGGCGGGTCATATCGACGGTCTTGAGCTGGGTGATGGTGACGCCCTTGGCGCCCTTGGGAACCAGGAAGATCGTGATGCCTTTTTCGCCGCTGCCGCTGGTGCGCGCCGCGACCGCGATTCCGTCGGCGACGTGGGCGTCGGGGACGAAAAATTTCTCACCGGTGAGCGTGTAGTCGGCGCCGCTCTTGGTCGCTTTCATCTGAACGCCTTCGGCGTCGAAACGGCCCGAGGCTTCGGCCAACGCGAGTGTTCCGATAAATTCGCCCTTCGCCATCCTTGGCAGGATTTCTTTTTTCTGCGCGTCGCTTCCGCCCTCGAGCGCGAGCGGCACACCGATCAGCGCGGCGGTGAAGAAAGGTCCGGGAAGGAGAGCCTTGCCGGCTTCTTCGACCACGACCGTCATATCGAGAAAGGTGCCGCCCTGGCCGCCGAACTCTTCCGGGATGAGCAGCCCGGGCCATCCGAGTTCGACGATCTTTTTCCAGAAGGCCTTATCATGGCCGGTAGGGTCAGCCATCATCTGGCGGACAAACTTGGTCGGGCAATTGTCGGCCAGAAAGCGCTTGGCCGCGTCCCGCAACATCTCCTGTTCTTCAGAAAACCCGAAGTCCAACTTGGCATTCCTCCGTAATAGGGGCTTGGATGGAATCCGGCGTCGCCGCTCGAACCCACGTTTTGAGGTAGCATTAAGTGTTTTCCACGTGCAAGCGCAACCGCGTGGCGCGAATGGTGCTCGGCGGTGTCGCCCTGACCTCTTCCAGCATCTTGAACGACGGTTGCTTCTTCGACGTTAGGACAGGCTCGCTCGCAGCGTCATCCGGGGTCATCCAATGATGAGACGCCGGCGCCACTGATCTCCTGCAGACGGGCGAAACATTCTACTCGATTACGTTTTTTTCGATGGTCTCGACGGTTACGCCGGAGGAGCGGAGCCATACTATTGCGCGCTCGATTTGGTCGCGGGTGCCCTCGAATTCGAGGGCTACCAGGCCCATTTCCTCTGACACGCTGGCGCCGCGGATGTTAAATATCAAGTCGAACTTCTTCACCAGATGGTAAAGCAGCGGCTCCTTGATCAGCGAGCGCGGATAGCTCAAGTAGTAACGTTCGTGGACGCGTTCCATTTAGCGATCACCCGCGGAGCGCTTGCGATGCCACTCCTGCCATCCGATCCATAAGTTGGTCGATAAGTACTTGTCGCCGAAGTCAGGAAAAATCGTGACGACGCATCCCTCTCGAATCGATTGCGCGACCTTGATCGCGGCGATCATCGCGGCGCCCGAGGATTGGCCGACCAGGATGCCTTCGTCGTGGCCGAGCGCGTACACCATGTCGTAGGCTTCCTCGGTGCCGACCGCGATTTTCGAGTCGAGCTCGGACTCGTGGTAGATGCCCGGGACGATCGACGACGCCATGTGCTTGAGACCCTCGAGCCCGTGCATCGCGTCGTCGGGCTCGACGCCGATCACCCGCACGCGCGGGTTGACCGACTTTAAGTAGCGGCCGGTGCCCATCAGGGTGCCTCCGGTGCCCATCGCGGCGACGAAGTGGGTGACCAAGCCTGCGGTCTGATGCCAGATTTCGGGGCCGGTGGTTTCGAAATGAGCCAGAGGATTGGCCTCGTTGTTATATTGATCGGGCTTGAAGTACTTTTCGGGATTCTGGTCGATAAGCCTGCGGCACAGCATGATCGCGCCGTCGGAAGATTCCATCGGATCAGAGAAAATGATCTTCGCGCCGTAGGCTTCGATTATTTTGACGCGTTCGCGGCTGACGTTTTCCGCCATCACCAGTTCCACCGGATAGCCAACTACAGCACCGACCATCGCCAGCGCGATTCCGGTATTGCCGGAGGTCGAGTCGATGATGGTCTTGCCGGGGCGCAGGCTGCCGTCGGCGAGACCGACCTCGATCATCTTCTTCGCGGCGCGATCTTTCACCGAGCCGCCGGGGTTGAAGCCTTCGAGCTTGGCGAAGATCCGCACTCCGGGCGCGAGCATCCCGCGCACCGGCCGCACGATCTCGAGCATTGGCGTGTTGCCGATAAGCTCGAGCACGCTTGTGGCGCGCGCGCGCGGCACGACTTCGTGTTCGAGGCCGCGCGGGAGGTTAGCGTCCGCCAGCGATCGCCGGGACGATTGAAATGTCGTCGCCATCCTTGACCTTGGAATTAAGTGAATCGAGAAAGCGGATGTCGTCACCGTTCAGATAGATATTGACGAAGCGGCGAATCTCGCCTTTGTCGTCAAGCAGACGCTCGCGCATCCCCGGATGGCGCCGCTCGAGATCTTCGAGCACCAGGCGGATCGATGCGCCGTCGGCGGGGACTTCGTCGACACCTGCGGTGAAGCGGCGAAGCGGGGTTGGGACTCTGACCTTTACTGGCATGTGCTGATCTTTACCTCCGTACTAGATCTTGATGCTTATGCCGGGCGTGCGCGGCAAACAACCGGTGGCCGCGTGTCCGTGCCCAAATCGCGATTCATGCGGCGCTGTTCGCGGCGCGTTTTCCGCCTGCGAGGCGCTCGAACAGCGCGTCGAATTCGCCCAGTCGCGCGTCGATCACCATCGGCTTTTCGATCGATCCGGCCACCGCTTCGAGGGTCTTGTAGCCGTTGCCGGTGATCGCGATGACGGTGGTCTCGTCGGGTTTGATGCGGCCCTGACGCGCGAGCTTGATCGCGACGGCGAGGGTGGTGCCGCCGGCGGGCTCGGCGAAGATGCCCTCGGTGCGTGCAAGCAGCTTGATCGCGTCGATAATCTCGGGGTCGGTGGCGGATTCGCCCCATCCGCCTGATTCGCGCACGGCGCGCAGGACGTAGAAGCCGTCGGCGGGATTTCCGATCGCGATCGATTTTGCGATCGTGTCGGGCTTCACCGGCGTTATGAGGTCGGTGCCCTTGTGCAGCGCGTGAATAACCGGCGCGGAGCCGGTGGCCTGCGCGGAAAAAATCTTGAAGACGTCGCTCTTGATGAGGCCGACTTCTTTCAGCTCCTTAAACGCCTTGGCAATCTTGGGCAGGATGGTGCCGCCGGCGGTCGGGACGACGATATTGTCGGGCAGCTTCCATCCGAGCTGCTCGGCGATTTCGAAGCCAAAGGTCTTTGCGCCCTCGGTGTAGTAGGGGCGCAGATTGATATTGACGAAAGCCCATCCGTACTTGTCCGCGATCTCGCTGCAGAGCCGGTTCACGTCGTCGTAGTTGCCGCGGATCGTGATCACCTGCGCGCCATAGATCGTCGAGCCGACGATTTTTCCGGCTTCGACGTTCTCGGGCATGAAAATGTAGCACTTGAGTCCCGCGCGTGCGGCGTGCGCGGCGACCGCAGTTGCGAGGTTGCCGGTCGAGGCGCAGGAGACGGTGGTGAAGCCGAACTCGATCGCCTTGGTGATCGAGACCGAGACTACGCGGTCTTTGTACGACAGCGTCGGATGATTGACGGTGTCGTCCTTGACGTAGAGATGGGGCAGGCCGAGCTCGGCGCCCAGGCGTTGGCAATGCACCAGCGGAGTGAAGCCGGAATGGGGTCCGATGAGCGGTTCGCTATCGACAGGCAGCAGCTCGCGGTAGCGCCACAGGTTATGCGGGCGCGACTCGATTTTCGCGCGCGAGAGCGAGGCGCGAATTTTCGCGTAATCGTAGGTGACTTCGAGCGGGCCGAAGCAGGTTTCGCAGACGTGCAGCGGCGCGATCGGATATTCCTGCCCGCACTCCTTGCACTTCAAGTTGGTGATGAAGCTCATGATTCCCTCACTGGTGAGCGGTCTCGGCGGCGGCCGATTTCGCGCGCCGCGCCGCACCGCATCCGCATCCTTCGCGCGCCGCCACGGCGGTCAGCCGAAAGCGCGCGGAAATTGCCGCGTCGTAGGTAAGAATCCGTCCGGCGAGCGTCGGGGTCTCGCCGCGAATGTAGGCGAGCGCCTCCGCCGCCTGGATCTCTCCGATCGCGCCGGCGACAGGGCCGATGATTCCAGCGTCGCGGCACGAAGCGATTTCGCCCGGCTCCGGCGGCGCTTCGAACAGGCATCGCAAACAGGCAGAGCGTCCAGGCAGGACCGTCATCGCCTGTCCGGCCATCCCGAGCACGCCGCCGTAAACGAACGGACGATCGACGGAGCGCGCGATATCGTTAATCAGAAATTTCACCGAAGGATCGTCGGTCGCGTCGATCATGAAGTCGTGCGCGGCCGCGAGGGCGGGGCCGTTGTTCGGGTCAAACGCAATTGCGTGGGTCGCGATCTCGACGCGCGGGAACGCGATTCTCAATCGATGCGCAGCGGCTTCGACCTTGGGCTGCCCGAGATCTTCAATTCGATAAATCACCTGGCGCGCGAGGTTCGAGAGATCGATGGGATCGGGATCAACGATCGTGATACTGGCTGCGCCGGAGCGAGCGAGCGCCCACGCGGCTGGCGCGCCGAGTCCACCGGCTCCGATTATCAATATGCGTCGATCAGGCAACGTCAGTTTAACCCGCCACCGGCCTGCGAGTGATAGCGAAAGACCGACGATGAAGGGTTAAAACAAAAAACCCTCTTCCTGCGATAAGGACGAGGGTTGGACAACTCTCGCCTTATCTTCCAAGAGCCTTCAATCGAAGGATCTTGCAGGAGTTAGCACCAACTCCGTGAGGAGCCGGTTGCTGCGGCATCGTCGGGCCAGTCCCTCCGCCGCTCTCGATAAGGCCGTCAATGGCCCGATCAGAATTATACGACGCTGAGATTGGTGTCAATTCCCCGACCACGCGGTCAGGCGCGATACGATGCGCAATCGGCGGAGCATGACTGACCTTACGAAGGCTCTATTGGATTTGACCGTTTGAAATAGAATGCGCGAATCTTGTAGCCTGCGTCAGCCATCGATCACGACATACGGTCGTTCCTATTTGCATTGCGGGGAGGGATGACGCGCGTCGTCACATAGGAGCAGAGCCAATGTTGTCGCGCCTTCTTGGGCTTTCGATCCCGGTAGCGTTTGCGGTCGCACTTGCGGCCTCGATCACCGCCTGCGATCCGTGCGGGAGTTGCAAGTCGAAAGGCACGCCGACCGCGACGCCGACGGCGGCGCCCAATGCCTGCCTGCCGTCCAGCTCTATCGGAGTGCTGGTTCAGGGCACGGATGTCACGGCCTATGTTCCACTGGGAAATTGGGGCGGCGGTACGGCTGCGGTCGCGGTCGTGCCGATCGAAACCAGCGGCGGCATCGGCGCCGTCAGCGCGGCTGCCGCCGCGGCCCCGACCACGGTTACGACGGCGAACGTCCCGAACTCCTGCTCGTCCAACTCCACCAGTGGAGTAACGGTGTGCGTCGCCAACAACACCGACGTTTACCTGATCAACGGCACGACGTTGACCAGCACTTTGACCAGTGGCGCGACCAGCACGGAAGGCTTCTCCGGCGGATCGTGCGAGAACTGCGGCGTGGTGGTCGATTCATCAACCAACAAGGCGCTGGTCACCGTCGGCTTGGCGACGGGCGGCCCGGGCGGCTACCAATTCCTCGACCTTGGCGCCACCCCGCCCGCATTTGAGACGCCCATTGGCGCCGGAACGAACGTCTCTGAAGACGTTTCGATCGATCCCGCCCGGCATTTGGTGCTGTCGCCGAACGAGTCATCGATTTACCAGATCGTCAATACCAGCACCTCGACGCCGGCGATCTTCAATAACGATCTCAGCGGCGGCAGTGAGGCGGGAGAGTATGACTCGGCCGCCGAGGATTGCACCACCGGCATCGCCCTGGCCACGAGCGAGGGCACGGGCAATCTGTTCCTCGCCGATCTGACTCAAGCGAGCTTCACGCCGGGAACGCCCGGCACTTGGACCGATACCGGCAGCCAGCTCCAGAACTTCCCCGAATTCGATTCGTTCTCGGCCGGCACCGACGGCATCGCCGTCGCTCCCGGAACGCATCTGGGCGTCGTGACGGGCGAATTCGGCGGCAATCTGGAAGGCGTGATTGAACTGCCGTCCACTTCGGGAAGCGGAATCCCCGCAGCCGTCGATTACGTGGCGTTTACAATGCCGGACGAACCCAATGCAGCCGCATTTGACATGGGCTTCGATCCGCACACGGTGACTGCTTATGTCAGTCCCAACAATCACAAGGCGTACGCGGTTCTGGGCGACAGCAGCAACGCCTACCTTGGCATTGTCGATCTGCAGGGATTGCTGAGCGCGCCGCGAACAGGCCACACGGTGAACAGCCCGCTCCCGTCCGGGGTGGTGACCTACGTAGCGCAGTAACGTTCATCGAACCGATGCGTGGAAAAGAAGCGTCGGAGCGCGCGATCGCGCCGGCGCTTTTCATTTGCGGGAAAATTACAGCAGCAGCTCGGCGATTTGAATCCCGTTGAGCGCGGCGCCCTTGCGCAGTTGATCGCCGGTGACCCAGAAGTTCAGCGCATTCGCGACGCCCAGGTCCTCGCGGATTCGGCCGACCAGGCAGTCGTCCTGGCCCTCGGCGATAATCGGCATCGGATAGCGATTGTGCGCGGGGTCGTCCACGACGCGCAGTCCGGGAAAGTGCTCAAAGGCGGCGCGGGCCTGCGCGGCGGTGACTTTCACCTCGGTCTCGGCGTTGACGGCGATCGAATGCGCGGTGAAGACGGGAACGCGCACGGTGGTCGGCGAGATCGCGAGTTCGGGCAGCGCAAGAATCTTGCGGACCTCGCCGACGAGCTTCATTTCCTCGCCGGTGTAGCCGCCTTCGCCGAATTTATCGATGTGCGGAATCAGGTTGAATGCGATCTGATGCTGGAAGTGGCGCGGTTCGACTTTCTCTCCGCGCGCCCATGCCAGAGTTTCCTCGCGCAGCGCCGCAACTCCCGCCACGCCCGCGCCCGAGACCGCCTGGAAGCTGGTCGCGACCACGCGGCGCAGGCGTCCGGCATCGTGCAGGGGTTTCAGCGGCATCACGGTAACGATCGTGGTGCAGTTCGGACAGGCGAGGATTCCGCGATGCGTTTTCGCCGCGGCGGGGTTGATCTCGGGCACGACCAGCGGAACTTCGGGGTTCATCCGGAATGCGCTGGACTTATCGACCACGGTCGCGCCGGCTTTCACCGCGATCGGAGCGAACTCGCGCGATTGATCGGAGCCGGCCGAGAACAGGGCGATATCGATATCGTTGAACGAATTCGCGGAGAGCAGCTCGACCGGGATGTCGTCGTCGCCGAAGCGCACGGTCTTGCCGACCGATCTGGCGGACGCGAACGCGCGCAGATCGCGCAGGGGAAAGTTGCGCTCCTTCAGAAGCCTGAGCGTGGTCTGGCCGACCGCCCCGGTCGCGCCGACCACCGCAATTCGTTGTCCGCTGGCCATGTGGTCCACTCTGCCGGATGCGCGGGCGCGCAATGCGCCGGCTATTTTCGCGCGAGCACCGCCTGATACTGGGCAGGTCCCGGAACGGTAGCGAGTTTGACTTCGCGGAATCCGGCGGGCTCGAGCATTTTCCGGTATTCGGAAAGGGTATAGGTGTCGCCGTCGCGGGTCCAGATGAGCATCGTGAGCGCGAAGGCGAGGGCGAAGCGATCTTTCTCGCGCGCCTCGTCGGGCACCATATCGACAATCACCAGCGCGCCGCCGGGGGCCGCGGCGGCATACAACCGGCGCGAGAGTTCGAGATTTTTTTCGAGCGAAAAGTGATGATAGATATTCGGCGCGAGAATCAGATCGTAGCCGGAGCCGAGGTCGTCGGCGAAAATATCGCCCGCGCGGAACTCGGCGCGATCGGCGACGCCCGCCTGCTGCGCGTTGGCCTGCGCATGTTTCAGCACTCCCGGCCAATCGACGCTGGTCAGTCGCGCGCCGGGAAACCGCTTGAGCGCGCCGAACCCGTAGAAGCCCGACCCGCACGCGATATCGAGAATCTTCTTGGGCGCGCCACCGGGAAACATCGAGGCCGCGGTCTCGGCGACCGCCGGTCCCGCAAGCTGCGCCATCATCCGCGAGCCGCGCGCGAAGTCCTGCCAGAAAGGATTGTCCTCGGCCTCGGCCGAACGATTTTCAAGCAGCGTGTGTCCCGTCCTGACGACTTCTGTCAGGCGCGCGAGTTCGTTCCAGATGAGCGGGTTCGCCGTGATCGCCGTCATTCCGCCCGCGTATGCTGGCGAGCCTTTGACGAACAGCGCCTGCGCGCCCGGGGAATTGGTGTAGCGGCCGTCGGACTTGAGGAGCGCGCCGAACGCGACCAGCGCGTCGCACAGGATCCGGGTCGAACGGACCGGCAGCTTTTTGGCTGCAGCAATTTTCTCCGGCGTGTCGTCGCCATGCGCGATATGCGTGAAGACCTCGAGGTCAATTCCTGCCTTGAGCGCGGCGGTGGTCGCCGCACCCTGCATCATCGAGATCGTACTTTGTGCCGAACCGGGAGCGCCGTAGTCATCAGCCATGAGTGCATTTCCTTATAGCTATTTCTTTCCGCATCCGGGCTTTCTCACCATCGCGGCTACGGCGAGTTATAGCGCGTCACGCGGGCATCTGTCAGGTATTTTCCAGTAGCCAACGCTCGACGATTTCATAGACCTTGTCGCCGTGCGCGCTGAAGCCGTGGTCGGCGCCCGCGATCAATTCGAGCCGTTTAGGTTCGCCCGCGCGCTCGAACAGCGCTTCGGAGGATTGCTGCGAAAGGATCGCGTCGGCGGTTCCATGCACCAGCAACAGCGGACGCGGCGCAAGCTCGCCGATCATGTGTGCTCCGCCAAGCTGGCTCGAAATGGCGATTACGGTCGTGACAGCAGGGGCAAGGGTGCCCGCGTTGATCGCGACGGCGCCGCCGAAAGAATGGCCGACGGTGGCGACGCGCTGATACTCGACGCCGCGCAGGAACGTCAGCGCCGCCATCGCGTCCACCAGGCATTCGGCAAACTCTCCCGGCGCGCGGTAATCCAGCCGCGCGACCGCGACTCCCAGCTTCGGCAGCGCGAGGCCAAGCCGCGCATAGAGATCAGCAGGGCCCTCGAGCCCGCCCATCGCGCCGCTGGCGCACAGCACTGCGCGGCGCGGCTGGGAGGCGGCATGCAGCAGCATCGGGATGTCTCCGCGAGTGGTGTGGATTACTAGCCGTCGCGCGCCAGCGATCTCGTCGCCCGGATCGACGCCGGTGATGCGCAGACTTATGTCATTGGAATTTTCGGAATTTTCGCTCATGCCGGTCAACGTCCTGAGCAATTGGGTCTGTGATCGAGCCCGGGGTCGCCGCTCTCGCCCAGCATCCGCATCGCATAGCGGATCATCATCGTCAGGCGCTCGATCCGTTCGAGGATTTCGCGATGCTCGATGCGCGGGGTCTCGGGCAGCATCCGCGCGGCGTCGGCGAGGCTCTGTTCGAGGACGGCGACTGCGCGCTCGAGGCTCTCGCGCTGAGGAACGCGCGGGTTACGGATGCGGCGCCGCTCAGCCGCAATTTCCGCCAGATTGATAATCTCCGCCATCGTCCGAAATCGGCTCCAGGAGGTTGCTTGCCCTGCCGCAAATATCTTTCAATTATCTTCCATCGGGAATTATTCGTACAGCGAGGGCCTTCACGATCGCGTGCGAATCACTTGCTGAGCTGCCACTCGACCAGTTGCAGTCGATCGTTGCCGAAGAACATCGCGCCATCGACAAAAATCGTGGGCGAGCCGAAGCCGCCGCGGGCGATCAACTCGTCGGTGTTGGCGCGCAGCTTGTCTTTGTAGGCCGGCGCCACGATCTTGTCGAAATATTCTTTTTCGTCGAGACCCACTTCGCGCACGATTCCCCGCAGCACCTCGTCCTGGCTGATATCGCGATTGTCGCCCCAATAATTCTCGAACACGCGGCGCGAATACTGCGCGATTTTTCCATGCTCGAGCGCGACGAACGCTCCGCGCATTGCTTTCACCGAGTTCACCGGGAACACCGTGGGATTACCGATCTTGAGTCCGTAAAAATGCGCCCAATCCTGCAAATCCTTGGTGTAGTAGCGGGCCTTGGGCTTGACCGGATTGGTTCGCGTCTCGTACACCGACGGATTCACGGAATTGAAAACTCCACCGACCAGAAATGGACGCCATACCAGGTCGGCCGGATGGCGCGCGGCGAGCGCTTCGATCTTGCTGAAGGCGAGATAGGTCCATGGGCTGGAACAGTCATAAAAAAATTCGAGCTTCTTCGGCATCGGCGGGCCTCCGGAGTTTCACGGCGAACTTCTGTGCGATGGCGGAGAATAAAGCAATTCGGCGCGGAAGTTCCAGCGCGGCGCGAACGGCCTACTGCGCTGCGACCGCGGTCGAGCCGTCCACCTCGACCAGGTCGGCGGTGATCTGTCCGATGAATGCGGTGGCCTGCAGCCTGAGCGGCAGCCGGCGATGGTCGGCGCTGACCCAGATGGTGGTGGTGGTGGCCTGATGCTTGTAATTGCCGTTGCTCAGGTAAACCACGCTCGGTGTGATCTTGAGCGTCGGGAAGACGCCGAGGGGTGTGCGGATAAGCTCGCGATCGTCAACGTGAAAGCTGAAGACATAGCGGGTGGTGCCGCTGAAGACGTCGTATTCGTAAGTTGCGCCGGGAGCGAGGCTCTGCGTCAGCGCCATCATCGCACCCGAAATGGGACCCCATGGATCGGCCGAGATGAATTGGCGAGTGGTGACGGCGCGCGGATTTTTCTTTTCGGCGGTGACGAGATTTTTGGGGCGATCGAAGCTGATCGAGTATTCGTCGAAGCGCCGATTCTCGGATTGACGCTGATAGACACCGCCGGTGGCCAGAGAGCCGGCCGCGAAGCTTTCGTTCATGTAATCGCGCATCTTGAACAGGACATCGACGAGCGGCGTGGTCTCGATCCACGCCTCGGCCTTCCAGCGCGACGGATCCCGCTTATCGCGATGCAGCTCGAAGCGTGCGCGCGCGGCGGGAATGCCGATCCACGAAGCCTGGTAAATCAGCTTCTCGCCATCGTGGAACGGAATCGGCCCTGCACTATACGCAGGCACTTTGATATCCGCAGGCAGCGCTTGCGGCGTCGGAGAGACGGAAGGGCGTGGATGACGGCGAGGATGGGCGGGGTCGGGCGGAGCAGAAATTTGCGCGCCCAGGAGAATCAATGCGCAAAAAGCTACGCTAAATAAAGCCGCGCCACGCTTGTATAATCCGCGTTTGGGCGATGAAACTCCGCCTGCGCTCACGGCACCCCGCTTGCTTGCATTCCCCGACATGATACCTGATAATTTTGCCCTATTCGGGAGGATCGTGAAATGTCGAAGAGCCGATTTGTAATCGCGGCGGCCATCCTCTTCGCCGCGCTCGCGCTTCCCCATGTCGCTTCGGCGCAAGATTCGTACGGCGGTGAGGGATTGGGCAGCGCAACCACCAACAGTCCGATGATGCATCAGGGCGTCACCAAGGCGGGCGTTGATGACATCGCGACGCGCGCGCAGAAGGAATCGGCGTTCAAGATCATCAAGGACGTGAAGCTCGGCTTGAAGGATGCAGACCCGAACGTGCGGGTGGGCGAGCTCAATAAACTGCGCAATCTGGACGATCCTGAAGTCAACCGGATTTTGGTTCAAAGCATGAGCGACCCGGACATCCGGGTGAAGATGAAGGCGATCGACATCCTTGGCGCGCGCGAGGCCAATGATTCGGTCGAGCCGATGGCGCAGTTGCTGTTCCTGCGCCAGACGGAACCGGCGGTCAAGCTGCATTCGGTGGCGGCGCTGGGCAGAATCGGCGACGCGAAGGGAACTTTGCCGATTATGCAATACATGCAGGAGGAGACCGACGATCGCGCGCGCGGCACCGCGGTCTTCGCGCTGGGTGAAATCGGCGACGATAAGGCTTCGCCGGCGCTGATCAAGGCGGCGGACGAGGACAAGAGTCCGATGGTGCGGCGGCTGGCGAAGGAAGCGCTCGAGAAAATCGACGGAGAGCTGCCGACGCAGCACAGCACGCAAGTCGCGTCGGGCAAGACCGACAGCGAAACAACTCCGACCGATCAGAAGATGGCCAAGCTGCGCGACTACGATCAGAAGCTCCAGGACGAAGAACGATGAGGAATGCGAGCCGGCGATAGCGGGAGAAATAATGAATCAAATGACGGGCCGCGCGGACTATTCCGGCGGTCCGTCTTTTTTTCGATCGTCAGACGGTCAGAGAGAGGCTATGCAATGCAGTACAAAGGCGGATGCCACTGCGGGCGAGTAAGGTTCGAGGTCGAGGGCGCGATCGGGAAAGTCTCGGACTGCGATTGTTCGATCTGCTCGAAGTCGGCGTTCTTGCACTGGCGGATCGAGCCCGAGCAACTGAAGCTGTTGACGCCGTGGGAAGATCTGACGAATTACAAATGGAACACGGGGCGCGCGAGCCACTACTTCTGCAAGCATTGCGGAGTTGCGGTGCTGCGTCATCCGCGCGGGGCGCCGGACAAGTTTTCCGTCAACGCGCGATGCGTTGACGGATTCGAGCTCTCGGCGGTCAGGATCGAACATATAGACGGGAAAAGCCTGACGCTCGCGGTTGAGTAATCTGATCGATGCGGCTGCTGTACATTGATATCGATACCCTGCGCGCGGATCACCTGGGATGCTACGGTTACGCGCGCCGGACGAGCCCGAATATCGACGCGCTCGCGCGTGAGGGAATCCGTTTCGAATCGGTCTATGCGTCCGATACTCCATGTCTGCCGTCGCGCACCGCGCTGATTACCGGCCGCTTCGGAATCCACAACGGCGTGGTCTCGCACGGTGGGACAGGCGCCGATCTTTTCGTCGAGGGGGCGCGCCGCGGCTTTCAGTCGCGCACCGCATACACCAGTTGGGCGCGCCGGATGCGCAGCGTCGGGATGCATACCGCGTCGATCAGCACGTTCGCCGAGCGCCATTCGGCGTATCAGTGGGACGCGGGGTTCAACGAAGTGATCAACCTGGGCACGATGGGTATCGAGACCGCAAACCAGGTCGCGCCGCTCGCGCTGGATTGGCTTTCCCGCAACGGCGCGCGCGACAACTGGTTCCTGCATGTGCATCTGTGGGATCCGCACACTCCTTATCGAACGCCGGCGGATTATGGCGACCCGTTCAAGCACGACGCCACCCCTGCCTGGATCACTGAGGAGATTCGCGCGCGCCACTGGCGGCGGCCGGGGCCGCATTCCGCGCAGGAGATGATCGGTTTCAAGCCCGGGGAAGATTCCGTCGCCGCGCGAACGCCGCGACAGCCGCAGCAGGCGGCCTCGATGGCGGACGTTCGCGCGATGTTTGACGGTTACGACACCGGAATCCGATTCGCGGACGAACATATCGGCCGCCTGATGAACCGCCTTGCGGAGCTTCACGTGCTCGACGACACCGCCGTGATGATCTCCGGCGATCACGGCGAGACGCTCGGCGAACTGGGAATCTACTGCGATCATCACACCGCCGACGAATGCGTGTCGCATCTGCCGATGGTGCTGAAATGGCCGGCACTTGGCGCCGGGCGCGTCGAGCGCGGGATGCATTATCAAATCGATATCGCGGCGACGATTCTGCAACTGCTAGGCGCGCGCGTGCCGGCGGATTCGGACGGCGTGGGTTTCGCCGCTGAGCTTCGCGCGAGCGCGCCGTCGGGCCGCGACTACCTGGTGCTCTCGCACGGCGCATGGACGGCGCAGCGCGCGGTCCGCTTTGGCGATCATATCGCGATTCGCACTTATCACGACGGTTACCACGGCTTTCCGCCGCTGATGATGTTCGACCTGAAAAGCGATCCGCACGAGACGCAAGACCTCGCGCTGGAGCATCCCGAGCTCGCGGCGGATGCGATGGCGAAGCTGGAACAGTGGCACGCCGAACAGATGGCGCGCTCGTGGAACGGCATCGATCCGATCTGGACGGTGCTGCACGAAGGCGGTCCGTGGCACGTGCGCGGCCATCTGCGCGAATACCTCGAGCGGCTGCGCGAGACCGGCCGCACCGAATGGGCCGACCGCCTCGCGACGGAGCATCGCCGAGAGTAGTACGGTCCGGACAGGGGGGAAGCTCATGTGTAGGAAGATCGGTCAAACCATCGCCCTGGCGGTTCTAATGGCGATCCCGCGGGGCATCGCCGCTGCAGGCACAGTTCAAATCGGAATGCTCAGTTCGTCGAGGTCCGACGATTGGCTTTGCGGAGCGGAGGTTCCGTTGTCGGCGCCGAATAGCGAGTCGCCGTGCGAGAGCGCGAAATTCGGAGAATGCTCAGAATGCGGTGTATTGGCGGCGCGGAATCCGTCAACTGTCCCCGTGAAATTGAGTATCAAGACAATTGGATCCGGCTTCGCGCAGCCATGCAGTCCGGGTGCGGTCGGGGGATTCATGAAATGCGACTCCGGCGAGAGTGTACCGATCGGCAATCTCAATGAATGCGGTGGTTCTCTGGAACCGGGAAAGAGTTGTACGTTGCCGATCGAGTTCTGTCCCGAGCATGCCGGGAAAAGTCACGGCGAGGTGCGCGTGTCCGCTTCCTCCGGATCAGGGCAGCCTGACCTCGAGATCTTTAATCTCGCCGGGACCGCGGATTACCCGCCTGATCTTGCCGCGGCTGACGAAGCAATGCGCAGCCGACTCGGAGCGTTGATGAAACTCGCTTATGTCAAAAAGGTGGAGCTCGATCGAAAGAGCGACGGGATTGCGATCAACATCGAAGTCACCGAAGACGAAAGGATCGGGCAGGTACGCAGTCTAATCCCGCCGAAAATCGGCGGATACGAAACTGAAGTCACGACCTATAGCCCGATTTCCTGCGCCGAGTAGGCTATTACCGCTGCGCCGCGCCGGCCATCTGAACAAAGGCCCCGTCGCGTAGAATTGGGACGGTGGTGCTCACGTCGTGTTCGGACGCCCAGGTTACGTCCTGCTCGAAACCTCGATCGATTAGTTCGCGTCCTGAGGCGCACTCGCGGAGCGTTTGCGGCAGGTCGTTCTCCGCGTCGCGGAAGGCGGCGAGCGCCGTGCGCGCTTCTGGAGACATCGAGATTGCTTCGAGCGCCGAGAGGATTGCCCCCGCGCCGATCAAATCCTCGAACGCGGGCCGTAGTGCGTCGGACGGAATCCATCGCTCGCCCGCCGCGATGACCGCGATCGGAGCGCCGATTTCGAGCGCGGCCTTCGCGACCGCGGATGCGTTGCGAAGGCATCCTGCCAAAACGGTTGCGGCGGATTTCGCCGCCGCGAGCGATACCTGCGCGCCGTTGGGCGATGCGACGATGATCTTCATTCCCGGCCGCGCCAGCGCCATCGTCGCCGGCGAGAGCGAGAACGGCTCTGCGGAAGTAGTGGCCCGGCGCGCGACCGTCTCGATTCCGCCGACGCGCAGCGCCAGCGCTTTCGATGCGCCTTTCGCGAATTGGCACGGATAGGCCGCCGCGCCGTGTGCGACTGCGACGTCGATCGCGGTCGAGAAGCTCATCAGGTCCACGACGATCAAAACGCGCGAGGCCCGGCCGAGCTCGGATGCGCCTTCAACGCCCCAATCGAAGCGCGCGTCGAAACCGCTTTGATCGTAGATTACGCTCATCGAAAAATCACCGCGCGCCGCGGGCGGTGCGCAATCATCCTCGCGTCAGCCAATCGCCCGGCATCACGCCGTCGCCGCACCACTTTCCGTCCTTGACCACGGCGCATCCGTTGACGATTACGTGCTCGATTCCTACCGGGTCGCGATCGGGCGAGCGCGCGTCGGCGTCGCATCCTATGCGCTCGGGATCGAAGATGCAGAAATCCGCCGCCGCTTTCGCGCGCACATAGCCGCGTCCGCCCAGATGCATCCGCTCGGCCGCCATCCCGGTCATTTTGTGGATCGCGTCTTCGAGCGAGAGCAGTCCGAGATCGCGCACGTAGTAGCCGAGGATGCGCGGGTAGGTGCCGAAGCTCGCGGGATTGTTGTGTCCGCGCGAGGTCAGGATCGTGTCCATCTCGAATGCGTTCAGCGGATGGCTCATCGCGGAGCGGAGCGCCTGTTCGTTGCTGTCGTCGCCGCTATACAGATGAATCAGCACGCGGGCGCGGGTGCCGCTCTCGCGCGCGATCGTCAGGTAGGCCTCAACCGGATCGAGCTTCATCGCCTCGGCGATTTCGCCGAAGAACATTCCTTCGTACTGTTTCAGCTCGGGCTTCACCGCCCACATCAGTTGGACAGTATCGTGAATGAAAGGCTTAAGAGGCTGAAAGCCCGCGGCGAGCCGCGCCCATCCGTCGTGGCTGTCGAGCAGTTCTTCGAGCTGGTTCTGCGACCACGCGGGGAAGATGATGCGAATTGTGGTGTTGCCGCAGGTGTAGGGGAAAGTGTCGAACGCGACGTCGATACCATCGTTCTTCGCGTGTTCGATATCGGCAAGAATCTCGCCGGCGGTGGGCCAGGTGCGGCGTCCGACGAAAATCAGGTGGGAGATCTGAAGCGGCACCCGCGCCTGCCGCGCGACCGCGACCATCTCGCGCACCGCGAGCAGGTTGTGCGCGACCTGGCTGTCGAAGAACAGCGAGCGGGTCGAGTAGGCGCGCAGATGCGAGGTGAGCACGCCGCCCGCCGCGCCCGCTACGCTCGCCAACGCGGCAAGCTCGGCGGGTTTTGCGATCATTCCGGGGAAGTATCCGAGCCCGGTCGATAGCCCCACCGCGCCGTCGGCCATCGCGCGCTCAGCCATCGACTGCATCGCGCGCAACTCATCCGCCGACGGATCCGCCGCGCTCGCGCCCATCACGCTCAGGCGGATACTGCCGTGACCTGCCAGGTGCGCGACGTTGAGCGCGAGGCCCTGACGCTCGAGATGCGCGCCATACTCCGCGACGGTGGTCCAGTTCCAATCGAACTTGCGCTCCGAGAGCATCTGGCCGGACGCGTCGAGCATCCGCGTCATCCCGGTGGAAATCGGCGCGACCGAAAATCCGCAGTTGCCGCCGACGAACGTGGTGACGCCCTGCATCAGAAAGGGTTTAAGGATCGCGCCGTGCTCGGGGATCGGAACGATCCAATCGGAATGAGAATGAAGATCGATAAATCCGGGCGCGACGATCATGCCGGTCGCGTCGATCACTCGCGCGGCGGAGGCCTGCGCACTTTCAGTGGGTTCGAGGATGGCGGCGATGCGCCGGTCCTTGACGCCGACATCAGCGCGCCTGCGCGCAGCGCCGGAGCCGTCGATAATCGTGCCGTTACGAATCAGCAGATCGTATTCCATACGGCGAAATCTAGGCGCACCGCGCGTTTCGCGCAAATCGCGCTGATCGCGGGCGGCTTACACCGCGGGAATTATTGCTCAGCGGCGGCGGGTCGGCGGATAGGCCAGCACGCGGGCCTGCAGTAGTCGGAGTCGCTCTCGGAAAGGGAGTGCCTCATCCATGCACCGCAACTCGTTCTCCAAAGCGAGCTTCACCGCGCCAGTCTTGCTGACATGTTTGCGCGCAGCCAGCTTCTTGGCGAGTTGGTTGACGATCTCGTTGCGGATATTCAGCGGCATTCGCTTCCTTCGATTGAGTCTATCTCACATGGGGACGGAAGGAAGTACAGCGACGAATTTCGCGTCGTCAGCGAGCTACCGATCGTCATTTCGAATCCCTTCGGCGTTACTCAGGGCAGGCTCCGGCGAGAAATCCCGAAGCGTCCATGCTCCTCGTCAACGCCACATGCAGTGGCCCTTCGTTCGGGATTTCTCACTGCGGTCGAAATGACGAATCAGGTCTCGGTGCCATACCTCGATTGGATGGTGCCGCCCACTTGCGCCGGGCAGCGTGGGCATATGAAATTTGATGATTCTATGACGACCGTGTTGATAATCGGAGGGCAGGGGGCGCTCGGATCGATCGTTGCCGACGCGATGCGCGCGCAGGGCGATTTGGCGGTGCTGATCGGCGGACGGCGCGCGCAGCGGCGCGAGGATTTCCGCTACCTCGATCTGGCGCGGCCAGAGACCATCGCGCCGGCGCTCGCGGGAGTTGACTTCGCGATCAGCACGGTTGCTGATCCGCAATTCGAGCTGGAACGGGTCGCGGTCGAGACCGGCGCGCGCTCGATCAACATCTCGAGCGCCGTCCTGCCGATCGGCGGGCACGTATCGCTGCGCGGACGCGGACTTGCGATCGTTCACGCGGGACTTGCGCCGCTCGGGCTGCAAGCGCTCATCGCGAAGTCGATGATCGCGCAGCATCCGGAGGCGGCGCGGCTGGAAGTCGCGATATGTTTTTCCGCGCGCGGCGCAAGCGGTCCGCAGGGCCGCGAGTTCGCGTACCAGGCGCTGACGCGGCGTCCGTTCGAGCCGTCGCGCGAGATCGAATTCAGCGTACCAATCGGACGGCGGCGATGCTTTTCCGCCGCGATTCCCGAGCGCGACATCCTGCACGCGCTGATTCCCGAGGGTGAGGCGGAAGTCTTTGTCGGATTCGCCGAGCGGACAATTCATCTCGCGCTCGCCGCGATGCGGTCAACCGGGATGATTCGGATGATTCCGCGCGCGATGTTTGTCGGGCGTGCGGCGGCGTCCGCACCGGCAGCAGCTACGACGGAGCCGATGCGCCAATGGGTGGCAGTTTATGACGCGAGCGGCAGGCGACTTGGCGCGACAGTGACGGAAGGCGAGGGCGACTATCGCACGACGGCGCTAGTCACACGCGCGTTTCTTGATGTGCTGGTCGAACGGCTCAAAACGCGCAAACCATTCGGCGTACATAGCGCGGAAAAGTTTTTCGATTTAGCCGAGGTGACCGCGCATCTTGGGGCGGAAGTGCGTATCCGCGAGCTCGCGGCTACGCCTTAACCAGACCGCTCGCGTTGCCACTGGGACGCGGACGCGACGGAAACACGCGATCGATCTGCGCGTCGGTGAGTCCCATGTGCGTGCCCAGCACGACCGCGATCGGGTCGCGGAAGTCGGTGGTAATTGCGAGGTCGCGCTCCTGGTACAGCTCGCTCGGCTGCAAGCCGGGCCATCGGCCATAAACCTTGCCGCCGCGTACTGCGCCGCCCATCACCCACATTACGTTGCCGTGTCCGTGGTCGGTGCCGGCGTTGCCGTTTTCATGCATCGTACGGCCGAACTCGGAGATCACCAGGATAGTGGTGTCCTGATAGGTCTGGCCGAGCGACTCTTTGAAGCTCGCGAGCCCTTCCGCGAGCGGCCGCAGATGGCCTGCGAGCTGTCCCTCGGCGGCGCCCTGGCTGACGTGCGTATCCCATCCGCCGAGCGCAAGGAACGCGATGCGGATCGTCGGATCATGTTGCATCAGATGCGCAAGGCGGTCGGTGTCCTGCGAGAAGCCTTGCGGCGATGGCGCTCCCGCGTCGGCGACGGTCATGTCCTGTTTCAGTTCGGCCATGAGCTGTTTTCGCGCGACCCTTCCCTCGCGGTAAGTGACGCTAATTGGATCCTTACCGGTATAGAGCCGGTCGAAGGCCTCTTCGATGACTGGGCGATCAAGCGGCATCGGACGCGCCGCGCCGCGGCCAAGCGGCATATTGGCGGCCGGCATTTTACCGCTCAGGATGCGCGGCATCGTGGCGCCCATGCTGAGCGCTTCCGTCGGTGCGTGCGCCCCCGGAAGCTGCGCCAGCGCGCGATTGAGCCATCCGTCCTGCGTGCTCTTCACGCCCGGAGTGCCGCTTTCCATGTAGTCCTGCGCATCGAAGTGCGAGCGCGACGGATCGGGCGAGCCGCATGCGTGCACGAAGGCCAGCGTGCGCTCGCTCCATAACGGCATCATCGGAGCGAGCGCGGGATGAAGCCCGAAATGGCCATCGAGATCGAGCACACCGCCGGGCGTGCCGGTGCGCCCAACCGCGATCGTTGGACGCGATTCGTAATAAATCGGATCGGCGTGCGGAACGACGACGTTCATTCCATCAACCGCGCCGCGCAGGAACACCACCACCAGCCGGTTCTTATCGCCGGTCGAGGCGAACGCGCGGCCTGCCCACGCATGCGGGCTGATGAGGACGATACCGGCGGCCGAAAGTAGCGAGGCGCGGCGCAGAAACGCGCGCCGCGACATCGTGTTCGGCGGATCTTTCGCGCATAGTTCGCATCGCGGATCGCCGGCTAGAAGTTTTTCGTCGATTGGTTCCATCGCGAGATTCCTTAGCGCGTCATGAACTCGGGACTGCCCAAAAGCAGGGCCGCGCGCAGCGGCGGGACTGCCGACTCGATCGCCTCGGTAGTGTTGGCGCTGAGCGCTCCAGGCCCCAACGTCTGCGTCAGAGCGCTCGGGTCGGGCGGCGTCATCCTGGGACCCTTATGCGGCTGGGCAGGAGTGTCGAAGCTGGTCTTCATCGCGCCGGCGCTCGCATGTTTTCCAAAACCGCGATTCTCTTTGCGCTCCGCGTCGGGCGACTCGCCCGCTTCCTCTTCGAACGGGGGATGATCCAGCGGCAGATTGCCGTTGCCGAATGCGGTCGCGAAACTCAGCCGCATCATCATCCCGTCGGGATTGAGCCACGCGTCTCGCGTGTTCGAGTAGCCGTTGGGTGTCTGGCAACCATAGAGCGGCTGTCCGAGGAGCTGCATAGTTCCGTACAGTGGGCGGTAGTTGCGCACCGGGACGCCGGTCGCGCGCGCACATGAGATCACATACTCGTAGGGCGATTTGAATTTCGAGCGATAGTAGCGGCGGTCCCAGAATTCCGGCGACGCGAACATCAGCGCCAGCACTTCGCGGATATCGCCGCCGGTGGCGAGGTAGCGCGCCGCCATCTTGCTGGTCAGCGACTCGGGCGGATTGTCGGTGACGAAGTATTGCGCGAGCTGGAAGCTCAGATGCTTCGCGGTCGAGGGATGCCGCGCGAGCATCGCGAGCGCATCCTCGCCTTCAGAGATTCCTGCGCCCTGGATCGTGCGGTCGAGAAATATTTTGGACGAGAAATCGTGCCGCTGGGAATCGAAGTAGAACAGGCTTGGCGACGGCGGCGGCGGCCGGTTCTGGTTCTGTCGGCCCAATCCGCGGTTGAAGCGCGTCATCGGACCGCGCATCTCCTGCCGCGCCATCCGGTTGTTTTCGCGATTCGGGTTTTCGCGTGCGATGCCCCATCCGGTGAGAATATGCGCCAGCGCGATCACGTCGGCCTGCGAATATCCGCCGCCCACGCCGAGCGTGTGCAACTCCATCACCTCGCGCGCGTAGTTCTCGTTGATTCCCTCGAACTTGCCCTTGGCGCCAGGACTGCCCGGGTCAGTGTTTTGCCAGTTATCGAGATAGAAGAGCATCGCGGGATGCTTGGCGGTGGCGAGGAGCAGTGTGCTGAACTTGCCCATCGTATGCGGCCGGATGGCGGTCTCCTCGAACGAGCCGGTCCAAATATTGTCGAGCCCTTTGCCGCGAAAGACGTTGAAGTGGTTGAACCAGAACGCGGTCAGCACCTCCTGGAGCTGGCGCGGGCCGTCGATCGCCCGGGCGATACGCGCCTCGATCGCCTCTCGCATCACGGTTTGCTGGCGGATACGCACGTCCTTCAAGTCGCTCTTCAGAACGTCCTTGTCGCCGCCCTTGTCCTGACGCCGCACTTGCATGACCGGCGCCTGGAATTCCTGAAACAGTTCGAGCGGAGACATGTGCAGCGTGCGATAGCTTGCGATCTGATCGCGCAGACTACCGGGAATCGGAATTTCCGACTCGGGATAAAGCTGTTCGTGGATGTAACTGTCGGGGCCGACCTGGCGAAGGTGCTCGATATCGCCGGGCCGCGGACCGAACGCGAGCCGGTTCAGGAGATGAAGTGGGCGCTCTTGCCCGGATAGGTTGCCGGTGTCGTTCATCTGGGTCGTATCCAATAAAGATATACGACGCGGCCGCGCGATGGATGCGCCCCCTTTGGGACCTTCTACTTGAGCTTACGGCCGGCGGCGCGCTTTTGCGCGATAGTGGCGGCGCCGCCCT
>DATKSB010000247.1:0-8330 GCA_035531855.1 Binataceae bacterium (SeqCode)
TGCCGATGGATTTGGAGTGCGCTGATTCCCTTCTTGCTCTGAGTCATCAGGTAGATCACCTGAAACCAAGTCGAGAGCGGGTAATTGGTATTTTCGAAAATCGTTTTCGTGATGACGCTGAAACGGTAGCCGTTGCGACCGCCGCAATCCTTGTTTTTGCAGACCCAATGCCACGGCTTCGACGCCAGCGCGTACACCTTCTGGCTCTTGCAGCGCGGGCATTCAACGCCGTTTGGCCAGCGCATATCGCGCAACAGCGTTTTGCAGGCCGTCTCATCGCCAAACTGTTTCATCAGTTGGGCAAGGGTGATGTTGGGCTGAGTGCAGAGCGGCTTGCCAGCTTCGACCTTCTTGTTCATGCGTTTAATATACGCATTCCCAAGGTGAGTGTCAAGCCCAACATAATCCCCTATGCAAAGCTTTCTTTACAGGTCCTGATAAGCGCGGTCGTCGGCGTCCGCGTACCACTCAGATTGGGTGCCCTCGAGCGCAGATACAACCTCTGGATCGAGCGGTTCAGCCTTCCGAATCCGAATTGTTCCTGGTGCCGACTCCTCGAATATCGCTACATCACCGGGTTTCAGATTCAGCGTTTTTCGCATCTCGCCGGGAACGGTGAGCCGGTTCTTGGTTGTTAAGCGACCGCGCGCGATGATCCCGGCCGCATAATGTTTGACACTCATCGCGACGGCTCACTGCGGGGTGGGGGCGGGCGGGGGCACTGCTACCGCAGGCGGCGGAGTCGAGGGTGCGCAGTTCTCGTTCGAGGTATCGATCATCGCGAGGCCATAGCTGGTTTTCTGGCAGTTCTCGCCTGACGCGCTGTCAGTTGGACGCGAGTAGTACCAGCATGACGAGAGCGCGGTCGCTGCGACGGCGATGATCGCGAATTTAACGAATTTTGACGCTCGGAAAATCATTGCGCGCGTTCTCATGGCAGGCTCAACCCCCTTTGCGTTCATCGTGCTCGCGGCGCGGACGGTTACGGCTGCCGATAGGGGACGGGATGCGCGGCTTCATACGCGGTGATCGCTCTTTCGTGCGCAAACGTGAGCGCGATATCGTCCAGCCCTTCGAGCAGGCATTTCTTGACGAACGGATCGATCTCAAAATGCGCGGTCCATCCGAAATCGTCGCTGACGGTCTGCGCGTCGAGATCGATACTCAGATGATACCCTTCGTACTTCGCGGATGCGCGAAATATCTCTTCGATCTCCTCAGGCTTGAGCGTCACCGGAAGCAGCCCATTTTTGAACGAGTTGTTGTGAAAAATATCGGCGTACGATGATCCGATCACGGCGCGGAAACCGGCGTCGGCCAGCGCCCACACCGCGTGCTCGCGCGACGATCCGTTGCCGAAATTGGCGCGCGCAACCAGAATCGACGCGCCTTCATAGCGCGGCTTGTTGAGCACGAAATCCGGATCGGGCGAGCCGTCGGGGCGCCGGCGCCAATCGAAGAACAGGCCCTTCTTGAGACCGCTTCGGACGACCGCCTTTAGGAACTGCTTGGGGATGATCTGATCGGTATCGACGTTCGAGCGATCGAGCGGCGCGACCAATCCGGTGAAATTTTTGAATGCCTGCATGTGTGTTGCGCTCCGGTCAGGAGTTGTCCCAATCGCGGATATCGACGAAGTGGCCCGCGATCGCGGCGGCCGCCGCCATCTGCGGACTCACCAGATGCGTGCGTCCGCCCTTCCCCTGACGCCCCTCGAAATTGCGGTTGCTGGTGCTGGCGCAGCGCTCGCCCGGCTTCAGGATGTCGGGGTTCATACCCAGGCACATCGAGCAACCCGCCTCGCGCCAATCGAAACCGGCTTCGCGGAAGATACGATCGAGCCCTTCTTTTTCCGCTTCGATTTTGATGTTGGCCGAGCCGGGCACGACCATCGCCTGCACGGTTTTGGAGACGTGCTTGCCCTTGACGATCGCGGCGGCGGCGCGCAGATCGCTCAGGCGCGAGTTGGTGCATGATCCGATAAACACACGGTCGATCGCGATTTCCTCGATCGGCGTGTTGGGCCGCAGACCCATGTAATCGAGCGCGCGTTCCAGCGTGTCGCGATCGCCGGAGTTGGCGGCCTTGCGCGGATCGGGAACCTTGCCGGTCACGTCGGCGACCATCCCCGGATTGGTGCCCCAGGTAACCTGCGGAGCGAACTCGGCAGCGTTGAACACGATCGAGCGATCGAATTTCGCGCCGTCGTCGGTGCGAAGCGTAAGCCACTTTTTCGCCATCGCGTCGAACTCCGCGCCCGACGGCAAATATTTTCGGCCGCGCATGTAATCGACGGTCTTCTGGTCGGCCGCGATCATCCCGGCGCGCGCGCCCGCCTCGATCGACATGTTGCACACCGTCATCCGCTCTTCCATCGAGAGCGCCTCGATCGCGGAGCCGCGATACTCGACCGCGCATCCGGTCGCGCCGTCGGTGCCGATGCGTCCGATGACGCCGAGAATCAGATCCTTCGCGGTCACTCCCGGACCAGCCGCTCCGTCGAGGCGGATTTCGAGCGTCTTGGGCTTTACCTGCCAGATGCACTGGGTTGCGAGCACGTGCTCGACTTCGCTGGTGCCGATTCCGAACGCGACCGCGCCGAACGCGCCGTGGGTCGAGGTGTGGCTGTCGCCGCAGACGATCGTCATGCCGGGCTGCGTGAGTCCCAAGTCGGGGCCGATCACGTGGACGATACCCTGGTCGTTCGAGCCGAGGTCGAACAGCGTGACGTCGAAGTCGCGCGCATTCTTGCGCATCATTTCGACTTGAGCGCGCGAGTCGGGATCGGCGATCGGCTTCATCTGATCGACGGTCGGCACATTATGGTCGAGCGTCGCGAAGGTGCGGCGCTTGTCGCGCACGCCGCGGCCGGCGACTCGCAGGGCCTCGAAGGCCTGCGGGGAAGTGACTTCGTGAATCAGGTGCAGGTCGACGAACAACAGCGCGGGTTTCCCCGGCTCATCGACGACCACGTGAGCGTTCCAGATTTTTTCAAAAAGCGTCTGCGGCGTCATCGAAGCGACCCTCCAAGCCGTCGCGAACTTACTATTATCCTCGATCGCGCTACTCGGGCAAAGCCGGGTTCGATGATTCGCTGGCGCGAGCGTGCTAGCAATCGGGGTCGCGCCGAATGCGCGGCGGACATTCATGACGAACACCGAGCTCAAGGCACAACTCAGGCTTTCGATATCCGCGGGACTGTCGTCGTGTTTCGTATTTTTGTTGTACGAGGCAATTCAGGAATTCGCAACGCTCGACCTGCATCATCAGCTTCGGCAGCTCGCAGTGATCGCGCTTACCTCGCTCGGGATGCTGGCGGTGATCGAACCGCTGCTGGAGCGCATGCAAATCACCGGCGCCGCCGATTCGCATCGGAAGGGCAAAAGCCTTCTGATTCGAGTCTCGGCGTTCGCGATCATCGCGATCACGAGTCTGTTCCACGGGTTGCTGCATCATCTGCTGGGCGAAAACCTGAGCGCAAACGGATGGGCCATGATTTGGGAGCTGGCCAGCATGGTCGTCGGTCCGGGCGTGATTACCTTTGCGTGGATGCGGGGGTTGCGGCGGAGTCCGCCCCGGGCGAAGAGGTTCGGACTGACGGCCGGGATCATAGTCGGAGTCTTTTTGATCTCCGTGTCGATTCTCCAGGTTTATCTTTTGATCCCATCAGCGCCGGGCTTGCCGACCGATTGGGTCAGAATCTCGGCGGTACTGTCGCTGGCGGCGCTGTTTCTGTGGCCCATCCTGACCACCTTCGCGATCAGCGGATACCTGGGCGGGTTGTCGGCGGAGCGGCCATGGTTCGGGAGACCGTGGGAAGAGATCGCGATTGGTCTTGGAATTGCGGGCGCGGTCGGCGCGACCTCGGAATTTCTGGGAGGATCGCTTCTGTCCGCATTTGCCAAAACCAGTCTGACGATCGGCCCGAGCTTTTGGTCGCTGCTCGCCTCCTCGGAGGTCGCGAACGCGGGGTGGGCCCTGGGGCTGCTGTTCCACGCCGACTTCGTTGCGATGTTTCAGCCGGGACCGGATCACGTCGGAGGGCCGGATCTGAGGGTGGCCGTGCTGGCGGTTGCCGCGATGTTTGTGCTGGGGCTGCTGCTTTCGTTTGGGAGCCTGAATCTGAGCGTCTTTCTGCTCAACGCCGCGCTGAAACGAACTGCGCCGTAGCCCGCCGCGGAACGCGTGGCCGATGCATTCGAAAATTGCTAAGCTCGGATTTTCCGCGCACGAGTGGAAGGGCGGGTGATGAAAATGGGCAAGCGCGAAGACGAACTTCAGGCGCCGATCGGTACGGGCGACGCGGAACGTTGCGCGCTCGAACCGGGTGCCGTGGCGTGCGACGCTTGCGGCGCGGCGATGAAGCCGATGGGGCATTGCAAGTACTGGTGCCTGCGCTGCGGATTTCTGCGCACCTGCAACGACACGATGTGATCGCGCGCGCGTCCGGCGGCGTGACGCTTAGAACATAAATGTGATCGGCATCGCGATCGCGGCGATCCAGGCGAACCACGCCGATTCGACCAGCGCGATCACGAGCAGGTTGTTCGACCGCGAGTAGGTCGAGACCGCAAAAATTTCAAACGCTATAAACTGGAAAACCATGATCGACAAGGTAAGCATCAACACGCCCGGAAGAATCCGCAGCGAGACTCCGATGATCAGCATCCCGATGATAACCGCGCGCCCGATCACGCAGGCGAAAGTCGATTCGAGCAGTCCTCCACGGCGCAGCAGCCACTCGAACGAAAAGAAGAACGGCAGCACGATCGCGGTGCCGGCTACAGTTGCGAGCAGACGCTCGGGCGTCGGCGCCAGGGTGTGGACCACCTCACCGAACGGCATTTGCAGCGCGTAGATCGCGCCGAATGCGACGAACGCCGCCAGCAGCGTGCGTCCTATTCCGCCGGTGACGCCGGACCAGTCGATCTCGGAGCGCGCCGCCATCAGCGCCAGCATCGCGCCGCCGGCAAGTCCGAGCCACGCGAATAAATCGTCGCCGACAATCAGCGAAACGAAGTAGGCGGGCTCAGCGACCGCCATGAACGGCATCACGATCAGCAGCGCAATCGCGATTACGGGCAGCCCGAGCCACATCATGATGCCGGACGGACGACGGAGCTGCTCGGGCGCGATCGCTCCGGCGATTTGGCCGATCCCGATCAGCACGATTAGAAAAGCAAGCATCCCAATGGCGGCGGCACTCAGGCGCGCGTTCTCGAGGCGGTAGGGAGCGCTGCGCTGCTTGCCGAAGATGCTGTCGAGCCAGCCGAGAATCGTGGCGGCGGCGACAGTCGAGCGCGTGATCGTAATATGATTGGTGTGAGGAATCCGCACCGCTTCGAGCGCGGTTCCGCTGGCGGCGTCGCCGTAGACCTTTCCCAGCTCGATCGATCCGTTTCCGGCCAGAATCTCCGCTATCTGCTTGGAGCCGTCTTGAATGAACTCGGGATCGTTTTGCGCGAAGATGAACAGCGCGTTGCGCGGATGATCCGGACCGTCGAGGCGAAAGCCGCCCGAGATCATCACTGAACCCTTGATATTCGGATCGTGCGCCGCGTAGTCGAGCGCGGCGTTCGCGCCCATCGAATGACCGATCACGACGATCCGCGAACCATCGACGTAGCTCGAAGTGCGCAGAAAATTCACCGCCGTGGTCAGGTCCTGGCGCAGGGTCTCCGAGCCGAAATTGCGCGCGAACGGATTGCGGTTATGGCCGTGTCCGCGCAAATCGATCGTCAGACACGCGTATCCGTTTCGCGCGATCCGGCGCGCCAGCACGCTCATCAACGCGCGGTCCGAGGAAAATCCATGGACCAGCAACACCGCTGGGCGGCGTTTGTCGGGCGGCAGCGGCTGGAGCGCGAAAAACGGATTTCCGGAGCCGGGCAGATAGAGCGTGGCGGGAATTCCTCCGGTCAGCTCGAGGTCCATGTGCGGCGGTCCGCCGGCCTGCATCGACGCGAATCTCCACGCCTCGATCAGCAGGATCAGAAACGCGATCGCGCATACGGCTTTTAAGATTCGCATGGGCCGATAAAACGGCCTGGACGGCGCCAAGTCAAGCGGGGCGATGGGTTCAACGTCGACGATTACTTGATTCGGCGGGTCGGCGCGGCGCGCTCGGCGTGGGTGAGGCCGCGCGTGATCGCGTCATCGCCGAAGCGAGCGGTGACCGCGTCGAGCGCGCGATTGAGCCGCGCGCGCCGGGCTGCCGATGCGCCCGAGCCGTCGAAGAGCCCGAGTTGCGCCGCGCTTGCTTCGGCCTCGACGCGGCCGCGCTCGAGGTTATGCACCTGCACGCCGGCCAGCCGAATCCGATCGCGGGCGGGAACCCGCGTGAGCAATTCGATTGCGGCGTTGGTGATCGCGCCGCCGTCGTCGCTGGGATGATCGAGCGTGATGCTGCGCGTCAGAATCGGGTAGCGCCCCTGTCCGAGCGGCCGCGCGAGCTTGAGTTTCAGCACCACGGTGCGCGCGCGGACCGAGTCGGCGCGCAGCCGGCGGCCGATAGCCTCGCCGTGAGTGATCAGGATGCGGCGCAGCTCGAGCGACGCGAGCTCGAGGTCGCGCGCGAAAGTGTTTTCTTCGCCGTAAGATTTGCGCTCCCAGTCGGCGACCACGTCGCGTGGATCGATCCCGCTTGCCAGCTCATGCAGGCGCTGTCCTTGCGATCCGAACGACTCGCGCAACCCGGCAGCGTCGTGCCGCGCAAGATCGCCGATCGTGCGGATACCGCGCTCGTGCATCCGCGCCAGCGTCACGCGGCCTACGCCCCACAACCTCTCGACTGGCAACGGATCGAGAAAGTCGCGCAGATATTCCGGTCCGAGAATCAGCAGACCGTCGGGCTTCGACATGTCGGAAAGAATCTTCGCGGCCATCTTGGTGCTGGCGACGCCGACCGAAACGACCAGCCCGGTTTCGTCGCGCACGCGGCGCTTGAGTGCGCGGGCGACTTCGATTGGCGCTCCGAGCAGGCGCGCGGTGCCGGTCAGATCGAGAAACGCCTCGTCGAGCGACAGCGGCTCAACGATAGGACTGGTCGCGTCGAATGCGCGGCGCACCATCCGCGAAATCTCGATGTATCTTTTCATGCGCCCGGGGACGAACACCGCGTGCGGGCAGAGTTTGCGCGCCTGCGCCGTCGGCATCGCGGCGCGCACGCCGAACTTACGCGCTTCGTACGACGCGGAGGTCACGACGCCGCGCGCGCTTTTTCCACCGACGATCACCGGCAATCCGGCCAGCGCGGGATTATCCAGCACCTCGACCGAGGCGTAGAAAGCGTCCATGTCGGCGTGAGCGATCACGCGCGGCCAGGGAGCGTCCGCACCGGAGATTTCGCTGCGCGGCGCCATCGCGCCCATTATCATCGATCGCGCGCGAGCAGGTCGAGGATCGTGGCGGCCGCTTGTTCACCGGCGCGGACGCAATCCGGAATACCGACGCCGCGAAAAGCCGCTCCGGCAAGAGCGACGCGCGGGATCGCCGCGGCGGTGCGCTCGATTTCGGCGACGCGATCCAGATGGCCGACTTCATATTGCGGCATCGAGTCGGGCCATCGCCGCACGATCGCGAATCTGGGCGCGGCTGTGACGCCCAGAAGGTCGCGAAATTCCTCGCGCGCGGCGGTGACCATCGCGTCGTCGTCAAGCTGCATCATCGCCGTTTGCAGTTGTCCGCCGATAAACACGCGTGCGAGGATCATTCCGGCGGGTGCGCGATTTTCGAACTTCAGGCTGGTGAAGCTGCCGGCGATAATCCTGCGCCGCTCGATTATCGGCACGACGAAGCCGAAGCTGTTTGGCGGCGCGGGAAAGTCGCTCTCATGAAACGTCATGTTAACCGTCGCCGCACTCGCGTAGCTGATCGCGCCCAGCAGATCGGCGAGATGCGGGTCGGCCGCGCGAACCATCCGCGCGGCGGCGTATGCGGGCGCGGCGCAGATCACGGCGTCGGCGGAAATCTGCTCGCCGCTTTCAGTGACGATCGTGCATCCGTCGGCGCGCGGAGAGATCTGCTTGATTTCGACGCCGAGCCTCACGCGCTCTCCCAAGTTAGAGGCGAGCGCGTCGGGCAGCGAGCCGATTCCATTGCGTAGCGTATAGAACAAGCTGAATCGCGCGCCGCTGGTGCCCAAGGCACGAGCAAATGTGCCGACGATCTTGGCGCGCTGGCGCTCCGCAATGCGGAGGCCGCGAATCACGCTGCCGTGGCGCTGTTCCATCTCGACGAAGCGCGGCGTCGTGGCCGCGATACTCAAGCGCGACGGATCGGCCGTGTAGATTCCGCCGGCGAGCGGCTGCGCGACGCGATCGAGCACCTCG
>DATKSB010000248.1:0-8375 GCA_035531855.1 Binataceae bacterium (SeqCode)
AGAAAATCGACCGGAAGATTTGACGTGCCGCTTCGCAAGGATCTGAAATCAGTTCTCCTCATCGGCTCCGGCCCGATCGTGATCGGGCAGGCGTGCGAGTTCGATTACTCCGGCACTCAGGCGCTCAAGGCGCTGCGCGAAGAAGGGCTGAGGCTCATCCTCGTCAACTCGAATCCGGCCACGATCATGACCGACCCGGAGCTCGCCGACCGCACCTACGTCGAGCCGATGACTGCCGCTGCCATCGCAAAGATTATCGAACGCGAGCGTCCCGACGCGCTGCTGCCGACCGTTGGCGGACAGACCGCGCTGAACCTTGCGATCGAACTCGCGGAGTCTGGAGTGCTCGACCGCTTCGGATGCGAGCTTATCGGCGCGAAGCTTCCCGCGATCAAGAAAGCCGAGGATCGCGATCTCTTCAAGCATGCGATGATCAAGATTGGCCTCGAAGTTCCGCGCTCCGCGATTGCGCATTCGATGGAAGACGCGGAGCGAGTCCGCACCGAACTCGGGATTCCGCTGATCATCCGTCCGTCGCGCACCCTGGGCGGCACCGGAGGATCGATCGCGCGCACGCTCGAGGAATATCGCGCCAAAGCCGCGTGGGGCCTCGAGATGTCGCCAATTCATGAAGTGCTGATCGAGGAATCGATCGAGGGCTGGAAGGAATTCGAGCTGGAAGTGATGCGCGACATGGCGGACAACGTCGTGATCATCTGCTCGATCGAAAATCTCGATCCGATGGGCGTGCATACTGGCGACTCGATTACCGTCGCGCCCGCGCAGACGCTCACCGACAAGGAATATCAGCTCATGCGCGACGCCGCGCTCAGGATCATCCGCGAGATTGGCGTCGATACCGGAGGATCGAATATCCAGTTCGCGGTCGAGCCGCGCACCGGCCGGATGGCGATAATCGAAATGAATCCGCGGGTCTCGCGCAGCTCTGCGCTTGCGTCGAAGGCGACCGGATTCCCGATCGCCAAAATCGCTGCGCGCCTGGCGGTGGGTTACCGTCTCGACGAAATTCCCAACGACATCACGCGGATGACGCCGGCATGCTTCGAGCCGACCATCGATTACGTGGTGACCAAGATTCCGCGTTTCACCTTTGAGAAATTCCGCGGCGCCGCCGACGAGCTTGGACCGCAAATGAAATCTGTCGGCGAGGCGATGGCAATCGGGCGCACCTTCAAAGAATCGCTGCAGAAGGCGCTGCGCTCGCTCGAAATCGGCTCCTTCGGCCTCGAATCCGATCTCACCGATACAAACCGCTCGGCACGGCTCGCGGAAATTCGCACTCAGGTCGCAACCGCGAGCAGCCATCGCCTCTACCATCTGGCCGATGCGGTGCGGCTCGGAATCTCGCGCGGCGAAATTTATCAGCTCTCGAAAATCGATCCATGGTTCATCGATGCTGTCGCGGACATCGTCGAAGCAGAAACGCGTGTCGCCGCGGAGCCGCTTTCGGAGGCCTACTTTCGCGAGTTCAAGGCGATGGGTTTTGCCGATCGCAGAATCGCTGATCTGCGCGGCTGTGAGGAAGCGGAAATCGCCGCGCGCCGCCGCGAATTGAACGTTCTGCCGGTTTTCAAGACTGTCGATACTTGCGGCGCCGAGTTCCACGCCTTCACTCCGTATTTCTATTCGACCTACGAGGGCGAGGATGAAGCGCGCCCGACCGACCGGCAGAAGGTGATGATTCTTGGCGGCGGTCCTAACCGAATCGGGCAGGGAATTGAGTTCGACTACTGTTGCGTTCACGCGAGTCTGGCGCTCAAGGAAGCCGGCTTCGAAACGATCATGGTGAATTGCAACCCGGAGACCGTCTCGACCGATTACGATATCTCCGATCGTCTGTATTTCGAGCCGCTGACTTTTGAAGATGTGATGGCGATCGCGGAGCGCGAAAAGCCGATGGGCGTGATCGTTCAGTTCGGCGGACAAACTCCGCTGAAGCTCGCGGTGCCGCTGGCGCGCGCGGGAGTGACGATCCTCGGCACGCCTCCCGACGCGATCGATCGCGCAGAAGATCGCGAACGCTTCAACGCCGTGGTCGAAAAGCTCGGGCTCAAGCAGCCGCGCGGAATCCTGGTTCGCGGACTGGATGAAGCTGTCGCCGGAGCGAACCGGATCGGATATCCCGTTCTCATTCGCCCGTCGTATGTTCTTGGTGGCCGCGCGATGGAAGTGATCGCCGACGAACCTTCGCTGCGCCGCTACGTCGCGCAGGCCTTTGAAGCCTCGGAGCGCCATCCGCTGCTGGTCGATCGTTACCTCCAGGGCGCGATCGAGGTTGACGTGGACGCAATCGCCGACGGTGACACGGTTGTGATCGGAGGAATCATGGAACACGTCGAGCACGCGGGAATTCATTCGGGCGACAGCGCGTGCGCGCTTCCGCCGCGTTCGCTTTCCGCCACGATGCAGCGCGATCTGATGGATCACACGCGCAAGCTCGCGCGCGAATTGGGCGTCGTCGGGTTGATCAACGTGCAGTATGCGATTTTCCGCGGCGAGATTTACATTCTCGAAGTGAATCCCCGCGCTTCCCGTACGATTCCGTTCGTCAGCAAAGCGATTGGCGTTCCCCTCGCGAAGCTCGCCGCGCTGGTCATGGCCGGCAAGAAGCTCGCCGCCCTGGGTTTCACCTCCGAGCGCGTGCCGAGCCATGTCGCGGTCAAAGAATCGGTTTTCCCATTCGCGCGCTTTCAAGGGGTGGATACAATTCTCGGCCCGGAAATGAAATCGACCGGCGAAGTGATGGGAATCGATACCACTTTCGCGATGGCGTTCGCGAAGGCGGAACTTGCCGCTTCATCGGATCTGCCGCTCGACGGCCGCGTCTTCATCAGCGTGCGCGACGACGACAAGCCGCAGCTTGGTCCTATCGCGCGCGGCCTGATCGACATGGGCCTGCGCCTGGTCGCAACCCGCGGCACCGCGCGCGCCATTGAGACGCTCGGCTACCAGTGCGAAACGATCAACAAGGTGCTCGATGGCAGCCCGCATATCGTCGATTCGATGCGCGCCGGAAAAATTGCGATGGTGATCAACACGCCCGACCAGAGTGGCACCGCGGACTCGTTTTCGATTCGCCGCACTGCGCTCGAAATGCGGCTGCCGTATTTCACCACGATGGCGGGAGCGGAGGCGGCGGTGCAAGGAATTGCGGCGCTCAAGTCCCAAGTTTTCGAGGTTCGCGCTTTGCAGGACTATAATCGTGGCTAGAGTGCCGCGCCCGAGGGCTCTGGAAGCCGATGCGCGCAGTCACAGCCGGTAGCGCCAAGCAAGCAGCCGCGGCTCGGCCCGCACTTTTGCTTGATACTCCCGTGGCGGATCTGCAGGGGGTCGGTCCCAAGCGCGCCGCCGCGATGGCCGCGCGCGGAATCCTGACGCTGCGCGATCTGATTTTTCATCTACCCTCGCGTTACCAGGATTGGCGCGGGATGACCAGCCTGACGGAGCTTGCTCCGGGCGCGACCGTGACCGTCGCGGGCGAACTTGGAAAGATTTCTGAGCGGCCGATGCGCGGATCGCGATGGCGCCGGCTCGCCAGCGGTTTACTTACCGAACAGGGCGGGGCGCGCGTTCGTCTGGTGTGGTTTAATCTGCCTGCCTACATGCGCGGGCGGATGCCGTCGGACCAGCGGGTGCTCGCGCACGGCCGCGTGAGCGCCAATGCCGACGGCGGCCTCGAGCTCGTTCAACCCGAGCTTCATTTGCTGTCGTCGGGCGAGCCGCCTCCGGTGCGTCCGGCGTACCGGCTGCCTGCGTCGATCGGCCAGCGGCTGTTTGCGTCGCTGGTCGAAAAAGCGCTCGCCGGCGCGGGTGAGCAAATCCGTGGTGCGCTGCCCGACGAGTTGCGCGGGGCACATTCATTATCGATGTCCGAGGCGCTACGCTACCTGCACGAGCCTCCTTCCGATGCGGATTGCGCGGCGCTCAATCGAGGCGAGTCGCCGGGGCATCTGGCGCTCGCGTTCGACGAGCTGTTCGCATTTGAGCTGGCTTTATGTCTGGAACGCGAGCGCGCCGCCGTGCGATCGGGCATCGCGCTTGCCGGCGCCGGACCCGTTACCTCGCGATGGTTGGGTGATCTGCCGTTCGCGCTGACCGGTGCGCAGTCGCGCGCGCTCGGGGAGATCGCCGCCGACCTCGAGCGGCCCTCGCAGATGAACCGGATGTTGTTGGGCGACGTCGGTAGCGGCAAGACTATCGTCGCGTTCTGGGCGGCGCTGCGCGCAGTCGAAGCCGGCTACCAGGCCGCGATCATGGCGCCCACCGAGCTTCTGGCGGAGCAGCATCACGCAAGCTTCCAGAGCCTGTGCGGGAGGCTCGGGATCGTGGCCGGACTGCTGACGGCGAAAGTCACTGGCGCAGCGCGCACCTCGACGCTTCGAACCCTCGAGTCGGGTGCGCTGCCGATCGTGTTCGGCACCCACGCGATAATCCAGGAGCGCGTGAAGATTCGCCGCCTCGGTCTTGGCGTGATCGACGAGCAGCATCGCTTTGGTGTGTTCGATCGCGCGCGGTTGAAGGCGCTCGGCGCGGAGGCGAATCTCTTGATGATGACGGCGACGCCGATTCCGCGCAGCCTCGCGCTCTCGCTGTTTGCGAACCTGGAGGTTTCGTTTCTCGACGAGCTGCCGCCCGGCCGCACCCCGATTGGGACTGAGATTTTCACCGAAGCCGATCTCGATCGGCTTGACGCGGTCGTCCGCGAAGAGCTGCGCGCCGGAAACCGCGCCTACTACGTGCTGCCCCGGATCGAAAGCGCCGAAGACGCCGACGATGACGAGGTGCGCTCGGTCACCGCGATGGCCGAGCGCCTGGCGCGAGGAGCGCTTGGCGAATACAAGATCGCAATTCTGCACGGCAGGATGCGCGCGAACGACAAGGAAGCGGCGATGCGCGATTTTCGCGATGGCGCGATCCAGGTGCTGGTTTCCACCACCGTGGTCGAAGTGGGAATCGACGTGCCCGAGGCGTCGGCGATCGTGATTGTCGCCGCCGAGCGATACGGCCTTGCGCAGTTGCATCAGCTCCGCGGCAGGGTAGGGCGCGGACGCGCGACCTCGCGATGCTTTCTGGTCGCCTCGCGCGAGGCCGACCAGAGCGCACTCGAGCGCCTGCGCATAATGATCAAGTGCGCCAGCGGCGCCGAAGTCGCGCGCGAGGATTTGCGGATTCGCGGCCCCGGCGATTTGCTCGGCGCGCGCCAGACTGGCGCATTGCCGCTCAAGTTCGTCCACCTGGTGCGCGATCCGCTTTTGATCGAAAAGGCGCGCGCGATGGCCGAGAACTGGCTCCGGCGCGACCCCGGACTCAAGGCGCCGGCCTCGCAAGGCGCACGTCGAGCGATCCGCCAGATGCTCGCGCATGGGTTCAGCCTGGGCGATGTAGGCTAGAATGGAAGAGCCGATTGGAAGGCAAAATCGGAAGACCAAGATGCCTCGCAGATCTAAAACCAAACCCAACCAGCCTGCCACCGCGCGCCGACGGATTCCGGTTCGTCGCGAAGTCTCGGCCGGCGGAATCGTGTGGCGTTCCAGCGAGCGCGGGATCGAGATCGCGATGATCCGTCCCCATGGTTCGGACGCCTGGGCTCTTCCCAAGGGCCATATCGAAAAAGACGAGAGCACCGAACGCGCCGCGATTCGCGAGGTTCGCGAGGAGACCGGCCTTGAGGTCACGGGGGTCCGCGCGCTCGGCGACGTGGCGTATGTTTTTTCCTGGCGCGACAAGCGCCGTGGCACGATCACGCGGGTCAGCAAGCGAGTGCATTTCTTTCTGATGGAGTTCGCGGGCGGCGACACCGCCAATCACGACGGCGAGATTGACGAAGTCGCCTGGGTGCCGATCGACGCGGCGGTGGGCCGCGCCAGCTACGCCAACGAACGGGTGCTGATCGAAAAAGCGCGCGCGCTGCTTCAGGCCTGATTCCGAATCATCCAGGGAGGTTGCGCTATCGCCGCGTCTGCGATCGGATGGCCGCCGATCGTGCTCGATTTCCAAATCGCGGGCGCGAGTTCGTGAAAGCGAATTGCGCCGTCGCCGATCAGCACCAGCACGGCGTTCCCCTTGCGCTCAACGTGGCGCGCGGTCAGGCCCGGCAGCGACTTGGCGAGAATCCGCGGATACAACGCCGCGAAATTTTCGGCCTGCCCCGGATTGTGAAACGCGATAATCCACGCCAGAGTCAGGTCGGTCGATTTCCGCAGAGCTACGAACCTGTCGCCGGCCCATCCGTCCGCCGCCGCGACGTAGGGAGTCTGCTCGCCGATCCAGTGCTCGATCACCATTCTCAAGACCAGTTCGCCAAAGGTATCTTCGTCGGCTATTTTCCACGCCGCGAGAATCTTTTCGTAGCCTGCGACATGCACCTCAACCGGTGCTTCCGGATGATCGAAATACATCTCCGGATGAAGTATCTGGCGCGAGGACCGCGGCGGGTTGCGGTAGATCGCATCGACCGCCGCCCAGCCGCCCCGATGGTACGCCTGCGCGACAAAGCGCGCGCCGTCGAGGTACGGGAAGATCAGCAGCTTGCGCATCTGCACTCCCAGACCCTTGGCGCTGCCCAGGAAAATCACGCTCGCGTCCGCGCTGTTATCGAGGAAGTAGCCGATCGTCGAATCGTCGGCGCGGCCCACGACAGAGCAGAAGCCGGACAGCGTCGCGTCGCCTTCGATCAGAGCGTGCAGCGCGAGTTCGCGGTCGGCGTTGCCGAGCGCGGCTTTCTGTTCGGCCTGGATGTCGAAATGCTGATCCTGCAAAGCGTGCGTCAGCTCGTGCGACAAAACCCCCGCCGTGCGCAGCTTCAGCGCATACTCGATCAGACGCGGATTCACCGCCGGATTCGCGGAAACCGGCCGCTCGATAATGACCATGTCCTTGCGTCGCGGATCGTAAAAACCGGCGAGCTGCGACTTGAGCATCGTCAAATTATCTCTCGCGAGATCGGTGTTCGGTGGATAGAGGCCGGCCAACTCGCCCTCCCGCGCTTCTAGTTCAAGCTCGGCCGGCGTCGTATCGCGCGCGAGTTCGGCCCGAAGCCGCGCTTGCGACTGGTCAACTGTGAGATACGAGAACGGAACCGGATGCTCGAACTTGAGCGCGCGAATCTTCTGCACACGCTCGGTAACGGTCCGGGTCTCTTCGGGATTTAGGATGCCCTGAATCGTTTTCGCCTGGGCAGCCGTGGCGAGCGCGAGTGCCGCCGCCGCCGTCAGAATGTTCAACCGCCTCATGCGCCGTCCCCTTTGAAACTTCGCGCGCGCGAATCAAGGATGATTCGGTGACGTATCTCCCGGCATCCCCGCCATCGCGGCGTTCGCGACCGGATGGCCGCCGATCGTGCTCGCGCGCCAGAGCGACGGTCCCAGCACGCCCATGTAGTGCGCGGCTTCGCCGATCACGATCAGCACCGCGTTTTCCCGGTAGTCGATCTCGTGCGCGGTCGAGCCGAGCAGCCGATCGAGCAGCCGGGCGTACAGGATCGCGAATTGATCGGCGGCGCCGTCATCGGCGAACGCGATAATTCCGACCACGGAGATCGCGCGTTCATCTTGCAGGACAACGAAGCGGTCGCCCGCCCATCGCGCCGCCAGCGCAAGCTGCGCCGGGTCTTCGGTCGGATTTTTTTTCAGATTGCGCTCGAGGATTACCCGCACCAGAAGTTCGCCCAGAGTGAAATCGTCCACTTCTTTCCACGACTGCATCGTCGCCTGGTAGCCGCTGATCGACACCGTAAGCGGCGCGACCGGAGTATCGAAATACGCTTCGGGATGAATTATCTGATGCGAAGATTCAGGCGGCTTGGCGTAAAGCGCGTCAACCGCGGTCCACCCTCCGCGCCGATAGGCTTTGGCCACGAACTTGACGCCCTCGGAATATTCAAAGAGCAGCGGCGCGCTCAGACCCTCGGGCGTCCCGGGAGTCTCCTGCGCGAAAATCCTGGGAAGCTGATCGAGTTGACTCGTAATCGTGTCGAGCGTCGCGTCGTCCATCGTTCCGGTCACATACGCCATCCCTGCGATAGTCGCGTCGCCCTCCGCCACCGACTTGAGCGCGAGCGCGCGATCGTCTTCGTCCTTCAGCGCCTCGAGCCGATCGCCGAGATTGAAATTCTGATCCTGCAGGGCATGAGTCAGCTCATGCGCCAGCAGCATCTCGCCGACCAGATCGCGCTGCACGGCAAATTCGGCGGCGTTGTTCAGGAACCCGATATCTTCCGCCCCCTCAACCAGCACCATCTGGTGTGCGTGCGGATCGTAGAATCCCGCCACCTGGCTGCGCAGCAGCTTAAGCTCCTCGGCCTTAAGATCGATCCCGGCGGGAAACAGTCCGAGCAGCGCTCCGGCCGTGCCCTC
>DATKSB010000249.1:0-14297 GCA_035531855.1 Binataceae bacterium (SeqCode)
CTTGCTCTGGACGCGGCAATTTGGGAGCTTGGTCGCCTCTGAGATTTTCCGTGTGAATCCTCCACAAAACAACCCAGAATCTTCAGCCTCCGGCGGGCCCGCCGCAGTTGCGCTCGACCTCGCTCCACGCTCGCCCCGCTACCTGTGGATGCTGATCGGCCTGCTGATGTCCGTAACCGTCTTTGAAGGCTACGACGTCACCATCTTTCACCTCTGCACGCCCGATATCGCACGCACCTTCCATCTAGATAATCGCGCGATCGGAACGCTCGCGTCGCTGGTTCGGCTGGGCGGGATGGCCGCGTTCGTGCTGGTAATGGCGTCGGACCGGATCGGGCGCAAGCCGATCGTTTCGGGGACGGTTCTATTCTATACGCTGTTCACGCTGCTGACCGCGCTTTCGAGCGGGCTCGGCAGCTTTACGATTTTCCAGAGCTTGGCGCAGCTATTCCTGTCGGCGGAATTCAGTATCGCGATCATCATGGTCAGCGAGGAGTTTCCCGACAACCTGCGCGGACGCGGAATTGCCGCGCTGCAAACGGTCGGCCTGTTCGGGGTGGTCGCGGGCGGCGAACTGTACGGCGTCGTGGCGGATTCGCGATGGGGTTGGCGCGGGATGTATTTCATCGGAGTCCTTCCGCTGCTGCTGGTCGCTTTTCTGCGCCGCGGACTGAAAGAAACCGCGCGCTTTGAAGCGCTTAAGGCTGCCCGCCCGCCGACCAGCGCTATCGGCGAGGTCGTCGCCGCGCTGCGCAACGCGCTGGAACCGATTCGCGGACCCTATCGCGGCCGCGTGCTGCTGGTCGCGCTGCTGTGGAACTGCGTGGGCATAGTCGGCGCTCCCGCGGTCACATTTTTCGCCCTCTACGCCAAGCGCGATCATCACTGGTCTTCGCCGCAGGTAGGCCATGCGATCGTGCTGGCATACGTGATCGGCGCGCTCGGGAATATCGCCGCCGGATGGGCGCTGGATCGATTCGGGCGCAAGCCCACGACCGGGATAAGTTACGTCGTCGGCGCAGTGGCGATCCTCGCGCTGTTCCAGACCCAGAGCCACACCGCGATTCTGACGGCGCTGGTGATCACCGTGTTCGCTTTTCAATGCGCGCGCACCGCGACCGCGACTTATTCGGCGGAGCTGTTTCCGACTGAAATCCGCGCGACTTCCTACAGCATGACCGTGCAACTCTTCGGACAGATCGCCAGTCTTCTGACGCCGTTTACGATCGGCGCGCTGTCGAATTCGGTCGGCGGGCTCGGCAACGCGGTTGCGATCGTTTCGATCGGTCCGGTAATCGGCGCGCTGCTGGTCTGGCGCTTCGCGCCGGAGACGCGCGGGTTGACTCTAGAGCAACTCGAAACCCGCGCGGCCGACTGAGCGCATCGCGATGCTCGACACGATCCTCGGCGAGAGCTCGGACATCCGGAAGATTCAGTCGGTGCTGGCGCGCGCGATGTTTCGCGTCGGCGTGAGCGCCAACATCGCCACCGCGCTCGCCGCGATCACCGGAATCGCGGCGGGAATGGCGTTCGCGAAAGGCTCCGCAGGATGGGGAATCCTGCTGCTCGCGCTCAGCGCCGCGTGCGACGCGATCGACGGCACAATCGCGCGCGAGTGCGCCGCGCCGAGCGCGCTCGGCGGCGTCTTCGATCTGGTCTCGGACCGCGTGGTCGAAACCGCGGTGATAATCGGGATCGCATGGGGGCACGCCGAGCTTTACTTTCCCGCGCTCGCGCTGGTCGGAAGCTGGTACGTGAATATCACCGTGTTCCTCGCGGTCGGCGCGGCGCTCGAGCGCCATGGCCCCAAGCTGATCGATTATCCACCGGGAATCCTCGAACGCACCGAGGCGCTCGTGTTCTTCGTGATCCTCGCCAGCGTCGAGTCCATCGGATTTCTCCGCCATGCCGGTCCAATCCTGTGCTACGCGATGACCGCGCTAGAAATAGTAACCGGCATCCAGCGCCTCATCTTCGGACGGCGTATGCTCGCCTCCGCGCCGCCGCGCTGAGCGCGGGCCAATCGAGCAGGGACGCGATCTGGTTCCATTTGGGGGCCGAGCGTTGCCGAGCCTTCTGGCCCAGAGAGCGTCTGATCAGGCGCTGAGTTCCTCGAGCAGCTTCTTCGCCTCCTTCAGGTCGAAGGTGTCGAGCCCCTCGGTGAACCAGTTGTAGATCTCCGCGAGCATCGCGCGCGCCTCGTCGCGCTTGCCCTGCTTCGCGAACAGTCGAGCGAGACTTGCCGTGGCGCGCAACTCCAACGATTTCGCATCCTGCTTGCGAGCGATCTGAATCGCGCGCTCAAAGGAGCTTCTGGCCTCGGCGGAATTGGAATCGCTTTGCCTGAGCAGCAACTCGCCTCGCAGCCGGACGATCTCCGCTTCCCACCAGCGTTCACCGTCTCTTTCCGTCAGGTCCAGAGCCTCTGTTAGAGCATCCAGCCCTTCACTAATCTGGCCGGCTGTTCCGCACGCTTCGGCCAATGTTGCCAGAGAGTTTGTGAGCCATAATCCAACGCCGGTGGCCGTCAAAGCCGCCAAACCATCTCTCATCTGACGCAGACCCGGTTCCACCTGACCGATCTCGGCCAACGCCCATCCGCGTATAATTTGTGCCGAAGTCAGATAGTACGGAAAGCCTTCTTGCTCGGAGATAGCTATTGTCGCGTCGGCGAGTTCCAATGCCGCGTCCAGCTCTCTCATCGTCTGATGCAACTGAGCCTTGTTCTTGAGTGCATACGCGACTGTGGGTAGGTGGCGAACCTCACGCGCCACGGAGAGGGATTTGTCCATATCGCGTCGCGCCGAATCAGGAAAACCCTGCAACCACCAGGCGAGAGCACTCCAACTCAGGCCGCACACCGCTGGATCGTGAGCGGTAGGCTCGACCCGAGAGCGATCAAGTTGCCGGCACAGCGCCAGCCCCTTCTCGATGTGACTCTGCGCCTCCACCAGGTTCCCCAGCGTGAACGCCGTACTCCAACGCGTGTGTTCAGCTTCCAGCATAAATGCCGGCTCGCGGTGCTCCTTGGTGAAGTTCAGAATTTGCGCTTCCCATTCCTGAGCCGCCCGCAGTCTGCCGCCGACAAAGGTGATTCCGAACAACCCCAGGATCGAGGCGAAATGCTGCGCCGCACTGCCGCGGGTCTGGGCCAGCTCGTGCGCGCGAAGGTAAACCCGCCCCGTTTCCGCCGCCGCCCATCCCTTCGTAATCATCAAGAGCGGCCCAAGACTGGTTTGTAAGCCAAGTTCCCGCTGATCGCGTTCCGGATTCTCGGGCTGGGTCTTCAGCAGTTCCACGGCGGCGCTTAGGTCTCGTACCGCTTCCGTATAGGCCGCGCGCTGAGCCGCTTGCCGCCCGGCACGCTCGTAATACTCAAGCGCCTTCATCGCGCTGCCGCTTCCGCTGTAATGATGGGCCAGTTCGTCAACGTGGTCGTCGATCGAATTTGCGTAAATCCCCTCTAGAGCCGCGCCGATTCGTCCATGAAGTTGTCTGCGCCGCTCCATCAGTACCGAGTTGTACGAGACCTCCTGGGTCAGCGCGTGCTTGAAAATGTATTCAGAATCGGCGATGGCAGGCTGCTCGTAGATGAACTCGCCGAGCTGGAGGTCATCGAGCAGTCGCCTGGTCTTGTCATCCGGGATCGAGACCACCGCGCGAATCAGCGACAGCGGAAAGGCGCGTCCGATTACCGCAAGCGTCTGCAGCAGGTCTTTGGCATCCTGCGGCAGGCGGTCGATACGCGCGGCGAGGATAGCCTGCACCGTGGGCGGAATCTTCAACTCCGCCAGCGACCGGGTGAGCTTCACCGCGCCGCCGTCACGCACCAGCGTGTCCTCGTCAAATAGGACCTGCACTGTCTCTTCCATGAAGAAGGGATTGCCCTCGGTCTTCTCGATAATCAGCCGCTTGAGTGGCGCGAGTTCGATAATGTCGCCGAGCAGAGCGGACAACATCTCCTCGGCGGATTCTTTGCCCAGCGGATCGAGCCGCAACTGAATGTAGTAGGTCTTCGAGCCCCACTGATGCGAGTACTCGGGACGGTAATTGACCAGCAGCAGGATTTTTGCCGTGCCGATCGAGTCGGCGAGGAGATTCAAGAATGCCTGCGTCTCCTCGTCGATCCAGTGCAGGTCCTCGAAGATCACCATCAGCGGCTGATTCATCGACTCGCGCAGCAATATCCGCTTGATCGCCTCGAGCGTGCGCCTCCTGCGCACCTGCCCATCCATCTGCGCCAGCGGATCGTCGCCCTCGATGATCCCAAGAAGGCCGAACAGGTAGGACAGCGTGTCTTCCAACGCCCGGTCTAGAATGGCGACCTTTCCAGCGACCTTCTCGCGCCGGGTGCGCGCGTCGTCATCCGAGGCGATGCGGAAGTAGCCGTGTAGCAACTCGATTATGGGCAGATACGCAGACGCTTTCCCGTGAGAGACGGAAAAAGTCTCGAGCACCATCCAGCCCGCTTGGTGCTTGGCCTTGAACTCGAAAAACAGGCGCGACTTGCCGGTGCCGGCCTCGGCCATCGCCGCAACGATTTGACCATGGCCGGCGCGCGCCTGCTCGGCTGCGGCTCGCATCGCCTCCATCTCGCGCTCGCGCCCGACGAACCTGGTAAGTCCTCGGCCAGCCGAGCGCTGGAGCCGCGTGCGCAGTGGTCCCAGCCCCGTCACTTCATAAACATTGACCGGCTCGCTGACGCCTTTGATCCTGGTCGGCCCGAGCGGCTTGAGCGCGAAATATCCTTCCACCAGCTTGCGCGTGCTCTCGGCGATTACGGTCGAGCCGGGATTCGCGAGCGTCTGCATCCGCGAGGCGAGATTGGTGGTGTGGCCAATCGGCGTATATTCGACATGACCCTCTCCGGTCGTGATCGATCGCACCACGACTTCGCCCGTGTTCACTCCGACCCGAATCTGAATCGGCGCGCGGCCGTCGGCGCGCAGCTTGTCGGCATAACCACGCACGCCATCCTGCATCCGCAGAGCGGCGTACAAAGCTCTCTGCGGATGGTCCTCGTGCGCGACCGGAGCGCCGAACAGCGCGAAGATGCCGTCGCCGGTCGATTGCACGATGTATCCGTCGTATCTGCGGACCGCATCGATCATCAGCTTGAGCGCCGGATCGATAATTGCGCGCGCCTCTTCGGGATCGAGGTCCTGCTCGAGCTCCGTTGAGCCCTTGATGTCGGCGAACAGCGCCGTGACGGTCTTGCGCTCGCCTTCGAGCGCGGTTACATCCGCTCGCTCAGCCGCCACGCGGACCGCAGCGACCGGGTTCTCGCGCGTCGATTCGGGCTTTGCGCTTCCCGTCTCGCCCTGAAGCGGCGCGGTGCATTGGCCACAGAACTTGAATCCAGGCGGATTCTCGAACTCGCACTTCGTGCAGCGCATTCCGGTTACCTTACCCCGGCCGGAACCGCGCTGAAAATAGTAACGGCGCCCCGCGCCTCCTCTTTGGCCGCCGGATGCTCGCTCGCGCGCCGACGTGATAACGTCGCGCTGGTCTCTACAGATCTATGAAGCACATCGGCATTGTCGCGGTTAGTGCGGAAGGCGCAGCGCTTTGTTACCGCACGATCTGTCTCGAAGGCGCGTCTATTCTCGGCCCGCATGAGCATCCGGAGATTAGCCTGCACTGCTTTTCTCTTAGTAGCTATCAGCGCCTTATCGACGATGACCGCTGGGACGCCCTGGGTGAGATGATGCTCGAGTCGGCGGCTAGGCTCGTCCGGACCGGAGCAGAGCTGCTGATCTGTCCCGACAACACGGTTCACCAGGGGCTCGATCTTGTCCGCGAGCGTTCACCTGCGCCGTGGATCCACATCGCCGAGGAAGTCTCCGATGAGGCTCGGCGGCGCGGCTTCACGCGGATCGCCATTCTCGGAACGCGCTTCCTGATGGAAGGTCCGGTGTATCGTTTGAAGCTGGCAGCAGCGGGCATCGACTGCCGTGTTCCGAACGTGGAACAGCGTCAGCGAATCAATCAGATCATTTACGATGAGTTAGTGTATGCGCGCTTCCATCCGGAGTCTCGCGCGTATTTTCAAAGTGTAATCCGCGAGCTTGGGGACAACGGCTGCGATGCGGTCGCGCTGGCCTGCACCGAGATCCCGTTGCTCATCAGCGCGGCCGACTCTCCGTTGCCGATCCTGGACTCGACGCGCATTCTTGCTCGTGCCGCTCTCCGTGAGGCGACTTCACCCGAGAACGCAAAATAGTTACGGTCGTAGAGGTTACGTCGAATGGCATCGGAAAAGACGCTCTACAAACGGATTGGCGGCTACGATGTGCTCGCGGCCGTCGTCGATGAGTTCCTTCGATCGCTCTCGTCCGATCCTCGGATGGCGCGGTTCACGGCGAGTTACGAATCGCGCAAGCGCACCCGCCAGCTCACGCTTGATTACCTCTGCGCGGCGACTGACGGTCCGACTTTTTATCTCGGCAGAGATATGAAGACCGCGCACGCGGGTTTGGGGATCAGCGCGGACGAATGGACGATGTCTCTGGATCACCTTCAGCGCGCGCTCGTCAAATTCAAAGTCGCGGAGCCGGAGAGCAGAGACCTCGGCGCGCTGTTTTCCAGTCTCAGGGACCAGGTGGTCGAGCGCTAGCGTCGGCAGAATATATCCTTTCGACCTCCGGCAAGAGAAAAGGGACTTGAGGCTGGTCGGTAGGAGTCGGTTCGGAATCGATCTGCAATCACTTTGACCGTTCTAGAATTCTGGCTAGACTCTGGCCAGATGCGCTATGAGATCGTCTTGGCCCCGGAGGCGGCAAATGCCTACCGCGCCCTGCCTGCTTATCGGCGCGCCGCGGTCCGTGACGCGCTCGAACGCCATTTGCGAAACCAACCGACCTTGGTGAGCAAGAGTCGGATAAAACGCCTGCGAGGCTTGACCCAGCCACAGTATCGGCTGCGGGTGGGAGAAGTGAGAGTTTTCTATGATGTCACCGCCGAAACGGTTGAAATCCTCGCGATCGTCACAAAAGCCGAAGCGTCGCGCTGGCTCCTCGATCGCGGAACGCCCGATCCGCCAGATCGCTCTGGCTGAACTCAAGGACGACCTGTCGCGATTTCTGCGCCTTGCGGCGTCTGGGGAAATTATTATCACGCGCCACGGAAAAGCGGCTGGCGTGCTGATCGGATTCGAAAATGAAGACGACTGGTTCGACTATCGCCTCGAGCACGATCGCGAGTTTGTGCGGCGGGTGGCCGCCGCGCGGGACGCGCTGAGGGCCGGACGCGGGGTTCGGCTCGAAGATCTTCCGCCAAGGCGGTCTAGTTGATAGCCGGCTCATGAGTTCGGCGTCTTGCTGGCGGTAGGTCAAAGGGATCCCCATGTGCGCCAGTAAGATGCATGCGGACGAGGTGGACACCGACGTCTCTCTGGTTGGCCGGTTGCTCGCAGCGCAGTTTCCGCAATGGGCAAATCTTCCGATCGAGCCGGCAGTCTCGATCGGGACAGACAACGCTCTCTATCGGCTCGGCGACGACCTGGCCGTGCGGCTGCCGCGCACCCAACGGGTCACCACTCAACTGGATAAGGAGCATCTGTGGCTCCCGCGACTCGCTCCGCACTTGCCGCTTGCGATCTCCGTCCCGCTCGCGAGGGGAATTCCTGGCGAGGGCTACCCCTGGCATTGGTCGGTATACCGATGGCTCGGAGGCAAGAACGCGGCGATCGAGCGCCTCACGGATCTGCGCGCGGCGGCGGTCGCACTGGCGCAGTTCGTAGCCGCCCTGCACCGGATCGATCCGACGGGCGGGCCGTTCCCCGGAGCGCACAATTTTGGCCGTGGCGCGCCGCTGGCAACGCGAGAAGGCGCGACGCGGACCGCGATCGCAAGCCTGAAAGGAATGCTTGATACAGCCGCAGTGACGGCAGCATGGGAGGCAGCCCTTGAAACGCCGCAGTGGGAGGAACATCCCGTGTGGATTCACGGAGATCTTCTGCCCGGAAATCTGCTGGTTGAAGGAGGCCGGCTCAGCGCGGTTATCGACTTTGGCGGTTTAGCTGTGGGCGATCCCGCGTGCGACTTGATGCCCGCGTGGATCCTCTTCTCCGGTGAAAGCCGGGATACGTTCCGCGCGGCGCTATCGGTCGATGACGCGACTTGGGCGCGAGGCCGCGGATGGGCGCTGTCGTGGGGATTGATCTTCATCCCGTACTACCTGGAATCCAACCCTCACGGCGTCGTCATCGCTCGGCACGCGATCGACGAAGTCCTCGCGGACCACAAGCACGCCGCGTGACACCAATGACGATTCCGCGTCCGCCTACTTCCTTTCGTCGGACGGGCGGAAGAGCTTCATCAGTTCATCGACGCTCGCCGGTGGATGCGATGCCGCGGCGAGCGTGTCGCGCACGTGCTCGACGCTCTTCATTCCAACCAACGCGACGTTTACTCCCGGCGTCGAGCGGACGAATTGAATCGAGCGCTGCGCGTCGGATGAAAAATTTGGAAAAGTTTCGCCGAGAATCTCCGGTAGTCCTTTCGCAAGCCGCCCTTGCAGGAGCGAGGCGCTGGCGCATACACCCAGGCCCATCGCGCCCGCGACGGTCAGGGTAGTGCCCTTCTGGTTGCCGACGGTCTGATTCGAGCGGGTGACCGCTTCGGGCATCGCGAGGTTGTAGGGAAGCTGCAGCGCGCGAAAGTGATGCGCGTCGCCGGCAACTTCGTGCGCCAGCCGCCAGAGTTCGTCCAGAGATAGAAATCCGCGCTCGGTCGGTTGCGCACGCAAGCCGTTCCAGGTCGCGATTCCATAGACTCCAATCTTTCCGGCCGCGACAGCCGCCTCGAGCGCCTCGAACGCCGCGCGCGTCCGCTTGAGGAACTCCGCACGCGAGACCTCGCCGAGCTGAGTCTCGGGATTATGGATGTAGTAGATATCGATGGTCTCGAGGCCGAGGTTAGTGCGCGACATCTCGAGCATCGTCGTGAGCCACTTGGGCGTCATGCAGTGCGAGCCCTCGACCATGTCGCCGGGAGTGACTATTCCGTTGCGGATGTAATGTTCCTCGAACCATCCACGCGGGTCGGGCGGCACCTCGCCGTCGAACGTGATGTAGCCGCCCTTGGTCGCGACGACGATCTCCTCGCGCTTGATCGTGCCCGCCGCAATCATCGCAGCGAGGACCTTCCCGATCGTCCGCTCGCTGCGCTGAAAGCGATAGTTCACCGCCGTATCGATCAGGTTGATTCCCCCGGCGAGCGCCGCGGCGAGCGCCGCTTCGTAATCCGCGTCGGTCTCGGCATCGGGTTCGCCAAGATAGGTGCCGCTTCCGATCGACGAGACGCTGAGCCCGAGCGTCGGGCGGAAATTTCCGGGCAGATTAGGGAATCGGCTGGCGTACTCTGCCGACGCCGGAGCGGTTGCGCGGCCTTTGAGCATCGATCATTCTCCGGCGCAGGTGCGCCCGTTACGAAGTGAACCGGATTGGACTCGTGGCAGGCTCGTAGAGCGCCTGGATCACGTTGCCGTCCGGATCGCGGATATAGAAAGAAACCGAGCCGTCGCGATGATGCTTGAGCGGATGCACGATTTCCAAATGCTCGGCCTGCGCCCATCGCCATCCCGCTTCCACCTCGGCGATACTCTCGACGATAAACCCCAGATGGTCCAATCGCTGCGCGGCGGGGTCGCCACCGTCGCCGAGATGGAGCGCGAGATTATCGCATCCCGAACTCAGGTAGGCGTTTTCCGCATCGGGTTGCCAGACCACCTTCATGCCGAACACGCGCTCGTAGAACGCCTTGGCGCGTTCAACGTCTTTGACCTTGAGCGCCAGATGGCGCAGCCCGCGATTCTTTATCAAATGGTTACCTCACGCTTGCGGTAACCGACCACGCCCCAAACCGGATCGCTCGGCGGATCGGTCGGGTCGCTCCTGTCGATCGCATCCATATTCTCAAACCCGCCCGCGTCCATAAAGTACCGCGCGACCAGGCCGACGCGATCGCGCTCGTTCAGGTGATGCCAGATCGCGACCGCCTTGGTCGGGAACATCCGGTTAGAGAAGGTCACCACGAAGGGCGCGCCCGGCCGCAGCACCCGCGCGACTTCGCGAAAAGTTCGGACTGGATCGATCATATATTGAATCGAAACCGTGACCACGGCGCCATCGAACTCGCCGTCGGCGAAAGGCAGCCGCGCCGCGCGATTAAGATTGTGAATTACGATCTCGCTCAGTTGCGGATTATCCGCCATCTCAGGTTGATTCATCCCCAGACCGACGACGCGCGCCGGATGCAGACTTCCCGGCAGATGCGAGCGCCAACTGCTCATCAGATCCAGAATCGCGCCGCCCTGCGGAAGAAGCTGCGCGTAGATCTCGCCGACCTTCGCAATCGCGCCGTCATCGATATGCACGACGCGCCGGGGCGCGGCGTAAAAGAACTCATCGTCGGAGTCGTCGATTCGTCCAAAGAATTCCGGTGGAAAGGGATTAGGCATCGTGGAACCTGAAGTTGATCTGATCACGGCTTGCGGTAAGGAACAATCACTTCGCGCAGCATCGGGAAGTGGCGCGCGTTGAGAGTTACCAGCGCGCTTTGCGATGCGACCGTACTGGCCGCGATCGCGGCGTCAATCAGGCCGGTGCCGTGACTTCGGCCATACTCGCGGCGGAACAATCCTGCCTGCACCGCGATGTCGCGATCAACCGCGACTGGCTCGAGCAGCTCCTCAAGCCGGGCCAGCGCTTCGCGCTCGGCGCCGTCTCGAACGCCGACGTACAACTCAGCGAGAGTAAGGCATGAGACTCGCAGCGGCGCGGCGGCGGATTTCAGGTAAGCGAGAGCCTTGGGCTCGCCGCGAAGATAGTCGATAAGAACGTCAGTATCGATGAGCAAGGCCGACGGCGTGGGCATCTGATCTACCTGCGGCCGCGAACGGGCGGGACGCGGTCAGCTTCGATCCGCAGGGCGCCGAAGTCGGGCAGATCGGTCCGTCCGCGCCAGAGGCCTGCGACGTCGTCGAGGATTTGCGCGCGCCCTGACATCGTTTTCCGTTCGAGCCAGTAGTCCACAGCGGCGCGAATAATCTCGCTCTGCGGACGACCGGTGCGTTTTGCCAAGCGCCGCAAGCTCTGATGCTCGCGCCGGGTCAGATATATTTGGGTTCTAACCATCGCCTGATTTTTCATGATGTATGCCTATGATGTATAATTTATTCTCAAGCGCGCGTCCAACGCAGCGCGCTTCGCCCGATTTTGCGCAAGGTGAGGCCTTGGATTTTTGATATCGGGCATTTTTCGGTGGGTTCGTTTGGTATCTTTTCTAGTGCGTCAAAAAATAAACTCCTTGAAAACGCTAATGAATCTTACGAATGGGTTCGCTTCGAGCGTCTTTTTGGTAGCTCGATTTTTGGCCCATCCGGCGCGCGCGTTGCGGGGGCTTCGTCGATTGCGGACGAGCGAAGCTCCCCCAGTGACCAGAAAGGCCACAGGCTAAAGCCTGTGCCACTGGGCAAAGAACGTCGTGCAGACCGTTTCGCGCTGCACTTATCGCGAGAAATCTCGCCCGCCGCGAAAGCATCCCATTGGAATGAGTCACGCAAAAGGGTTCGCGATAGTGAGCGGTTTGCTTCCACGCGATCACTTTTGCACGAAGTGGATTCGAGTATAAGGCTGAACAGTTCAGCCATGAACAAATCTGGCAAAAACCCGAACGATCGTTAGGGAAGCGAAAGGACGCGAAAATTGCTTAAAACGGCTCTGCCGCATGGATTTGCTGCGCTTGAGATCCTGCGGTCGCGCGCGAGTCTTCTCCAAAATGGTGAGCGCGCTGCCCGCCTTGCTCCGCGCTGAAAAATGGCGTTTTCGATAAAAGAAAGAAAACAAGAAACAAGACGGCGATGTCGCCAGCACTATCGGTCGATGTCGGCTAGATCCCGGTCGGCCTGATCGACGCACGACGCGTCGCCGCGATGTAAAACAGCTCATCGTCCGAGTCATCGATTTTTCCGAAAAATCCCGGCAGGAATGGATTCGGCATCGCGTAAGCTTCGCATCCGGCTGGAGGCATGGCTGAATTATGCAGCAAAATCAGCTATTTATGTCGGCTTAGCGGCATTTTACCGAGGGCCGTTGACTTGGTTTCGGCACACCATCTAAAGTAAAACACTTTTCCAAAGCGCCACTCCAGCTTGGTCCCGTCGGCTGCGTCGCGCGTGGAACTTTGATGGTCAGACGCGACAAGACCAACTACGTTATACAATCCGTTGCGCATTCGCTCGACGTGGTCGAACAATTTTTCGGCGACGTTGACGAACTCGGCGTCACCGAGCTTTCCAAGCGCCTCAAGCTGCACAAGAACAACGTCTTTCGCCTGCTCGCGACGCTTGAAGCACGCGGCTATATCGAGCAGAACAAATCGACCGAGAATTATCGGCTCGGGATCAAATGCCTGCTGCTCGGGCGGCGGTATATTCATCACATGGGACTCGTGCGCCAGGCGCGGCCGACGCTGGCCGAGCTTGCGCGCAAATGCCGCGAAAGCACCTACGTTGCGATTCTGCGCCGCGACGGCGTCGTCCCGCTCGAGGCGGCGGAGCCTGAGGATCGCGCGGTGCGAATCACGCCGCCGATCGGCAATACGCTGCCGCTGCACTGCACGGCGGTCGGCAAGGCGCATCTGGCCTTCGACACCGAAGAGCAGCTTCGTGCGGCGCTGCCCGAGCATCTGAAGCGCTTCACCGATCGTACGATAATCGATCGCGCGGCGCTGCTCGAACAGCTAAGCGGGGTTTCCACCACCGGATATGCGACCGACGCCGGCGAATACGTCGAGGAAGTGAATTCGATCGCGGTCCCGATTCGCGATTACACGCGCTCGGTGGTCGGATCGCTCGCTATCGCGGGGCCGGCGTATCGGATGGCGCCCGAGCGAATTGCCGCCGAGCTCGCGCCGACGCTGCTCGAAGCGGGCGGCGAAATCTCCCGCCGCCTCGGCTACAACGAATAGCTCGCGCGACCGACGCGCAAGCATGATTCGCGCGCGCATGGCTGCCGTGCGCGAGGAATCCCGGATCGGATGCGAATACTTATCTCGAACGACGGCTCGATCACGATCCAAATTCGGGATTTACTTCGCCCTCGCTCAGGCCATGCCCTCTATCGGCAGCTGCGCGCGAGAATGACACCAGCGAAAAAGCCCGGCAACATTACGCGCGGGCGGCACGTGGTGGCACAGAGAAGTACCGTCGATTCGTAAGAGAATCCTATCCAGCGAGTTCCTTCACATAGTAATACGCCCGATCCGCTTCGACGAAACCACATGACGGATACAGCACGCGCGCGCGCTCGTTCACGCTTGCGGTCGCACGCGGCAGCCACGCGCGCGGGAATGACACCCCAGTCAAAGCCGTCAATTCTCAAACTGACCACAACCCGTTGCGAACGCCGCGCGAGGCCGAGCTGGCGCAGCTCGGTTTCGCGCAGCGGCAAATCCGACGCGAGGAAAAACTCAAGTTCAGGCGACGGTATCCGATCGACGGCCTTCCGCTACTCGCAAGTGAGTGCATGGACGCCTCGGGATTTCTCCCTTCGGTCGAAATGACGGACGTGGGCGGGGTGCATGAGTATCATAGTTTCAGCCAAGCCCCCCGATCGTCATTCCGAGCCCTGGGCGAGGAATCCCGGGGCGTCCATGCTCCGAACCTCGCCACCTGCGCAGTGCCCCTTCGTTCGGGATTCCTCGCGGCAGCCACGCGCGGGAATGACACCTCGGCGTCGCGGGCCGGCGATATACAGTCAGGCCTTCCCCCGGTGAGAAGATTTCTTCGTCGGGCTAGTAAGCAGGGCTGCGGCGGGACGACTCCACGAGTCTTTGAATCTCTTCCTCGGTGAAGCCTGCGAGGAGCCGGGATTCGCGCGCGATCGCGACCAGGCTATTGTTATCCGCCGCGATATCTTCACGCGCGCGGCGTCGGCCGCGGTAGTTCAGCTCGGTGTCGAGGCCGTTCTGAAATGCCTGCGCGGCGGCCAGCCGTTCGCCGTCGCCATCGGTCAGCTTGCGCATCCATTTCGAGCCCATCCGCACGTGCGTGATTTCGTCGGCGAGCACGTAATCGACGGCTCTTTCGATAATCGGATCGCCGTTTTTCCGCGCGATGCGAATCAGATGCTCGTGCATGCTGCGCGGGAAGTCCCGTGCTCGGCCCTTGGCCTGTATGCAACGCGGCAGTGAGTGCATGGACGCCTCGGGATTTCTCCTTTCAGTCGAAATGACGGATGTGGGTTTCGTGCATGAGTATCGTAGCCTCAGCCGAGCCCCCAATCGTCATTCCGA
>DATKSB010000250.1:0-3499 GCA_035531855.1 Binataceae bacterium (SeqCode)
CCGTTAGCGCAAGCACAACTCACCCCACCGCGCGCGACGTTTCAGGTGAACCCATTTCACCCCCAGGATTTTCACCCCCGAAAGCCTTTTCGACGCGGTTGACCGGTGCGCCGATTGCCGCAACGATCGATTCGTGAACGATAATCGACGCGAGGGGGACCGTCTCGAGGCGGCGCGGGCGCTCAGCCTGATCTTCGATGCCGACGACACGTTATGGCATTCGAACACGCATTTTCTCGAGGCTGAAGCCGAGTTCGCCGCCGCGCTCGAAGCGATGTGCGGGGTCGCGGCCGAGGCGGTATGCGCGACGATCCGCCGCCACGAAGTCGAGGTGATCCGCACGCATGGTTATGGCCGCGGCTCATACATTGTTGCATTGAACGAGGTCGTTGCGATGCTGGCGCCGCCCGCGGCGCATCGCGCGCTGGCCGCCGACGTTGAGCGGATCGGCAATTTCCTGCTCGAGCGCCATTGCGAGCCGCTGCCCGATGTCGAGCCCACGCTGGCTGAGCTTGCACGGCGCCATCGCCTGCTGTTGTTCACCAAGGGCGACCCTGTCGAGCAGTTGCGCAAACTCGAGCGCTCGGGCTTCGGATGCCATTTCAGCCGCGTCGAGGTGCCCCGCGAAAAAGACGAGGCCGCCTATCGCCGCCTGGTCATCGATGCCGGGCTCGACCCGGCGCGCACGGTGATGATCGGAAACAGCCCGCGCTCGGATATCAACCCGGCGCTCAAGGCCGGTTTGCGCGCGGTCTACATCCCGTATCCGCACACCTGGGAACTTGAGCACGAGGAGATCGAGCTTTCAGATCGGCGCGTGACGGTTATTAGCGCCTTTCGCGATCTGTTGGATTTATTCTAAACTAAGAGCCAGTTATGTCGAAGGCCGAATCAGTTACGCGCGCCGTTGACTTGCCGCGCGAGGCCGGTGCGCATCGTTCCGAGCCCCCGATTCCGCTGCGTCCGCTCCATCGTATCTGGCGGCGCATGATTGACGATATCGTCGTGACCGATGTGCGGCTGCCGGTGCGCTCCTTGCCGCCCGCGCTCGAGGGGCTCGTCGCATGCCAGATAAGCGACCTGCACGTCGACCGCGACGAGGATTTGAATCGCCTGCTCGCGGCGGTTCACACGATCAATCAGCAGCGGCCCGACCTGGTCTTCCTGACCGGCGACTACTTTACCGGGCCGGCCACGATGCGCCGCTATCTCGACGCTTTCCGTCAGGCGGTGAGCGGGCTTGCGCCGCGCCTTGGGGTCTACGCGATCGCCGGCAATCACGACCATTGGTCGTCGTTCGAGCGGATCGCCGGCGCGCTCAACCTGGCCGGCGTGCGCGTGCTTTCCAATGAGAGCGAGCGGATCGAGGTGCGCGGCGAATCGATCGTGATCGTCGGAATCGACGATCTGTGGGCGCGGCGCGCCGAACCCTCGCGCGCGTTCTCCAAAGTGCGGCGGGGCGACTGCACGATCGTGCTGGCGCACAATCCCGACACCGCCATCTATACCCGCCATCTGAATCCGGGGGTGATGCTCTCGGGGCATACCCATGGCGGCGTGGTGCGGCTTCCGGTCTACGGATCGCCGCTCAAGATTCTGCGGATCGGCAAGCGCTTTTACGCGGGACTCAACCGCTATCGCGATTTCTATATTTACACCAACCGCGGCCTGGGCACTTTCTGGCTGCGTATCCGGATCAACTGCCGGCCCGAAGTGTCGCGCTTCACGCTGGCGCCGCTCGCGGCAAGCGATTTGGAAAGCGCGCCGCCGCAACGGCGCGCCGCATCCCGGCGTGCGCGGCGCACGATACGCAAGCGCGAGCGGCGCGCGCGGCGCGAACGCGCCAGCTAGGCGCGAATCCGCAAGCGGGCGGCGCTGGCGGCCGAGCCGCGCTGGAGCAAAAATCAAAAATGGACAGGAAAACCGTTCTGATCGCCGGCGGCACCGGCTTTGTCGGCCGCGCGATCGTCAGGCGCCTTGCGAGCGAGGTGAATGTCCGCGTGCTCACGCGCCATCCCGATCGCGCGCGCAAGACCCTGGCAGGCCTCGATAACGTCGCGCCGATCGCGGGCGACGTAACCGATGCGGCGACGCTCGGGCCCGCGCTCGCCGGCGTCGAAATCGTAATCGACGCGGCGCAATTCGACGGCTATCCGGTCGAGGCCCCGCGCCGCGGAATGACTTTCGATCGCGTCGATTACGGCGGTATCGTCAATCTGATCGGCGCGGCGAAGCAGACGGGCGCTGCGCGCATAATCTACGTGAGTGGCGCCGCGGCCGACGAGGCGAGCGCCAATCCCGCCTTTCGCGCCAAGGGCCGCGCCGAGCGCGCGCTTAAGGAATCGGGACTCGGCTACACGATCTTTCGCCCGTCCGTGATGTACGGGCGCGAGGACAAGGTCCTCAATCTGATTGCGCGCGCACTCAGATTCACGCCGATCTTTCCGGTGCCGGGAACGGGGCGCCAGCGAATGCAGCCGCTGTTAGTCGGCGATCTCGCGCAATGCGTTGCGCTGGCGATCGCGGGCCGCGGCGCCGGCGGCGTCTACGATATCGGCGGCCCCGACGTGATGACCTTCGACGATATGGTGCGGCTGGTGATGGAGATCACGGGGCGCCGGCGGCCGATAATCCATATTCCCGAGGCGATGCTCGACCGCGCCGGCGCGCTCGGCCAGATGCTGCCACGGCCGATCTTCTCGCGCGACGCGGTTGGCTTCCTCGTGCATGACGCGCTCGCCGATAACGCGCCGCTCCTCGCCGAATTCGCAGTCCGGCTCACGCCCGCGCGCGAGGGGATGTCCTACCTGGCCGCGTGATGGCGCAAACGAATCGCGATTCTCAATGCCAGCGGATGCGCTGCCATCCGGGGCCTTCGTAGCCGTACTTGAAGCTCTCCGGATGGATCATCTCGGCCAGGATTTCGAGCGACTCCGCGATCCGCGGGCCGGGACGGTTGAAATACTGATTGCCTTCGGCGGCGAAGACGCGGCCTTCGCGCACCGCCGCGAGCGCGGTCCATCCGGGACGCGCGGCCAGCGCGGGCAGCTCCTCGAGCGTGCGGCGGATTCCGAAACCGCACGGCGCGACTACGATCACGTCGGGATTGGCGGCGCACAGATCGTCAAAGGTCATCACGCCCGAATGCTTTCCGGCCAGCCCGAAGAGGTTGCGTCCGCCCGCCATCGCGACCATCTCGGGCATCCAATTCCCCGCGCCCATCAGCGGGTCGAGCCACTCGATACATGCGACCGAGGGCCGCCCTCGGATGGTTCGCGCGCGCGCCGCGACCACGTCCATCCGCGCGCTGAGCTGGCCGACCAGGGCGGCGGCGCGGCTCGGCTCGCCGAGCGCACGGGCGACGCGCTCGATATCGTCGAAGATGTCGCGCAGCGCATAGGGCGCCAGCGAAACAATTTGTGGACGTGCGCCGAGCCAGCTCGCGACTGCGTCTTCGACATCGCGCTCGCTGACCGCGCACACGTCGCATTGCGATTGC
>DATKSB010000251.1:0-16913 GCA_035531855.1 Binataceae bacterium (SeqCode)
CACGCAAACACCCACCTGATCGGCAGGCGCTTCAGCAGATGCTCGACTTGTCGCGTAACGGTATCGACCGTGCCCACGAACGCAAGTCCGTTGGACCACAGGTCGGTGGTCTCGCCGGTTTTCGGATCGTCGAGTCCTTTCGAGAAGCCGAACGGCTCGAACCATTCGTGGCCGCAGAAGTAGCCGCTCTCGCGCCAGATCGCGCGCGCTTCTTCGTCAGTGTCCGCGATCACGATATCGCGCAGCACGCCCATCCCGTCGCCGAGCGGGCGGCCCGAGACTTCGGCATAGACCTCGCACAGGTGATGCTCGAGGTCTGGATGCAGCGGCGGCAGAATCGCGGTCACGCCCTCCTGCGCGCACCATCTGATACTGCGCTCGGATGACGCGAACGGCTGGAAGATCGGAGGATGCGGCTTCTGGACCGGTTTGGGCACCACCGAAACCGCGTGGACGATTCCGTTTTCGACCCCGCCGCCCCATTTGTTGGTCGCGTCGATATTCCACGGCGTAGGTCCCGCGGGAACGCGCCAATACTTGCCCTCGTAGGTGAGAAAATCTTCGGTCCACGCCTTCTTGATGATGCGGAAATTTTCCTCGAACGCCGCGCGGTTGGCGGCATCGATCTCGTCGTGCTGATGCGGCTGCGCGCCGTGAATTCCATGCGTCTGCTGCGCCATGATATCGACCCATCGCCGCTGGTAACCGCGCGCAAAGCCGGCGTTGGCGCGTCCTCCCGTCATGTGATCGAGCATCGCGATATCTTCGGCGACGCGAATCGGATTCTGGGACGGCAGCACGATTCCAAGCTGCCCGACGCGCAGCCGCTTGGTCTGCATCCCGATGAAAAGATCGAGCAGCACCGGATTGTTCGAGAGCTCGAAGCCTTCGACGTGAAAATGATGCTCGGTGAAGCTCATCGAATCGTAGCCGAGGTCGTCGGCAAGGCGCGCCTGCGCGGAGAGCTCGCGCAGCATCTGGTCGTAGAGGGCGCCGTTTAGCCCGACGCGGCCTTTTTCGATATCGGCTTTGCTTCCGACCGACGGCAGGTAGAACAGCGAAACTTTCATCGCGATGTCACTCCGACGCCGACTCTAGGATTTAGTAGTCGTCCCCGGCAAGCCGCGCAGGTTTCATTCTCTTTTTGCATTGTAAGGAAGACCTTCTGGCCGCCGTCGATCACGAGCGAGACGCCGGCGCCACTGATGAATTGGAAACTCTCCCGCGGGGCGGGACGAACCACAATGTCAGGGCAACGGCGAGCATGAAGGCGGCGTAGAGCGCGATGAAAACCCATCCGGGCGCGCTAAAGAAGATCAGTCGGTCGAGCCAGCAACCGATAAAGGCGCCCGCGTAGCCTGGCTGGCCGGCGCGAGCGCGCAGTGAATTTTCCAGCGTCGTCAGCGGACACGCGATTCCCGCGATCGACTCGAAGAGCACCAGCGCGATCGCCGCAAGGTGCGCGGAACGAAACCAGAGGTTGCGGACCCATCGCCATCCTGCGGCTGCACCGACCAATATCGCCGCCAGTCCCAGCACCACGAATGCGACGTACGCATCGTGAAGCGCGACGACCAAATTTGCGAGCTGCGTCATGAGCGTTTGGCCTCGAGTCTGTCGTAACCGCTTGCGCAATGATATTCGCTATACATCCGGAGGTTACTCGCGATGTCCAAGCAGCAGCTTGATTCACTGATCCAGATGCTCAAGGCGCAGCCGATCGATCCCGATGCGTCGATTGAAAAGACCCGCGCGGGCTTCGAGCAGATGACGGTAATGTTGCCGGTCGAAGCCGACGTCAAGTGCGAACCGGTCAGCGCCGGCGGCGTGAAGGCGGAGTGGGTTGCAGCGCCGGGAGCGGATGCGGGCCGCGCGATCCTCTACCTGCACGGCGGCGGCTATGTAATCGGCTCGATCAATACGCATCGCGCGATGGCGGGACGCATCTCGCGCGCGGCCAAGGCGCGGGTGCTGCTGATCGATTACCGCCTCGCGCCCGAGCATCCGTTTCCGGCTGCGGTCGAGGATTCCGTCGCCGCATATCGCTATCTGCTCGCGCAGGGAATTCGTCCCGGGCGGCTCGCGATCGCGGGCGACTCGGCCGGCGGAGGACTTACGATCGCGGCGCTGGTCGCGATCAAGGAAGCGAAGTTGCCGATGCCGGCGGCGGGAGTGGGATTGTCGCCGTGGGTCGATCTGGAAGGAATCGGCGCATCGATGACGTCGAAGGCGAAGGCCGATCCGATGGTTCAGAAAGACGGCTTGCTCAAGATGGCGGCCGCGTACCTGAACGGAAAAGATCCGCGCTCTCCTTTGGCCGCGCCGCTGTATGCGGACCTGAGCGGGCTGCCCCCGCTGCTGATCCAGGTTGGCACCGCCGAGACGCTGCTCGACGACTCGACCCGGTTGGCTGAGCGTGCGCGCAAATCGGGCGTGAACGTGACCCTTGAGCCGTTGGAAGACATGGTGCACGTGTGGCAGGTGTTCGCGCCGATGCTCGACGAGGGGCAGCAGGCGATCGATAAGATCGGCGCGTTCGTTCTGAAGCATACCGCGTAGCGGCGCGAGCGATGGGAGAACTTGCCGCGCGAGTCGGCGCGCTCGATTGGAAACGGATCGAGCGCGAACTCGACGCGCGTGGTTACGCGCTTACCGATCGGCTACTGACGCCGGACGAGTGCGCGGCGATGGTCGCGCTCTATCCGGAGCGGGAGAAATTCCGCAGCCGGGTCGAGATGGCGCGGCACGGCTATGGGATCGGCGACTACAAATATTTCGCCTATCCGCTGCCGCCGGAAATCGCGGAGTTGCGCACGGCGCTCTATCGACGGCTCGCGCCGATCGCGACGAGATGGGCGCGCGACATGCGGCTCGACGCCGAGTATCCGGCGTCGCTCAAGAGCTTCGTCGCGCTATGCCACGCGCACGGGCAAAATCGGCCGACCCCACTGATGCTCCGGTACGACGCGGGCGGCTACAATTGCCTGCATCAGGATTTGTACGGCGAGATTGCCTTTCCGCTTCAGTTTACCTGCACGCTGAATGATCGCGGGCGAGATTTCGACGGCGGCGAGCTGCTGTTGGTCGAGCAGCGGCCGCGCGCGCAATCGCGCGGAGAGGCGATCGCGCCCGACGCCGGATGCGGCGTGATCTTCGCGAACCGCTATCGTCCCGCCGTGAGCGCGCGCGGGCATTACAGATTGAACGTCAGGCACGGCGTCAGCACGGTCACGCGCGGCGAGCGTTACGCGCTCGGGATCATTTTTCACGACGCGAAATGAAATGAATCAGTGGATCGGGTCGGCGTCGCATCTGCCGTCGGAGCAGTCGCAGAGCGCGCCCTCGTGGCCCTCGCGCCATTTGTCGCACCAATCCTGGCAGGGAGAAAGATTGTCGTCCTGGCCGTAAAAACCTTTGCAGAGCGCGGCCGCACCCTTGTCGGCGGTGGAGGGATCGGTGTAGGACGCGTGGCGGTCGTGGTCCGCCGCGAACGCGATTCCGGCGAGAATCGCGACCAGCGCGGCGGAAACGATCAATTTGCGCATCGGAGTCTCCTTTAGCCGGGCCGCGGCCGCCCGTCCCGTTGCGGACGGTAGCAACGCCCCGAAAATTTAACAAACCAGACCTGGGTTGATCGCGTTCAGCGCGCGTCGGGGTCGCGGACGCCGCTGGTCGCCATCTGCGCGAAGAATTCCGCGTTGGCGCCGTCGAGGCTTTGCGCCGATACCTGATGCGTGACCGCGGGCGGATTGGCGCCGATATGAAACGCGAAGACCCCATCTACTATAAGCAAGTCCGCGGCGGTTACCCGCTGATGCTGCCGCAGATGCTCGAGCCACGACTCGACCACGAAGTATTCGACGAAGCGGCCGGGGGCGGCGGCGTCAAAGAACATCCCCCAGAAAGTCGCACCGTCGCGGCGGCGAATCTCGCGCAGCGCGCGCGCGGCGCGCTCGAATTCGATCGCGCGCTCGGAGTCGATCAGATACTCGACGGTGACCAGCACCGGGCCGCTGTCCGGATCGATTGCGTGCGCCACGTCAGGCATCGGGCGGGGGACGGTTTCAAGATCCAGTTCGGCATCAGATGCGAGGCGGAACCAGAAGCGCGCCAGTTGTCCGAGCATGATCGCCGCCGCGCCGCCGAGCAGCGCCTCGGGCAGCCCGATTCGCTCGGCCACGTATCCCCACAGCACGCCGCCCAGCGCCATCCCGCCCTGCACGATCATCTGGTACACGGCGAGAGCGCGGCCCTGGACCCAGGCCGGGACCGAAAGCTGCGCCGCGACGTTCAGCGTGGACATCGCGATCGTCCATGCGGCGCCGCCTATCGTCAACGCCGCGCATGCGAGCACCAGGCCGTGAGCCGGAGCGAGCGCGGCGGTGGTGATCGCAACCACGATCGCGCTGGCGAAGACGACGCTATCGCGCGAGAACCGGCGTCCGATGCGCGGCATCAGCATCCCGCCGACAATCGCGCCGCCACCGAAAAATCCGAGCAGCATGCCGTAGCCGGCCGCGCCCAGCCCTAGGCTCCATCGCGCGACCGACGGCAGGACGGCCCACAGGGTGCTGGCGCCCAGGATAAACGCCGCGGTCTGAACCAGCACGGCGCGCAGTTTCGTATCGTAATGGACGTAGCGCGCACCCGCGCGGATCGCGCCCATAACGCGCTCTGCCGGAAGCACCGCAGGACGCGAGACGCGGCGCCATTGATAGAGCACCGCCATCACGCCCAAAAACGAGAGCGCGTTGAGCACGAAGGTGGGTCCGATGCCGGCGGTGGCGACGATCAGGCCGCCGATCGCGGGGCCGATCGCGCGGGCGACGTTGTAGTTGATCCCGTTGAGCGAAATCGCCGCAGTCAGGTCTTCGCGTCCGACCAGTTCCGGAATAATCGCCTGCCACGCCGGTGCGTTGAGCGCCGATCCGATTCCGAGCGCGAAGCTGAGCGCGAGCAGAATCCACGGCGACGCCGCGTGCATGAGCGTAAGAAATCCGAGTGCGCCGGCTGCCGCGAGCATCCAGGCCTGCGAGAAAATCAGCAGGCGCCTCCGATCGACAATATCGGCCAGAGCGCCCGCCGGCAGCGCGAGAAAAAGAATCGGCAGGCTCGACGCGGTCTGGATAAGCGCGACCATCAGTGGCGACGGCGTTAGCGTGGTCATCAGCCATGCCGCGCCGACGTTCTGCATCCAGGTGCCGATATTGGAAACCAGGGCGGCGACCCATAGCGCGAAGAAAATCCGCAGCCGGAACGGGCGCAGGATCGATACCGCGGGCTTGGTTTCAGGAACCGGGCGCGCGCCGCCATATGTCACGAATCCACTCATTGGGAAAAACGCCGATCCGATTGTGACGAGCGGATCGAATGGAACCAAGCGCGCGCGTCGGTTTGTGGCGGCAATGGGGTAGAAATCAGGCGGCCGAACTAAGTCGTTGACCTTGTGCACAGGCCGGTTTACGCTTCTAAAATGGGCCAGCAAATTTTCGGCGGCGCCGCTTACTCATCAGAGACAGACGCCGGCGTGGAGAGCGGTTGCGCGATAGCACCGCCTCAAAGTGCTATCGAAGATGCGCAAGCGAGGACCGTTTCGCGGGATGTGGAGGGTGGGATGCGGGTGTTTATCGTCGATGACAACGAGGATGTGGCCATGCTGATGGCGGAGGCGCTGGAATTGAAAGGCCACGTTACCTCGGCATCATTCGACGCGGTCACGGCGTTGAGAGTCATTTCGCAATTTTCGCCCGACGTGATTTTGCTCGATATCGGACTGCCGATAATCAACGGATACGAACTCGCGCAGAAGCTGCGACAGATGCCCGAACTCGGGCCGGTCCGGCTGTTCGCGGTCACCGGCTACAGCCAGGAATCGCATCGCAGACGATCGAATGCGGCTTTGACCAGCATCTGACCAAGCCGATCGAGTGGGACGCGTTGGATTCGCTCATCCGCTACAACGCGCAGTCCGCATAAAAATTGAGGGAAACTCGGCGGCGCGATTCGTATAGAAGCACGCCTTAAGTCCTCGCGATCGACTCAACCGAGGTTGACTGAACATTCCTCAAGCGCGCAAAGAGCCACTGCTATATCTCGATGCGGTACGCGCGCAGCCCGAACCGATTTTTCTGTTGGATTCAGGACCTGTCCTGGTCGATGCGAATCCGGCGGGTTTGCGGCTGGTCGGATTGACCACTGTCGCGGGTGTGCCGCTGGCTTCGTTGGTGGAGAACCCGGCCACCGAACTTGAGTCGCTTTTCCGTATCTGGAGCGAGAGTCCTTTTCCGCTTCCGGGCCGCCTGGCATGGAAGACTGGCGCGGCCACTGTGCCGCTCGAACTGGAAGCATGGTGCGCCGCTCCCGCGGCCGACGCGCAGGCCGGCGTGGTCATTATTCGGTGCAAGTCGCTTGCTGAGAATCAACGCGTGGAATCGCTTCGGCGAGAAGTGCAGGCGCGAAAGCAGGGCGAGGCGGAGTTAACCGACGCGGTGAAGGCGCGCGACGAATTTATCGCGATAGCAGCGCACGAACTAAGAAATCCGCTCAATGTCTTTCACTTGAGCCTGCAGCTTTTGTATCGCCGCTTTGGGAAGGTCGAGGGCATTCGCGACATCCTCAATCGATCGCAATTCCAGCTCAATCGCCTCAACATGCTGGTCGAGCGGTTGCTCGACGTATCCCGAATTCGATCGGGGAAATATGAATTGCATCGCGAGACGTTCGATCTGAACGATTTGGTTCAAGAAGTGGGTCTCCGATTTGTCGAGCAATATCCCAACCTAAAGATCGAGCTACAAACGGACGGCGCCGTGACTGGTACATGGGATCGCGGCCGGATTGATCAGGCGATCACAAACTTGCTTTCAAATGCGGTGAAATACGGCCAAAATAAACCGATCAAGGTTGCCGTCACGACGATTCGCGATGAAGCGGTCGTCAGCGTAACTGACCAGGGAATTGGATTGGCGCCGAATGACATCACGCGAATTTTTGAACAGTTCGAACGCGCGGCGCCGAATGCAAATAACGACGGATTCGGATTGGGACTTTGGATTACGCGGCAGATCGCCCAAGCCCACGGTGGCTCAGTTTCCGCCGAGGGCGAACTTGGCCGGGGGGCCACCTTCATCCTGCGCCTGCCGATCGACGGTCAGCGATCCCTTGAGGAGAGGTGAAGAGGACGATGGTTAACGAAGTTGTACTGGTCGTCGAGGATGAAGATCAGGCGCGGGAACTTTTGACCGAAATACTGACTTTCGAGGGCTTCAAGGCGCTGGGATTTCGCAACGGCGCCGAGGCCTTGACCTATCTCGAGACCGCCCCGAAACCACCTTCCCTGGTCGTGCTCGATATTCTGATGCCGGTCATGAATGGCAGGCAGTTGCGGGCCGAGATGCTCAAGAAAAAAGAACTCGCGGAAATCCCGGTGATTGTCATCACCGCGCTTGACCCCGCTGAGGCGCGCGATCTGAAACCGGTGCGCGTTATACCGAAGCCGATCAATATCGATGCGCTGGTGAATGCCGTGCGCACGGTTTGCTGATGAATTCGACGTTGCTTCGCTTAAGGTTTGCCTGCCGCAATCGGAAATATTTCCATTGTTAAGGATCGCGTGGTGATGCTACCATTTTGTTGCGGCTTTGCACGATCTCGAATGGCGAAATGAGCCCGTGAGTGTTTAGCACGGCTTGATATGGCTGAATCTCTCAAATCATCCAAATCTTCGGCGGTTTTCAACCGCGCACGTGCGACTCGCTCTGATATTGGTAAGCTGCATCAGGTGGGCACCGTCGGGCACTTCGTTCATTTTTACGAAGATGACCGTTTCGCCCTCGAGAATATCGGCAGATTGGCGAGCAAGCGGATGAGTACCGGAGATTCGGGGATCTTCGTGGCGACGCCGCCCCATCTCGACACGATCGAGCAGGAGCTGGCGGCAAGCGGCCTGAACTTGAATGAATTGCGGGCGCAAGGTCGGCACGTGACGCACGATGCCGATGCCACCTTGGCGCGCTTCATGGACGGCGGATGGCCGAATCAGGAGAAGTTTTTCGAAAGCGTCGGCGGTATCGTCAATCAGACGCTCGAGCGCAGCTCGAATCGCTCGGTCCTGATATTCGGCGAGATGGTTGCGCGGCTGTGCGCGGACGAAAATTCGGCGGCGGCGATTCGGCTCGAGCATTTGTGGAACCTGCTCTCGAAACGATACAGATTCGCGCTTTGGTGCGCATACCCGCTGAGCATTTTCGACAACGATGCGGGCGCGGAAGCGATGCATCAAATCTGCGCGGAGCATTCGCTGGTAGTCCCGGCCGAAAGCCCCCTCTAGAGTTCTCGCAACACACTGATTGCCAAGAATCCTCGCTCGCACGGAAGTTCATGAGCAACTCGCAAGTGAGTGCATGGACACCCCGGGATTCCTCGCCCTAGGGGCTCGGAATGACGGCCGAGGGGTCGGTGTTAAAGACCATGGATCTCGCCGCTCCGTGAGTATTCGTATGACAAAGCTTCAACCGTCATTCCGAGCCCCTAGGGCGAGGAATCCCGATCTTGCGCGCGGCCAGTAATCTGCGCGTCGTCTGAGAACCGCGGTATTTTTCGCGAGGCTGGCCGCTGGCGGCGGATGCGTCTTGCCCGCAGGCGCGCGATATGAAAATTTCATAGGCCCAAGTGCGCCCGTAGCTCAGCGGATTAGAGCAATAGACTACGGATCTATGGGTCGGGGGTTCAAATCCCTCCGGGCGCACCAATTTTTTTCCCCGAAATAGATGCGTGCGCGGTTAGTGGCGGGCTTCAGGAATCGTCACTGTGACCGAGGTGCCGACGCCTAGCTTGCTTTCGATTTTGAGCGCGCCGCGATGCAGTTGCACGATGTGCTTTACGATCGCGAGGCCAAGCCCTGTGCCGCCAAGCTCTCGCGAGCGCGCGCGATCTACACGGTAGAACCTCTCGGTCAGCCGCGGCACGTCGCGCTCCGGAATCCCCTCGCCCGTGTCGGCTATCGCCAGCGCCACGGCGCCGCGGCTGGATTCCGATCCATTGAGGTTCGCGGGACGGGCAGAGACGGTCACGTGGCCGTCGCGCGGAGTGAACTTGATCGCGTTGTCGAGCAGATTGACCATCACCTGATGCAGCCGATCGCGATCGCCTTCGATCTTCGGCAGGCCCGCGGGACAATCGATTTCGAGTGACACGCCCTCGCGCCGCGCCGACTCGCGCATCAGCTCGACCGCCTCCGCAATCGCGGCCTCCGGTTCCAGCTCTTCCAGGTTGAGCGGTGAGACGCCGCGTTCGAGATCCGACAGCGAGATCAAATCGTCGAGCAGGCGGGCAAGGCGGCGCGCCTGCCGGTCGATGATGCCGAGAAAGCGAACCTGGGTCTCCTTGTCCTCGACGCCCGCCACCAGGGTTTCGGCGTATCCGTAGAGCGCGGAGAGCGGAGTACGCAGTTCGTGGGTCAGGTTCGAGATGAAATCCTGGCGCACGGTTTCATAGGATTTGAGCTGAGTGATGTCGTGGAACACGAACACGCGCGCCGCGCCCTGCGAAGTCCGGACCGGCGCCGCGCTTGCGCTTAGGTGGCGGGTGGCGGGGTTCTGGATCAGGAACTCCGCGGAGCCATATTCGGCGCTGTCCGGGCGGGTCGCGCGGGCGACGAATTCCTGCAGGCGCGGATCGCGGCACAGCTCGACGAAGTCGCGCCCGCGATAGTCGCTCTCGGCCTCGAGCGCGAACATCCGGCGCGCCGCGCCGTTGACCAGCACCACCTCGCCGCGCTTGCCCGCGACCACCACCGCTTCGGTCATGCTGCGCAGAATCGCCTCGAACTCGTCGCGCTGCTCGGCCAGCGAATCGACCTCGTCCACGATCGCGTCGGTGGCGTCGAGCAAGCGATGCTCGGCGCGGCCCATCGCGCCACTGTCGCGCTGGAGCAAATGCGGCGGCGGCTTGCGCGCCTCGAGCGCGGCAGCGATACCCTCGAGCCGTTCGGCGTGATTCTCGAATGCGCCGCCGATAATCCAGGCGGGCACGAATCCCGCGCCGAGTCCGAGCGCGAGCGCGGCGAGCGCGAGCCACGCCGACATCGCGCCCCACGCGGCCATGGCTGCGAGCAGGACGGCCGCAGGCAGAAGGCCCGCGATAACCGCGGCGAAGATCTTAAGCTTAGCCGAACTAGCCAAGCGCCTCGGGGTCGAAGCGGTAACCGACACTGCGCACGGTCAGGATCAGTTCCGGATTGGCGTCGTCGCGCTCGATATGCTGGCGCAGCCGGCGGACATGAACGTCAACCGTGCGCGGCTCGACGAACGTGTCGCGTCCCCAGACCATATCGAGCAGTTGCTCGCGCTCGTACACGCGCAGCGGATGCTGCACGAAAAATTTGAGCAGCTCGAACTCGCGCAGCGCCAGCTCGCGCCGCGCGCCTTCGACATACACCTGGTAGGTGCCGAAATCGATCTTGAGCCGCCCGCGTTCATAGACTCCTGCGCCGTCGGGTTCGCTGTGCGGATTGGCGCGGCGCAACAGAGCCTTGATGCGCGCGACGACCTCGCGCGGGCTGAACGGCTTGACCACGTAGTCGTCGGCGCCCATCTCAAGTCCGAGCACCTTGTCCACCTCGGTGCCCTTGGCGGTAAGGATCAGGATCGGCAGATGTGCGGTTTCGCGGTTCTGGCGCATCTGCCGGCAGATTTCGAGCCCCTGCATCCCGGGCAGCATCAGGTCGAGCACCAGCAAATCGGGCGCGCGGCGGCGAATCTTTTCGATCGCCTGCGGGCCGTCGCTCGCTTCCTCGACGCTGAAGCCCTCGCGCTCGAGGTTGTAGCGCACTAGCTCGCGGATGTCGGCTTCGTCTTCGACGATCAGCACGCGCGCGCGCGTGCCCCGGCGCTCGTCGGCGATTGCTGGCTGGCTCATTTCTGTTTCTTGTCCATGTGGCGCACGACTTTTCCGTTAACCATGAACATCACCATCTCCGCGATATTAGTCGCGTGGTCGGCGATCCGTTCCAGATATTTGGAGATGAACAACAGCCGGGTGGCGGGCGCGATGGTATGCGGATCCTCGGCCATGTAGCTTAAGAGCTCGCGATAGATCTGGTAGTTCAGCAGATCGACTTCGTCGTCGCGCTCGATCACGCCCTGCGCCAGCTCGATATCGTTGCGCATGAAAGCGTCGATCGAATCCTTGACCATCGATTGCGCGATCTCCGCCATCCGCGGCAAATCGACGTACGGCTTGAGCTGCGGAACCTCGTTGAGTTCGAGCGCGCGCTCGCAGATATTGACCGCGTTGTCGCCGATTCGTTCGAGGTCAGTGGTGATCTTGAGTCCGGTGGTAATGAAGCGCAGGTCGCTGGCCGTCGGCTGATGCAGCGCGAGCAGGCGGATGCACTGTTCGTCGTTGGCGACGTCCATGACGTTGACTTCGCCGTCGTTCTTGATCACAGCGCGGGCGTGGTCGCTGTCGCGTTCGACCAGAGACTCCATCGCCTCCGCGATTTGGCGCTCGACCAGGCCGCCCATTTTGAGCAGGCCGGCGCGCAAGCCGCGCAAATCCTCTTCGTACTGACGATTAGTATGCTGCGGCTGCGGGGTATCCATTTTCTCCTCCCGGCGCTCTAGCCGAATCGGCCCGTGATGTAGTCTTCAGTTTCGCGCTTGGTGGGATTGGTAAAGATCTGGTTGGTATTTCCGAACTCGATCAATTCGCCCTGGTACATGAACGCGGTGAAGTCGGCGGTGCGGGCGGCTTGCTGCATGTTGTGTGTCACGATCACGATTGTGTAGCCGGACTTGAGTTCGAGCAATAGCTCTTCGATCCGCGCGGTCGAGATTGGATCGAGTGCCGAGCATGGCTCGTCCATCAGCAGCACTTCGGGCTCGACCGCGAGCGCGCGTGCCACGCACAGGCGCTGCTGCTGTCCGCCGGAAAGGCTGGCGCCCGGGCGGCGCAGGCGGTCCTTGACCTCTTCCCACAGCGCGGACTGGCGCAGGCTCTTCTCGACAATCCGATCGCGTTCGGCGCGCGACAGCTTGAGGCCGTTGAGGCTCAGCCCGGAGGCGACGTTGTCTTCGATCGACATCGCGGGGAACGGCGTGGGTTTTTGAAACACCATCCCGATTCGCCGCCGGATCTGCACCGGATCAACCTCGGCGGCGTATATATTGTCGCCGTCGAGCAGGACTTCGCCTTCGGCGCGCGCGCCGACGACAACCTCATGCATCCGGTTGAGGCATCGGACCAGCGTCGATTTGCCGCATCCTGACGGACCGATGATCGCGGTGACATTGCCTTCGGGAAACGACAGGCTGATGTCCTTGAGCGCGCGCACGGAATGAAAATACGCGCTCAGGTGACGCACTAGCAGTTTATCGGACATATTATTCCGCCACCGCCGCCGACCTACGCGCTCCCATCACGCGAGAATTCTAACGACGGATTGTTACGTGATCATTATCACGGCGAAAAGCCTCAATGAATCCGGCTGCCTGATTCCGCTCCCGTTCGTTGACGGTGGAGGATTAAAGGGAGCGGGTGCAGCGACGAGGTTCTCGTGCCGACAGCTTTGCCGCCGATGTGTTGAAGCATCGCATGTGCATGCCTCACCGCCTCGGGATTCCTCGCCCTAGAGGCTCAGAATGACGGTTGCAGGTTTGTCATACGGAAACTCAGGCAGTGGCGAAAACCGTAGTCTTCAACACCGACCGCTCGATCGCCATTCCGAGCCTCTAGGGCGAAGAATCCCGGCCTTACTTGTCGGCAGCCACACTCTCGCCAGGGTTCAGGCTTTGCTGATTCTATCCATCCCGCCCATGTAAGGACGCAGGACCGGCGGAATAGTGATGCTGCCGTCCTCGTTCTGATAGGTCTCCAGCAGCGAAATCAGCGTGCGCGGCATTCCGAGGCCCGAGCCGTTCAGCGTATGCACGAACTCCGGTTTGCCGCCTTTTTCCGCGCGGAACCTGATCTGCGCGCGCCGTGCCTGAAAGTCCCAGCAGTTCGAGCACGAGCTGACTTCCAGCCACTCGGCGCATCCCGGCGCCCACATCTCGACGTCATACTTCGAGGCCGCCGCGAAGCCCAGGTCGCCGGTGCACATCTGGATCACGCGATATGGAATCTCCAGCCGCCGGCAGATCTCGCACGCATCCTCGACCAGGTTCTCGAGCTCCTCGTCCGACTGCTCCGGATGCACCAGCTTGACCATCTCGACTTTGTCGAACTGATGCCCGCGCTTGATTCCGCGCACGTCGCGGCCGGCCGACATTTTCTCGCGCCGGAAGCAGGGCGTGTACGCGGCCAGATAGATCGGCAGCCGCGCGGCGTCGATGATCTCGTGCGCGTACATATTGGTGAGCGGAACTTCGGCGGTCGGAATGAAATAAAAGTCTTCCTCAAAATCGCGATACATCGTGTCGGCGAACTTTGGCAGATGCGCGCTGCCCGTCACCGCGGCGGTATTGACCATCAGCGGCGGCGCGACTTCGAGATAGCCCTGCTCCTGCGTCTTGATATCGAGCATCCAGGCAATCAGCGCCCGTTCCAGCCGCGCACCGGCGCCGATCAGGAAATGAAACCGCGTGCCGGCGATTTTCACCCCGCGGTCGAAATCGATAATCCCGAGCCGCTCGCCCAGTTCCCAGTGCGGCAGCGGCTTGAACGAGGTGAACTCCTGCGGCGCGCCGACGGTCCGGACGATCTTGTTATCGGCGTCGCTCTTCCCGACCGGCACGTGCGGACGCGGCAAGTTCGGCAGCGTGAGCAGGAAATTTTCGCTTTGGCTTTCGAGCTCGGTCAGGTCGCGCTCGCCTGCCGTGATCCGGTCGCCCAGCGCACGCATCTCGGCGCGCTTGTGGTCGCGCACTTCGGGCGATGCCTTGCCCAGCTCTTTCGATTCGCGGGCGCGGTGCGAGCGCAGCTCGTCGAGCTCGAACTGGAGCTTGCGCCGGCGCGCGTCCGTTTCGAGCACCCGGTCAAGCTCGTCTCCTTCGACGCCGACTTTTGCCAGCTCCGCTTTGACCAAGCCGGGATTTTCGCGAATCAGTTTGATATCGAGCATTCAAAACGCGTCCTTCAGATGTTGCAGCCGGCGGCTACCGTCCGCCTCCACGATTGCGACCACGTCGAAGCGTGCGTCGCGCTCCGCGGCGCGGTAGTGCTCAACAAATGCCTCGGCCGCGCGGCGGATTTGATCTTGCTTGACGAGGGTAACCGCCTCTTGCGGAGTTCCCGCGGCGGTTCCAGTGCGCCGCTTCACCTCGACAAAGACAATCGTCTCGCCGTCCATCGCGATAATATCGATTTCCGCACCCGCGGCGCGATAGTTACGCGCGACGATACGGTAGCCGAGCCGGCGCAGATGCCGCTCTGCGATCTGCTCGCCGCGGCGGCCAAACCGGTACCGGGCGGCCCCGGGCAACACGCTCCCACGAGTGGCGAATCGACTGAGTAGCGCGTCGAGCCGAGCCCAAACTGCGCCGGCCGCGTTTACGCGATTTCCCATAGTACAAAGGTTGCCCTAGCAGTCTATAATACACTCAACCTTCAGGCCAACTGTTATTTTTGCACGCGAAATCCGCACATTCAGCCAATCTACTGTACTTATGGCGGACTCCGATGACCGAAAATTCACACAGGCGTCCGGCCGACCGGCGCGACTGACACGCGGGCACGGGGATGTTACGATTCCGGCACCATGGCGGAAAAGAAAATTACCCTCGAACAGGTGCGGCACGTCGCGCGGCTGGCGCGGATCGAGCTCGGCCCCGCTGAAGAAGAGCATCTGCGCGCCGACATGGACCAGATCCTGGCCTACGTGGACAAGCTCGGAGAACTGGATGTCAGCACCGTTCTTCCGACCGTCCAGGTTGGCGAATCGGGCACGCCGATGCGTATGGATGAAGTCACTAATTCGCCTAACGCGGAAGCGATGCTCGCCAATGCGCCGGCGCGCGAACGGGGCTACTTCAAGGTCCCCAAAATTATCGAGTAGATTACGAAGCGGGATTTATCAACTACCGACCTGACGATCGCGGCCGCGGGCCGCGAATGGAACTTTTACGGACACGATGGCATCGTCTGAACTGAATCGACTGACTATCGCCGACGCCGGCGTCCGGCTGCGCAAACGCGAAATATCGTCCACCGAACTGACCCGAGCGTGCCTAGACCGGATCGCCGCGGTAGAGCCGCGCCTCCATGCATTCATCACGGTGATCGAAAAACCGGCGCTCGTCCAGGCGGCTGAAGCTGACCGCCGCCTCGGCGCCGGCGACGCTCCGGCGCTGTGCGGAATTCCCCTCGGGATCAAGGATATCTATGCGACGACGGGCGTCGCGACGACTTGCGCGTCGAAGATCCTCTCCAATTTTGTTCCGCCGTTCGACGCCACGGTTATCGCCAAGCTGCGCGCCGAGGGCGCGGTGTTTGTCGGCAAGACCAACATGGACGAATTCGCGATGGGTTCATCGACAGAAAACTCGGCGTTCGGTCCGACCATGAATCCTCACGACCTCTCGCGCGTGTCCGGCGGCTCCTCGGGCGGCTCGGCCGCCGCGGTCGCGGCCGACGAATGCCTGGGCGCGCTCGGCACCGACACCGGAGGCTCGATTCGCGAGCCGGCGTCGTTTTGCGGCGTGGTCGGAATCAAGCCCACCTATTCGCGCGTCAGCCGCTACGGCGTGATCGCGTTTGCTTCCTCGCTGGACCAGGTTGGACCGTTTGCCAAGAGCGTGCGTGACGCCGCGATCATGCTGCGCTCGCTCGCGGGGCACGATCCGCGCGACTCGACCTGCTCGACCCGCCCGGTGCCCGACTACGAGCGCGCACTCACCGGAGACGTCAAAGGGCTCAGGATCGGCGTGCCGAAAGAATATTTTGTCTCCGGGATCGATCCCGCCGTCGAGCGATCGGTGCGCGCCGCGCTCCACCATTACGAAAGAATCGGCGCGAAGCTGATCGATATCTCGCTGCCGCACACGCCGTACGCGATTGCCTGCTACTACCTGGTCGCGACCGCGGAGGCGAGTGCGAACCTGGCGCGCTATGACGGAATCCGCTACGGCCTGCGCGCGCCTGCGGAGGATAATATCGCGCTGTATGAGGCCACGCGGGCGCAGGGTTTTGGCGCTGAAGTTAAGCGGCGCATCATGCTGGGAACCTTCGCGCTTTCGACCGGCTACTACGACGCGTATTACCTGAAGGCGATGAAGGTGCGCACTCTCATCCGCCAGGACTTCGAGCGCGCCTTCGAGACCTGCGACGTCGTCGTGACGCCAGTCGCGCCGGGCACCGCGTTCAAGCTCGGCGAGAAGATGAACGATCCGCTCACAATGTATCTGTCCGACATCTTCACGATTTCGGTGAACCTGGCGGGCCTGCCAGGGCTTGCACTTCCATGCGGATATGACGCGAACAATCTGCCGATCGGGATGCAGATAATCGGCGCGCCGTTTGCCGAGGAAGCGATTCTGCGCGCCGGCGACGCATTTGAACGCTCGGGCGCGGTGACGCTCAAACGCCCCGCGCTGTGAGAAGACGACGATGAATCACGAAGCATATGAAGCGGTGATCGGGCTTGAAGTCCACACCCATCTGATGACGAAGTCGAAGCTGTTCTGCGGATGCTCGACCGAGTTCGGCCGCGCGCCCAACGAAAACGTCTGCCCGGTGTGCATGGGGATGCCGGGCGTGCTGCCGGTTCTGAACCGGCGCGTGGTCGAGCTGGCGGTGCGCACGGGACTTGCCGCGCACTGCGAAATAGCGCCGCGCTCGATCTTCGATCGCAAGAGTTACTTCTATCCCGATCTGCCCAAGAACTATCAAATCTCGCAGTACGAAACGCCGGTGTGCAAAGGCGGGTATATCGAAATTCCGGCCGGCGATGGCGCGGTGAAAAAGATTCGCCTGGT
>DATKSB010000252.1:0-17250 GCA_035531855.1 Binataceae bacterium (SeqCode)
TGATCGCTCGCGATCATGTCGATAGTGCCGTCGGCGATTGCTTCGTGAATCGCGGCGACATCGTCGCGCGAGCGCAGAGGAGGATTCATTTTCGCGTTCGGACCCCAGCGCAGGACAGCGCGCTCGTCAAGGCCGAAATGATGCGGCGTCACCTCGCAGGTCACGCGCGCGCCACTTCCGCGAGCGGCGCGAATGAGGTCGAGCGACTCGCGGGTTGATACATGCGCGATATGTGTCGGTGCGCCGGATCCGATCGCGAGCGCCAAGTCGCGCCGAATGCGCACCGCTTCCGCCGCGCCGCTGTATCCGCTGACGCCGAGGCGGCGCGAGGCGTCGCCTGCGTTGATCGCGCCGTTGCAGGAAAGGCCGCGATCTTCCTCGTGCAGCGAAATCGCGAAGTTCAGCCGCCCGATTTCGTCCATCGCGCGGCCGAGCAACACCGGGTCGTCGATCGGCATTCCGTCGTCAGAAAAAAGCCGCGCGCCCGCCTGCGCCATCGCCGCGTAGTCCACGCACTCGACGCCTGCCAGTGCTCGTGTCACGGCGGAGACGGGAATCAGGCGCGCGGCATGTGCGGCGCCCGCGCGCTCGAGCATGTACGCCGTCGTCGCGGGCGAATCGTTCACCGGATTGGTATTGGCCATGGCGGCGACGGCAGTGAATCCACCCGCGGCGGCGGCGCGCAGGCCGCTGGCGATGGTTTCTTTTTCAGGAAAGCCGGGATCGCGCAAATGAACGTGAGCGTCGATAAGGCCGGGCACGACCCAACATCCTGCGGCGTCAAGAACAGTAAAATCCGCTAGGTCTTCGATCGTACCGGGCGGCTCAACCGCCTCGATCTCGCCGTCCTGCACGAGCAAATCGAAACTGCCGTCGATTCCCGATGCGGGATCGATTAAGCGACCGCCGCGGATGAGCATTGCCGCCTTCATCCGACGCTCTCCGGAGCCTTCAGCGCCTCGACCATCGAGTAGATCATCGCGCGATCGTGCGCGGCAGGTTTCCCGCCCGAGCCGGGAGGGGCGAGGCGGACCTGAACCCGGTCGGTGCGCGAGGTCGGAATATTCTTGCCGACGTAGTTGGGACGAATCGGAACCAGACGGTGCCCGCGGTCGATTAGCACGGCGAGCTTGACCGACGCGGGCCGTCCGTGAAGCCACAGCGTGGTCATCGCGCGCTGCACGGTCCATCCGCTGTTGAGAACGTCGTCAACGATTATTATCACGCGATCTGCGACCGCCAACGGCTCGCCGCTGTCGAGCGCGACGACGGTCTCGGCGGGATTGTAGAGGTCAAGCGCTGCAATCGGCGGCCGGACTCCGGATTTGGCTGCGATCAGATCCCGCAACCGCATCGCGAGCATCGCGCCGTGACTAACCACGCCGACAATCGAGACATTGGTAAGGTCGGCTACGTCCGCAATCACCTGCGCGGCCATCGAATCCACCGCACGCGCGATTTCGTCGGCGTTCATCACCTCGCGCTGCGGTCCGCGCTTGTACGGTTCGTATCCGGTTTCCTCCGCTTGTTTGACGCTTTCGAACACGGCCAGAGAATCTTCGGCAATCCACTGGCGCACGTAGCCATACAGGCTTTCATCATAGCGATAATAGCGATGCGACCGCGCGTGGCCCACGAATTCTACCCGCAACTCGCGTTCGCAGAAATCACAGCGCAACGGCAGCGCGCTACGCTCGACCGCCCGCGTGAGCCTGAAGCGCGGACGCAGATGCGCACCCTCGAAGCGGGTGATGCAGTTCGGATTCGCGCATCGCGGCGACGGCTCGGATTTGATGCGGATACTCTCGCCGGCCGCGGCTGGGATCCGCGGCGCCCCTCGCGTCTGCTCCAGGAGCCACGCGATTAGCGCCATCCGTACCGGCACCCCGGCAGCGGCCTGCTCGAAATAAACCGCGCGAGGGTCGGAGTCGAGTTCGTAGGCGAGCTCGCCGGTGCGCGGCAGAGGATGCATCACGACCGCCTCCTGCGCGCGATGCCCTTTTAGCGCACTCGCGTCAAAGCGCACATAGTCGCCGAGCGGCGCGTCTTTGCCGGCGATTCGCTCCTTCTGCAGCCGGGTGACGTAAAAAGCGTCGAGCGCCGCGGGCGGTTCGGCAGCGGGAATCTTGTCGAGCGGAACCTCGCCGGTGAACAGCGCCATCTGATGCGGCGCACTCGGCGTCAGGTAAAGCGCGTCGAGCCCGCCGGCCAGCGACTTGAGCTCGTCCATCGTGACGGTTGAAAAACTGTAGTGGCGTTCCGCCGCGAGCCGCTCGAGGACGTAGTCCGGCACGTTCATTCCCGCGGTAGGAACCGCGACGATATTCGCGCCGAAGCGGGCGAGTGCATAGATCAGCGAATGCACGGTGCGGCCAAATTTCAAATCACCGCACAGCGCAACGGTGAGTCCTTTGAGCTGGCCCTTCTTACGCCGCAGGATATACAGGTCGCACAGGGTCTGTGTCGGATGTTCCCGGCTGCCATCGCCCGCATTGATTACCGGACACGGCGCGTAGTCCGCCGCAACGCGGGCCGCGCCGTCATGCGGATGCCGCAGCACGATCAGGTCCGCGTAGCCGCTGACGATCCTCGCGGTATCGGCAAGACTCTCGCCCTTGGCTGCCGAGCTCGCGTTCATATCGGCCGAGCTGATCACCGAGCCGCCGAGCCGATGCATCGCGGATTCGAAACTGAGCCGCGTGCGGGTCGAGGGTTCATAGAAGAGCGTCGCCATAACGAGGCCGCTCGCGAGCGAAAGCGGTTCGCCGCGTTCAAGCGCCTTGGCAAAACCGTCGGCGAGAGTGAAGATGCGCTCGATCTCCGGCAGTGCGAGATCCTCGATCGAGACCAGATCGATTTTGCCGAGGCGTGTCATTTGCCGTTGCCGATCACGACCGCGTCGGTTCCGTCAACTTCCGTGAGCCGGACATAGACCCGCTGTCCGGCGGGGGCCTGGATGTTCCTGCCGATATAATCCGCGCGGATCGGCAGTTCGCGCTCGCCGCGATCAACCAGCACCGCGAGCTGAATCGAATCCGCGCGCCCAAGGTCGGACAGCGCGTCGAGCGCGGCGCGTACGGTGCGACCGGTGTAGAGGACGTCGTCCACCAGCACCACGCGCTTGTCGTCGAGCGAAAAAGGAATGTCGCGCGCGAGCAGCCGCGGGTCGCCGGACGCGCCCTTGCCGTCGTCGCGATAAGACGAGATATCGAGCGTGCCGACGGGAACCTCGGCGTGTCCCGCGCGCGCCAATTCCGCGGCGATTCGTTCGGCCAGAAACGCGCCGCGGCGCACGATTCCTATCAGCACGAGCGCACCTGCGGCGTCACTATGCTCCGCGATCTCATGCGCGATTCGCTTTACCGAGCGCGCGACCGCGCTCGCGTCGAGCGCTACTTCCGGCTTGAGCGTCATCGCGCGAGCCTCGCTGGGAGCGTTCCGAGCGAAAAAAAATCCCGACCGCAGATGCAGCCGGGCACTCCAATGCTAAGGGAATTCATCATCTTGACCTTCCCGCTATCTCAGTAGCGGATTAAAGGTGTTTCATTTGTAGCGCCCTCGTCGCCGGGATTCAAGTGACGCGCGCAATGGTGCTGATGCAATTGCGTGCGTGGACTGTGCAACGGCCCTGATAGCTAGGGCACCGAGACCTCGTTCGTCATTTCGACCGTAGGGAGAAATCCCGGGCGGAGGAGCACTGCCTATTGCGTTGGCGTGAAGCATGGACGCCTCGGGGTTCCTCGCCCAGGGCTCGGAATGACGATTGGTAGGCTCGCTGACGATATGTCTATATCGTCGCTGCACTCCTACTTTAATCCTCCCCCGTGAAAGAACGGGAGAGGAATCAGACAAATCACCCGGTGGATTTGCGGCGTTGCTCTAGTTTGCGCAGGCGCTGATCCTGGTCGCGGGTCGCCACCGTGATTCGATCGTCGAAGCGCTCGAACTTGCGCGCGAGGCTGGTCAGCGCCTTGTTGGTTTTGGCCAGTTCCGCGGTGATTTTCTTGGCGGCAGTGCCGGTGATTTCGCCGAGCTTCGCGCCGGTATCGTCGGCGGCACGGACTGTTGCGGCGGTCGTATGCTCGCGCGACTCGGCGGCGCGTGCGCCGATTTCCTGTTGCAGCACGCGTTCAGCGGCCCCTATCTGGTCGCGGAACTCGACCCGGGTGCGGCCGAGCGTTTCGCCCAGGCGGATCATCTCCGCGCCAAGGTCGGCGCGAATAGTTGCGATTCCTCGCCGGTTCTCGCCGATCTGGTCAGAGAGAAAGCGGATCTGGCTTCCAACCTCGGCGAACTGGGCGAAAAGTTCCTGGCGCAGCGCGTCGAGACGGCCGCCGTAACCTGACACCGCTTCGATTACCAACTCGAAGCGCGCGCCCATCTCTTCGAGCATCGCGCCGATCCTTGTTACACCATCTTCAGCAGCAGCCACACGACGCTCCTTTCGGCTAGTGAACAATCATCCCGAAGCGCGACCATCTGACAGGCAGAATTCCGCCACCCTCGGCGTCCCACGACCAGTAGATAATCATCGCGCGCCCTTCGACATTGTCTTCCGGGACGAAACCCCAGAAGCGGCTATCGTAGCTCCGATCGCGATTATCTCCCATCACGAAAATTTTTCCCGGCGGAACCGTCACCGCGCCCAGCGTTCCGGCGCCCGCGCCGATCTGTGGAAAGTTGTCACGCGGCGAGACGGCTGAGCGCTCGGCGTCAGGCACTTCGAAATGCGCATGCGGATCGGGCATCGGCGCGCCATTGAGCCATACCTTGCCATTCTTGATCGCAACCGTATCGCCAGGGAGTCCGACCACGCGCTTGATAAAGTCCTTGGTCGGATCGGGTGGAAACACGAACACCACCACGTCGCCATGATGGATCGGCTCGATTCGGAACAGGTATCGGCCAAACGGCGCCGACGCAATCTCGATCCCGAACAGCGTGTCGGGCATCCGCAGCCCATAGATAAGCTTGTTGACCAGAATATGGTCGCCCACCAGCAGCGTAGGTTCCATCGATCCGGAAGGGATTTTGTAAGCTTGAACAAAAAACGTGCGGATCACGACGGCGAGCAGCAGCGCGATAACCAGCGCCTCGACGTACTCGCGTGCAACCGACTTTTGTAGCGGCGGCGCCGAGCGCGAAGACCCGGACGGCTTCGACGCGGAAGGCCTCACGGTACGCAGCGGCTCGCCCATCGCCACCCTACTCCGCCATCTCCGCAATACTCTGGTGATCAATCATCAGCCCGTGTTCCATGACGACTGTGCCGCGCGCCGCGCAATTCTATCGGACCGGCCTCCCGAAACGCGACCATCGAAGCGGCAGGATACCACCCTCGTCGCCGTTCCACGACCAGTAGATTAGCATCGCGCGGCCCTCGACGTTGTCCTCGGGCGCGAAGCCCCAGAAACGGCTGTCGGAGCTATCGTCGCGATTGTCGCCCATCATGAACAGGTTGCCGGGCGGCACGGTGACCGGTCCAAAATAGTCGCGCGCTTGGGCGGCGGAGCGGTCGGCGTCGGGCACCTCGAAGTGCGCGTGCGGATCGTCCATCGGCGCGCCGTTGAGCCATACTTTCCCGTCCTTGACCTGGACGACGTCGCCGGCGATCCCGACTACGCGCTTGATATAGTCCTCGGTTGGATTGCGCGGATAGACAAAGACCACCACGTCGCCGCGATGAATCGGCTCCAGGCGAAACAGGTAATGCCCATACGGCAGACCAAAGGGCGTCAGCCCGAAGATCGAATCCGGCATCCGGAAACCATAGATCAGCTTGTTGGCCAGAATATGATCGCCGACCAGCAGCGTCGGCTCCATCGAACCTGACGGAATTTCGTAAGCCTGGATAAAAAAAGTGCGAATCAGAATCGCCAGCAGCAACGCGATTCCCAGCGCTTCGCCGTATTCGCGCAGAACCGACTTACGCGCGGCGGGAACCGCGCTCGCGGCAATTTCGGGACGTTCGGCGGAACGCAGCGGTTCGCTCATCGGGGCTACTCCCCGACCTTCAGCAGGGCCAGGAAAGCCTCCTGCGGAATTTCGACGCGACCGACCTGCTTCATCCGCTTTTTACCTTCCTTCTGCTTTTCGAGGAGTTTGCGGTTGCGCGAGATATCACCGCCGTAGCATTTCGCGGTGACGTTCTTGCGCAGCGCGCTTACCGATTCCCGCGCGATAATCTTGGCGCCGATCGCGGCCTGAATCGCGACCTCGAACATCTGGCGCGGGATCAGCTCCCGCATCTTCGAGCATAGCGCGCGGCCCCGTTCGTAGGCTTTGTCGCGATGCACGATTATCGAAAGCGCGTCGATTACTTCACCATTAATCTTGATATCCAATTTAACCAGAGGCCCGGACCGGAAGTCCAGAAAGTCATAGTCGAGCGACGCATAGCCGCGGCTGACCGATTTCAACCGGTCGTAAAAGTCGAACACGATTTCCGCCAGCGGCAGCTCGTAATGCAGGATGACCCGCTTGTCGCCCAGGTATTTGAGGTCGCGCTGCAGGCCGCGCCGATCCTCGCACAGCTTCATCACCGCGCCCAGAAATTCCTCGGGCATGTGAATCGACGAGATGATAAACGGCTCCTCGATCGCCTCGATGGAATTCTCAGGCGGCAGCAGAGCGGGATTATCGACCATCATGGTGGCGCCGGAAGTGGTGCGAATCTGGTAGGCGACGGTCGGCGCGGTGACGATCAGGTTGATTCCGAATTCGCGCTCGAGCCGTTCCTGCGCAATCTCCATGTGCAGCAGGCCCAGGAACCCCGCGCGAAAGCCGAAGCCCAGCGCTTGCGATGATTCGGGCTCGCAGACGAGGCTCGCGTCGTTGAGCGTAAGCTTCTCGATTGCGTCGCGCAGCGCGGGGTACTGGTTGGCCTCGGTCGGGTAAAGCCCCGCAAAGACCATCGGCTTCAATTCCTTGAACCCCGGCAGCGGCTGCGCGGCGGGATGCTCCGCGTCGGTCACGGTGTCGCCGACGCGCATATCGGCGACGGTCTTGATTCCGGCGACGACGTAGCCGACTTCGCCCGGCCCAAGCACGTCGGCGGATTGTTCGTGCGGTGTGAAATGCCCCAGGCGCATCACCTCGCCCGCGGCGCCGGTCGCCATCAGGCGGATCTTCATCGCGGGGCGCAACTCGCCGCTGGTGACACGGACCAGGCCGACCACGCCTTCGTAGCTGTCGTACCAGCTGTCGAAAATAAGCGCGCGCAGCGGCTCGTCGTGATTAGCCTTGGGTGCGGGAATCCTTGCGACGATCGCCTCGAGCACTTCGTCGATTCCGACGCCCTCTTTCGCGCTGGTCAGAATCGCGTCGTCGGCGGGCAGCCCGATCACTTCCTCGATCTGCTGGCGGGTCCGCTCGACCTCGGCGCCCGGAAGATCGATCTTGTTGATGACCGGAATAATCTCCAGCCCGTGATCGAGCGCGAGATAGACGTTGGCCAGGGTTTGCGCCTCGACCCCCTGGCTCGCATCAACCACCAGCAGCGCGCCTTCGCACGCGGCCAGGCTGCGCGAGACCTCGTAGGCGAAATCCACATGGCCGGGAGTATCGATAAGGTTGAGCACGTAGGCTTTGCCCGCGCGCGAGGTGTAGGCCAGGCGCACGCTGCGTGCCTTGATCGTGATCCCGCGCTCCCGCTCCAGATCCATCGAGTCGAGAAACTGTTCCTTCAGCTCGCGTTTGGTGAGCGCACCGGTACGCTCGAGCAATCGATCGGCAAGCGTGGACTTGCCATGATCGATGTGCGCGATAATCGAAAAATTGCGAATCGATGCCGGGTCCGTCATTAAGGCCCGCTTACTTCCTGTGCGCCTTGAAGTATTTGAAGGTCTCGGCCAGTCCGTCGCGCAGCGCCGCGGTCGGACGCCATCCGAGTTCCTTCTCGGCGCGCGCGGGCGAAATCACCGAACGTTTCTGCTCGCCAGGCCGCGCCGGACCGTGCTTGGCGGCGGTCGGAAAATCCGCGATCGACGCGAGGTTCGAGTAGAGATCGTTGACGCTGGTTTCGATTCCGGTGCCGATATTGATCGCGATCCCGGAAGCCTTGGCGCTGAGCGCCGCGACGTTGGCGCGCACGACGTCTCCCACAAAGACGTAGTCGCGCGTCTGCTCGCCGTCGCCGTAAATCGTACACGGCTGGCCCGCGAGAATTTTTCCGCTGAAGATCGCGACCACACCCGCCTCACCGTGCGGATCCTGGCGCGGTCCATAGACGTTGCCGTAGCGCAGGGCCAGGTAGTCGATTCCGTATTCCACGCGGTAGTAGAACAGGTAGGACTCGGTCGAAAGCTTGGCGATTCCGTAGGGACTGACCGGGCGGCGCGGATGCTCTTCGTCGGCGGGAAAAGTATCCTGCTCGCCGTAAATCGCGCCTCCGGTCGAAGAAAACACCACGCGCTTGAGCCCATGCTCTCGCGCCGCCTCGATCAGGTTCAGAAATCCGACAATATTAACCTGCGCGTCGAAGGCGGGATCGGTGACCGAGCGCCGCACGTCCATCTGCGCGGCCATATGGTAGATCGCCTCGGGCCGCTCGCGGGCGACGACTTCGCGAACCGCCGAAGCATCGCGCAGGTCCACCTGATGCAGCCGCGCCTTGGGATTTACCTGCTGGCGCTTGCCGGCCGACAAATCGTCGAGGATCGCGACGTCGCCTGCGCCATGTTTTATCAGCGCATCGACGGTATGCGACCCGATAAAGCCCGCGCCGCCGGTTACGAGAATTCGCATCGTGAGTATTCCGCGCTCAGACCGGAGAACGTCCGATTGAGTAGTATTTGAAATCCAGCGCCTTCATCAGATCCGGATCATACAGGTTACGGCCGTCGAATATCACCGGCTGTTTGAGCTCGGCCTTGATCCGCTGGAAATTCGGATGGCGGAACTCGTTCCACTCGGTGCAAATCAGCAGCGCGTCGGCGCCCTTCAACGCTTCGTAGTTGGTTTTGTGATAGCTCACGCGATTTCCCAGCATCGCGCGCGCGTTCTCGAGTGACTCCGGATCATGCACCTGCACCTTGGCCCCCGCCGCGATCAGTTCGTCGATCACGACGAGCGACGGCGCCTCGCGCATGTCGTCGGTGCGCGGCTTGAACGCAAGCCCCCAGATGGCAAAAGTCCTGCCGGTCAGGTCGTCGCCAAAATGCTGCTTCACGCGCATCGGCAGCACGCGTTTCTGCTCGGAGTTGACCTGCTCGGCCGCCTTGAGCAGCGAGAAGTTCAGCTTGTTCTCCGACGCGGTATGAATCAGCGCCTGCACGTCCTTGGGAAAGCACGAACCGCCGTAGCCGACACCCGGAAACAGGAACTGCGAGCCGATCCGGTGGTCGGAACCGAGGCCGCGCCGCACCGCGCTGATATCCGCGCCGACCGCGTCGCACAGGTTTGCAATCTGATTTATAAACGAGATCCTGATTGCGAGCATCGAGTTGGCCGCGTACTTCGACAGCTCCGCGGATTTTGGATCCATCACGAGGATCGGATTGTCGGTGCGGACGAACGGCGCGTGAATCTCGCGCAGGATCGCCGTCGCGCGGTCGCTGCGGCTGCCGATTATCACCCGGTCCGGGCGCATGAAGTCCTCGACCGCCGAGCCTTCCTTCAGAAATTCCGGCACCGAACAGACGTCCACCTGATGCTTTCCGAGACGCGCGAGGAGTTCGCGCACCTTGTCGTTGGTTCCGACCGGAACGGTGCTCTTGATCACGATCACGTGATAGCCGCTGACCGATTTCGCAACGTCCTCGACCGCCTGGAACACTCCTCGCAGATCGGCGGCGCCCGAATTGCTCATCGGCGTGCCGACCGCGATAAACGAGACCATCGATTGGGCGACCGCCTCGGCTACGTCGAGCGTGAACTGCAGGCGGCCTTCCTTGGCGTTGCGGCGGACCAGCTCTTCGAGACCCGGCTCGTAGATTGGAACCTTGCCCTCGTTGAGCGCGGCGATTCGCTTCGCGTCGATATCGACGCAGATCACTTCGTTGCCGCTTTCCGCGTAGCAGGTGCCACTGACCAGCCCGACATAGCCGGTTCCGATGACTGCTATATTCATAACGCGAGTCTCCCGGCCTAGAATTCTTCCTTGATCACGTAAATCTGCTTGTTCTGCGACTCGTGATAGGTCCGCGCGAGCATCTCACCCAAAAGCCCGATACTGACCAATTGCACTCCCACCACCACCAGCAGAACCGCCAGCAGCAGTGCCGGTCGATCGGCCAGCGGACGCCCGAGAATGATTTTCTCGAACACCAGCCAAGCAGTCCACAACGTGCCAAGGCCGCCCAGCACTACGCCGATCGCACCAAACACCTGGATCGGCCGTGTCGCGTATCCCGACAGGAAGCGCACCGTGATCAGATCCAGCAAGGTGCGCAGGATTCGGCCCGGTCCGTACTTCGATGCGCCCGAGCGGCGTGGACGAAAGCCTACTTCCAGTTCGGTGATTCGCGCGCCCTGCTCCGCCGCGATCGCGGGGACAAAGCGATGCATCTCGCCGTAGAGGCGCAGTTGGCGCACCATGTCGCCGCGATACGCCTTGAGCGTGCATCCGTAGTCGTGCAGCCGCACCCCGGTGATCTTCGAGATAAGAGCGTTGGCCGCGATCGACGGCAGCCGCCGCGTCACACGCGCACCCTTCCAGCGCTCGGTTCGCCATCCGCTCACAATATCGAACCCACCGTTGAACCGCTCGAGCAGGCGCGGAATATCGGCCGGGTCGTTCTCTCCGTCGCCGTCGATCGCCACCACGATATCGCCCTTCGAGTTGGTGAATCCGCAGGCCAGCGCCGCCGTCTGTCCGGAGTTGCGCGCGAGCCGGATCACGCGAACATGAGGGTCGGACTCCTTGACCCGGCGCAGCACTTCAAGCGATCCGTCGTCGGAGCCGTCGTCGATAAAAATCATCTCGTAAGAGATGCCGAGCGGTTCGAGCACCGCCGCAAGATCCTGATGCAGCGGCGCAAGATTGTCGCGCTCGTTATACAGCGGGACGACTATTGAGAGGTCCATCGGCTGTGATGCGAATCGGTCAGTTCTATAAATGCGCGGTAGCGGTTGTCGATCTCCTCCCAGGTCAGCGAAAGCAGCCGGTCGAGCGAGAATTTTTCGACCACGAACGACGCGAGCACGCTGCCGTAAACCACCGCCGTGCGCAGCGAGGCCTCGGTGACTCGTCCATTGCGCGCAAGGTAACCCATGAACGCGCCCGCGAACGTATCGCCCGCGCCGGTAGGATCGATCACCTCTTCGAGCGGATACGCCGGAACCGCGAACATCGCCTCGCGCGAGAATTGCAGCACTCCGTACTCGCCGCGCTTGACCAGCACGGTCTTCGGCCCCATCTTCAGGATCGCGCGCCCCGCCTTGACCAGGTTGTGCTCGCCCGAGAGCATCCGCGCCTCTTCGTCGTTCACAGTGAGGATGTCGAGGTGCGAGAGCAGCCGCTTCAGCTCTGGGCCGGAATTCTCGATCCAGTGATTCATCGTGTCTCCCGCCACCAGCTTGGGACTCTGCACCTGCGAGAGCACGCGTTCCTGCAGCTCGGGCGCGATATTGGCCAGGAACAGATAGTCGCAGCGCCTTTGGTCCGGCAGCAGCACCGGAGAGAACGTCTCAAACACGTTCATCGCAAGCGACAATGTGTCGCGATGATTCATGTCCTCGTGATAGCGCCCGTGCCACCTGAAGGTCTTGCCCGGACGCTGCTCCAGGCCGCGCAAGTCGATGGACCGATCGACCAGCAACTGGCGCGACTCGGGCTTGAAGTCGGAGCCGACCACCGCGACGATACTGACCGGTGCGAAAAATCGCGCCGCCACGGAAAAATAAGTCGCCGACCCGCCCAGCACGTCGGGCGCGTTGCCGCCGGGCGTCTCGAGCGAATCATAGGCAACTGAGCCCACCACCACGATACTCATCTGATATGCATGCTCCCGGTTCAGTTTAGATATTTGCCAACCAGGAGTCCGAGCTCCCGTTTCATCCTGGAAGGGATTACCGCAGGATCGGTAATGATGGTGCCGGCGAGAGCGCTCCCGCAATTGCAGGTGCGCTCGCGTTTGGCCAGCGCCGCCGCCATCCGCGCGACCGTCGCCTGCGCCTTCTCGACGTTGGCGCGCATCACGCGCAGGATCTCGCCGATATCAACCGCCGCTACGCTTTGGTGCCAGCAATCGTAGTCGGTCACCAGCGTCAGCACCGCGTAGCAAAGCTCGGCCTCGCGCGCGAGCCGCGCTTCCTGCATCGCGGTCATGCTGATCACGTCGGCATTCCAGGACCGGTATAGATTTGATTCGGCGCGGGTCGAAAACTGCGGTCCCTCCATGCAGAGATAAGTTCCGCCCTCATGCAGCGTGGGATCGATACTGCGTCCCGCGGCGGCGAGATCGCGCGCGAGATCCGGACAGACCGGATCGGCCAGCGACACATGCACCACCATCCCGCTGCCGAAGAACGTCGAGGGACGTTTGAAGGTGCGATCGATGAACTGGTTGGGCACCACCAATTCGCCCGGATGAATATCTTCCTTGAGTGAGCCCGCGGTGCTGACGGACACCAGGTACTCGGCGCCGAGCTGCTTCATTCCGAAAATGTTTGCGCGGAAATTAATTTCACTTGGCAAAAGCCGATGCCCCTTGCCGTGACGCGCGATAAATACCACTTCGATCTCGCCGATCCGGCCGCGATAATAGGGATCCGAGGGCCTGCCGAAAGGCGTCTCGAGTTCGATTTGCTCGACCTGTTCGAGGCCGGGCAGGTGGTAGAAGCCGCTGCCGCCGATTACGCCCAGTGTTTTTCGCGCCATCGCTAATCCTGCCCCGCCGTCCCAGCCTCAGCCGCCGCGTTCTTACGAGCGCTCACCTCTTGCTCGTGATGCTCAGCGTAGAGCTGGCCGCACGCCGCCGCGATATCGAGCCCCCGGCTCTCGCGGATGGTAGCGGTCAAGTTACCCCGATGCAAAATCGCTTGGAATGCTTCCACCGCGGAGCGCGGGCTACGCTCCAGAATGCTCTCGGCGAAGGGGTTAAAGAAAATCAGATTGACCTTCGCACGCTGCGGCGCGAGCAGCTTGACCAGCCTGCGCGCGTCATCGACGCTGTCGTTCACTCCCGCCAGCATCACGTACTCGAACGTGATTCTGCTGCGGCTCTTGAGCGGCAAGCGGCGGCACGCGTCGAACAGCTCTTTGAGCGGATAGCGCTGGTTGATCGGCGCCAGCCGGTCGCGAAGCTCATCGGTGGTCGCATGGAGCGATACTGCGAGATTGACCGGAATTTCGGCGAGCAGCTTCTCCATCATCGGGACCAGCCCGACGGTGGAAACCGTGATACGCCGCGGCGAGATTCCCATCCCCCATGGCGCCGTCATCGCGGTCAAGGTGCGAATCAGGCGCGGATAGTTGGCTAAAGGCTCGCCCATACCCATGAAAACGTAGTTGGTCAAACGTTCGTCGGGTTTGAGCTCGCGCCGCGCCGCGAAAATCTGTCCCGCGATTTCCGCAGTGGTCAAATTGCGATGCAGCCCCATCCGCGCGGTCGCGCAGAACTCGCATCCCATCGCGCATCCCGCCTGCGACGAGAGGCACAGCGTCGTGCGATCCTCCGACGGGATAATGACTGTCTCGATTTCCTCGCCGTCGCCAAGCCGCAAAAGGAGCTTGCGCGTGCCGTCGGACGAGCGGCGTACGGCGGAGACCTCGGTGGCAGCGAGCGTGAAGCGTTCCGACAGCTCGATTCGCAGGGCAGCCGGCAGATCGCGCATCGCGTCGAACGAATCGACGCCCTTCTGCCAGAGCCAATGCGCAATCTGGCGCGCGCGATACGGACGCTCGCCCACGCTCGCGACCGCGGCTTCGAGGTCGTCGAGCAACAGGTCGCGGATATCGCGCGGCGCGCCGGAAGAATCGGGCGGGTCGTCAGTAGGCTCGCCGATGCGATGATCAGACAGATTCATGAACCCGCAAGTGTAACCGAAATGCGCGCGCGAGAGCAGGACGCCCCAAACTCAATTTTTTGCGGCCGCGAAAGACCGGGCCGGCCGGCGAGCAGGCCCGAGTCAGGGCAGAATTTCCATCGCGGCGAAGAAAAAGGCGATTTCCTGCGCCGCGGTCTCCGGCGCGTCGGAGCCGTGAGTCGCGTTGGCTTCGATATTCTGGCCGAACTCGCGGCGAATCGTTCCCGGCGCGGCCTTCGCGGGATCAGTCGCGCCCATCAACTCGCGCCACTTCGCGATCGCGCCGTCAGCGCCCAGCACCGCGACCACCACCGGTCCCGAAGTCATGTACTTGCACAGGTCGCCATAAAACGGCCGCGCCTTGTGCACCGCATAGAACATCTGCGCCTGCGCTGGCGAGAGATGCAGCTTGCGCAGCGCGCGAATCGAGAGGCCCGATGCCTCGATCCGCTTCAGGATGTCGCCTGTCAGTCCGCGCGAAACCGCGTCAGGCTTGATGATTGCGAGAGTCTTTTCCATGTGATCGTTCTCGTGCCCCGTGGGCCGTGTGTTGCCTATTGTCCTAACTTAATCCGCGAGCCAATGAGGTCAGTGATGCGAAGGATCCAGGACCTTCAGTCCAGAGAAGTGCGTGCGGAAAAAGCCGCGATCGCGAGTAAGCAACCGATCAGCCGCGCTTTTCGCGTGTGCCCCGATCAGGAAGTCACTGGCGATCCGGGTCCGCGGTCCCCCCCGAACGCGGTACCGGCTCCATGCCTCGGCTGCGTCCAGCGCGGACTCCTTTTCTATCGAGTCGAAACCGACCGAAAGGTCGTCCATTGCTCGGCAAAACGCCGCGCGGCTCGGAAAGGCGGTCGCCGTTTCCGCCCAGACCACTGCGCAAGCCACCAGCGCGCCCTGCGCAAGACAAGTGCGCATCGCCTTTGCGGAGAGCTCGCCAAATTTGGGATCGCTGCCAAAGATGTCGAGCAGTACGTTTGTATCAACCGCAGTAATCACCGCCGCGCGCCCCGTATCTGGGCGATAAACGCGTCGGTATCGAGTCCTCGGCCCAAACGTCCGTAAACCTTGGCCACCGGATCGGTGGCTGAGCATTTGACCGCGATTAAACGCCCGCGCTCCTCGCTGAACTCCAAGACAGTGCCGGGGCCGACGCCCAGCCGCTCTCTGAGCGCTTTTGGGATGGTCACCTGACCCCGTTCGGCAACTCTCCCTTTCATACTTTTCATTACCATATTCATATCATAAAAGTACGGACGAGAGTACGGGATGGCGCGATCGAATCTGAGTCTGAACGGCGCGCTCAATGCCTCGGAGCGTTGCCTTCGAGCACCGCTTTCATGGTCGAGCCCAGGTCGGCGGGGCTCATCGCGACCGTGATTCCGGCCGCCTTCAGCGCCGCGATCTTGTCGGCGGCGGTTCCGCGTCCGCCGGAAATTATCGCGCCCGCATGGCCCATCCTGCGGCCCTTGGGAGCGGTTTGCCCGGCGATAAACGCCACCACCGGCTTCTTAAAGTGATGCTTCACATAATCGGCGGCTTCTTCTTCGGCCGTCCCGCCGATCTCGCCGATCATGATCACCGCGTCGGTCGCCGGATCCTCGTTGAACAGGCGCATCGCTTCGGTGTGATTGGTACCGACAATCGGGTCGCCGCCGATTCCGATACAGCTCGATTGCCCGATCCCGAGCTGGGTGAGCTGATGCACCGCTTCGTAGGTCAGGGTTCCCGAGCGCGAGACCACGCCGACGCGCCCCGGCTTGTGAATATAGCCCGGCATGATGCCGATCTTGCACTCGCCCGGCGTGATGATTCCCGGACAGTTGGGTCCGATCAGCCGCGACTTGGAAGACTTCAAGTAATGCTTCACCTTCACCATGTCGAGCACCGGGATGCCCTCGGTGATGCAGATGACCAGCGGAAGCTCGGCCGAGATCGCCTCGAGGATCGCGTCGGCCGAAAATGCCGGCGGCACATAGCTGACCACGGCATTGGCGCCCGTCGCGCGCACCGCCTGCTCGACCGTGTCGAAGATCGGAATCCCTTCGAAGGTCGTGCCGCCCTTGCCCGGCACCACTCCGCCTACCATCTGGGTGCCGTATTCCTTGCACGCGCGGGTATGAAACTGTCCGGTGGCGCCGGTGATGCCCTGGGTCAGGACGCGGGTGTTCTTGTTGACGAGAATACTCATTGCGGATTACTTCCCCACTCCGATTGCCTGGGTCACGCGCCGCGCGGCGTCGGCCATGTCGGCCGCGGTGATCACCTTGATTCCCGACTCGGCCAGAATCTTCTTGCCCTTGTCCACGTTAGTGCCTTCCATCCTGACTACCAGCGGGATGCTGAGTTTCACCTGTTTGGCCGCCTCGACCACGCCCTGCGCCAGCACGTCGCATTGCATGATCCCGCCGAAGATATTGATCAGCACCGCTTTGACCCGGCTGTCGGAAAGCAGGATGCGGAATGCGGCCGCGACTTTCTCGGTATTGGCGCCGCCGCCGACGTCGAGAAAATTGGCCGGCTCCGCGCCAAAGAATTTGACGATATCCATCGTCGCCATCGCCAGGCCCGCGCCGTTGACCATGCATCCGATGTTCCCGTCCAGATGCACGAAACTCAGATCGTACTTTGCCGCCTCGGTCTCGTCCTTGTCTTCCTCGTTCGGGTCGCGCAGTTCGCGGATATCGGGATGACGGAAAAGTCCGTTGTCGTCAAACGACATCTTGGCGTCCAGGCAGATGACGCGGCCATCCTGCGTTACCACCAGCGGATTGATCTCGACCAGCGACGCGTCGGTTTCGACGAACGCTTTGTAAATCGCGGCAAGCAGCCCCGCGAACTGATTAACCTGCTTATCCTTGAGCCCGAGCGCGAACGCGATCTCGCGCGCCAGAAACGGCGCCAGGCCGAGGAGAGGGTTAACGATTTTCGTGATGATCCGCTCGGGCGTCTTCGCGGCGACTTCCTCGATCTCCATTCCGCCTTCGGTGCTGGCGATCACGGAAACCGCTCCCGCTTTCCGATCGACCAGCATCCCGAGATAAAGCTCGCGCGCAACGGCACTGGCTTCTTCGACGTACACCCGGCTGACCACGCGCCCCTCGGGTCCCGTCTGATGCGTGACCAGCGGCTTGCCGAGCAGACCGGCGGCGAACTTGCGCGCCTCGTCGGCCGAGGAGATGAGCTTCACCCCGCCCGCCTTGCCGCGTCCGCCCGCATGAATCTGCGCCTTGATTACAGCCTTCGGAACGCCAAGCGCGGTGAAGGCCGCGGCGGCTTCGT
>DATKSB010000253.1:0-4364 GCA_035531855.1 Binataceae bacterium (SeqCode)
CGGCAGGAGAACGCGAATATCGAAGCGATGATGAAAATCCATCAGCGCATCGACGCGATCGTCAAAAACAAAGCCACCGCCGAGGCGCTGAAGCCGTGGTACATGCTGATGTGCAAGCGGCCATGCTTCCATAACGACTACCTGCCGACCTTCAACCGGCACAACGTCCATCTGGTCGATACCAGAGGCAAGGGAATCACCGAGATCACCGAGAAGGGTCCGGTGTTCGAGGACAAACAGTACGAGCTCGACGTGCTGATCTACGCGACCGGCTTCGAGGTGCAGAAGACCGGCATCTACAATCAGATCAAGGGCGAGAACGGGCTCGAGCTGAACGACAAGTATCGCGAAGGAATCCGCACGCTCTTGGGAATCCACTCGCAGGGCTACCCGAATCTTTTCATCATGGGCGGCTACCAGGCTTCATTCCAATTCAATCTGACCGACATGCTGCAAGCGCAGGGCGATCATATCGCAGCGTGCATCGACTACGCGCGGCGTCATGGCTACCAGGCCCTCGACGCGACGCCGAAGGCCGAGGAATGGTGGGTCGGCGAAGTGATCGAGCATCGCGGCAAGACTAATCGCAACCAGGAATGCACTCCCGGTTATTACAACTTCGAGGGCGAGTTCCAGCGCCGGCAGGACGGCAATTACAACGGCGGCTTCTTCCAGTACTGCAATCATCTGACTGAGGTGCAGGCGCGGATGGACGAGCACTTCGCCTTCACAAAGAAGTAGCTATTGAAGAAATAGCTATTCAAGAAGTAGCTATTGCGGTGAGCGCAGAACGCGCTCGCGCAATACTAAACATTGACCGGGCGCATGTCGTAGTATCTGTCGCCGGCGGCGAATCCTTTGGGCGCGACTTCCTTGATTCGCGCCATATCGCGAGCCGAGAGTTTCACGCTCACCGCCGCCGCATTTTCCTCCAGGTACTTGCGGCGCTTGGTTCCGGGGATCGGCACCAAGTCATCGCCTTGCGCGAGCACCCACGCGAGCGCGAGCTGGCTCGGGGTGATTTGCTTCTCGTCGGCGATTTGTTTCAGCCGATCGACGACGTTTAGATTGCGCTCGAAGTTCTCGCGCTCGAAGCGCGGCGAGAGACGCGCGCGCATGTCGTCTTTGCCGAACTCGTCGATCGAGCGAATCGTGGCGCTCAGCATCCCGCGCCCCAACGGACTGAAAGGAACGAATCCGATTCCCAGCTCGCGCAGGGTGGGAATCACGTCGTCCTCATAGTCGCGCGTCCACAGCGAATATTCGGATTGCACCGCCGTGATCGGATGCACCTTGTGCGCGCGGCGGATAGTCGCGGCTGACGCTTCCGAGAGTCCGAGGTAACGCACCTTGCCCGCGCGCACCAGCTCGGCCATCGCGCCGACCGTCTCTTCAATCGGCACGTTGCGGTCCACGCGATGCTGATAATAGAGATCGATATGATCGACGCCGAGGCGCGAGAGCGATCCGTCGCAGGCTGAGCGCACGTATTCCGGGCGTCCGTTGACGCTGCGCTTGCCGTCGGCGAAGACGTTGCCGAACTTGGTCGCGATCTGGATCCGGCTGCGAAAGCGCTTGAGCGTTTTGCCGACCAGCTCTTCGTTGCGATGGTTCCCGTACACGTCGGCGGTGTCGAAGAAATCGATCCCAAGCTCGATTGCGCGATTAAGCGTCGCGATCGATTCGGCCTCGTCGGGAGTTCCATAGCTCTGCGACATCCCCATGCATCCGAGCCCGATCGCGGAAACGACGAGCCCCTGCGTTCCAAGTTTGCGCTTTTCCATAATAATCTTCTTAGCACCTACGCAGGTGCAATTAGAAACTTCGCTTGCGGCGGATGCGCGCGTGCCACGGCAGAGTCGCCTCCGCGCCGGATTTCTGGTTCAGTTGCGTGACGATTCTTTCTAGTTCTCCGCGCGCGTGTTCCAGCGACGGCAGCTTGCTTGTGTCAAGTTCTACGCGCTCGGCCCAATGCGGCCAGGTCTCGATTCGTTTCACATGCGCCCCGGAATCGGTATGGACGTCGTCGCCGAACACCAGCAGGCGCGTTTCGAGGATTCGGGCGTCGGCGCCCAGCTCCTTCGCGGTTCGCGACGAGCCAATCTCGTCCATGCGAAGGTTCCCGCGACGGTCGATCAATTGGAGCATCGACTTTGCGGTCCTCGGCAAATCCTCGAGTTGCCAGGATTCCCGCGCCCTTGCGATCGCATACAGCGGAGGCCACAGCCTGCGATGAACATAGGTCATCTTGCCGGTGACGAGGCGGATGAGCAGCACGTCGCGCTCATCCATCAGCCGCTGGCCCATCATGTAGATTTCGTTCGCGAGTGGATGCGCCCACCAGGTGCCTTTCACCGGTCCGCCGGCCGCGAGTGCCACCATGCTTGGAAAGGCGCGATCGGTTTCGAGCAGGACGCCGAGCTCGCGAATCGCCGCCAAAGCGCCATCGAAGCCTATTTGCGATTTCGTCATTTGAGCGACCGCTCGGTATTGGATATCACAAGGCACGGTGAGCGGCATCGGACGCCGACTCTGTCCGGGCGAATCTCCTTTCGCGGCCCATCGCCATGTGATGTAACTTAGGTTTGAGTCCGGGCTTTTTGTAGCATGGACGCAAGCCGCGAAATCGGGATTCTCGCGACTTGCTGCAAACAATTTAGAAATCAGGAGAATCAGAATGGCAAAGACTTTTGGAGCGGAATCAACGGCCGACGAAGTTCTCGAAGGCGTAGATCTTTCAGGCAAACGCGTGCTCGTGACCGGCGTCTCCGCCGGCTTGGGCGTTGAGACTGCGCGCTCGCTGGTCGCGCACGGCGCCACGGTGGTAGGCACCGCGCGCGATCTGGACAAGGCGCGGCGCGCGCTCGGAGAAGCGATCCCGCAAAAGGCGGGGTCTCTGCCGGTGGAGCTGGTCGAAATGGACCTCGCCTCGCTCAGCAGCGTGCGCAAGGCGGCGAGCGAGTTGATCGCGCGCAACAAACCCTTCGACGTGATCATCGCGAACGCGGGCGTGATGGCGTGTCCGCAGGGCAAGACGCAGGACGGCTTCGAAACCCAATTCGGAACCAATCATCTGGGCCATTTCGTATTCGTTAACCGGCTGGTGCCGCTGCTCAAACCGGGCGCTCGAGTCGTGATGCTCTCCTCGGCAGGTCATCAACTGAGCGACGTCAATCTCGAGAATCCAAATTTCGAGCGGACTGAATATCAGCCGTTTATTGCCTACGGGCGATCGAAAACGGCAAACATACTCTACGCGGTGGCGCTCGACAGCAGGCTCAAGGGGCGCGGCGTGCGCGCAACCGCGTTGCATCCGGGCGGAATCCAGACGGAGCTGGGGCGGCATCTCACGCCGGAGCTTATCCAGCAACTGACGGCGAGAATAAATCAGGGTGCGGGTAGTGGCGGGGCGCCGGCATTTCGTTTCAAATCGATCCCTCAAGGCTCGGCGACGTCGGTATGGAGCAGTTTTGTCGCGCCGACCGACGCGGTCGGCGGGCGCTACGCTGAAGACTGTCACATGTGCGAGGTGAACAACGACACGACGTCGCGCGTCGGCGTGCGCTCGTATGCTCTCGACCTCGCGCATGCGAACGACTTGTGGCGCAAGAGCGAGGAGATGGTTGGCGAGCGCTTCTCGTTGTAGGGAGTTCACGTCAATCAATGAGCACCACACGAGAGGTGGCGGTACTGGTCGGGAGTCTTCGCAAAGGTTCGTACAATCGAATGGTCGCCAAGGCGCTTGCGGAGCTTGCGCCCGCGGGGCTCCGGCTCGAAATCGCCGAAATCGGGCAACTGCCTTTGTACAACCAGGATGAGGACGGTGCCCCGGATGCGGCGTGGGTCGCCTTCCGCGAAAAGATCAAAGCGGCCGACGCCGTTTTGTTCGTGACGGCAGAATACAATCGATCGATCCCGGGCGTGCTGAAAAATGCGATCGACGTAGCCTCACGGCCGTATGGACATAGTGCATGGGATGGAAAGCCGGGCGCGGTCGTCAGCGTGTCGCCGGGAGCGATGGGAGGGTTCGGCGCGAATCATCACCTTCGGCAATCGTGCGTATTCCTGAACGTGCCGATGATGCAGCAGCCCGAGGCCTACATCGGGAGCGCAGCTAGCCTTTTCGACAAAGAGGGCAATCTCACGAATCAGGGCACGCGGGACTTCCTGCGGAAATTCATCGAAGCCTTCGCTTCGTGGATCGAGAAGATTCGCGGCTGAGCAACCTCATTGCCGGCGCGATGCTACGCCGTTCGATTCTTCGCGCCTGCCTCCCACCCACGCCGCCGATGTAGCGGTATGATTGCGCGCAAGGTAAAGAAACGGTGGTCCATAGGAGCTGACGATGCCCGCGAATCGAACAC
>DATKSB010000254.1:0-14757 GCA_035531855.1 Binataceae bacterium (SeqCode)
AAGCGCTCACCAGCTCGGGCTCTTCCTGCTGCACCCAATGGCCCGCGCTCGGGATGTAATCGATCTCGAAGGGTCCGGTGAACAGCGGCTCCATGTTGTAGGTGAGCTCCTTGCCGAGCGCGAAATCCTGCTCGCCCCAGATAAGCATCGTCGGCGCCGCGATCTTGCGATCGATCCAGCCGCCGCCTCCGGTCCGCGCCATGAAGCCGGAGCGGAAATTGGCGCGGTAATAATTGATTGCGGCGCTGATCGAATAGGGATTCCGAAACGCTTCGTGGAAGTAGCGCAGATCGGCATCGGTGATCGCGTCCTTGCGGATCGCGTTGCCCTGCAGCGCGCGGTCAAGCGCGCGATAATTCCCTGCACGGAACATCGCCTCCGGCAGCCGCGGAAGCTGGAAGAACGCCATGTACCAGCTACGCATCATCTGGCGCGCGTTGTGCCTGAGCTCTTCGGACATCCGTTTCAGATGCGGGCAATTCATTACGATCAGCCGCTCGACGACTTCAGGCCGCTTGAGCGCCGTCGCCCACGCGACGGCTCCGCCCCAATCGTGTCCGACGATCACGGCGCGCTCGCGTCCCAGCGCATGAACGAGGTCGGTCACGTCGCCGACCAGCTTGTCGAGGGTGTAATTCGCGACTCCGCGTGGCGCGTCGGTCTCGCCGTATCCGCGCATCTCCGGAACGACGCAATCGAACGAGCTCGAGAGTGCGCGTAGCTGATGCCGCCACGAGTACCAGCATTCCGGAAATCCGTGCAGCATCACGACCATCGGCGTCCCGGCCGCGCCCGCGCGCGCGACCCGCATGTTCAGGCCCGAGTCGAGGGTCAGTTTTTCAAAATGCCACGGCTCGGCGCCGGATTGGGTGGAGCCCGTAGTGTCCGCGATCCCCATAGCGCGCCAGCATAGCCGATCCGCGCGGCGTTGATCCAAAGTGAAGAGCGAGAGGTGCTCAGGCGGTGCGCGGCTCGATTTCAACGATGTCGCCGATCTGGGTTTCGCTCGCTACTGCCGCGCCCGCTTCGAGTTCGAGCGCGCGGCGCGCGCCGAAGACTATCGCGGAGACGCGCCACGGCCGCAGGGTGTGGCTAATCTTCAGGACCCGGCCCTCGCGGCCGAGGAATATGATGTCGATCGCGAACTTCATGAAGAACATGTGCATCCACATGAACGGCGTGAACCTGCCGTTGTCGAACAACATCCCGCGTCCCGGCTCAAGGCGCTCGCGGCCGAGCAGTCCGCGGCTCTGACCGCCAAGACCGCCCGCATCTTCCAGATATTCGCACACGACGGTGGTGCGGGTGCGATTAATCGCGCGCAGTGGATGTTCCATATGGAGATCCATGAGGTCCGTTCGACCGGACCGATTGTCGGCGCGCGCCGCTAGGGCGTCAATACGCGCGTTGCGGCGGGAAATGGGGTTTAGACGACAAATCGGTTAGCCAACTTTAGGGTGCGGCATCGATCATTCCATATTGACGAGATCCATTACTCAAAACTCCCAGAGCGCTCGGCATCTTGTTTACAAATTCGACACCCGAACGAAGACGGAGTTTGAGCCCGACCATTCGCTAGCAAATTGTTTATGACCTTGCACACTCTTAGGTTGACGAATCCGGAGAGACCATATAATTGCAGGCCGTAACCTTGACCGTTCACTGGATAGGGAGGGGCGTTTCCCGCGCAGACTATGGGAAGCTTGCGTCGGTTGCGCGTAAAGCGTGGCGGGGGCAACGGCGTAGAGAGCGACTCCCCACCGTGCCCCCGCTTTTCCCAACGCACAAGACGGCCCTAGGGAATGGCTTTGGAGGCCATCTGTCCGACAGCCTGTGCGCGAGCCTTTCTATCGGATAGACGTGATATTACAAAATCGTAATAAGGTCGTCAAGCATTTCGGTTGCGTTATTAGATTTTTATGATAGTTTCATGATCTGGACGTTTGACGATTTCCTCGACAGTACGGGAGAGAGCGTCATCGAGCAGTGGTTCGCTAAGATTGGAGTTGAACCTGAAGCGTTCATCGATCGCCGACTGAAGGCGATGATGCCAATGATTCAATGGCCAGAGAAGTGGGTGAGCAAGTATAAAGGAACTAACTTGTTTGAATTGCGGATTACATTCAACAAAGTTCAGTATCGCCCGTTAGGATGTTATGCGCCCGACCATCACTTTTGGCTTCTTGCGGGCGCCATTGAAAGAGGGAAAATTCCGAAGTCGGATATTGACGCCGCGACTCAGCGAAGACGGATGGTGTTAACTGGCGCGGCAAGGGTAAGAGAACATGACTTCTAGGGGACTCCGGAAGTTCTTTCGGAGACGATATCGCGATGTCTTTGCCACTTCGATTACTGGGACAACGGCTGCTCAGATTCGTGCCACTCGCGAAAAGAGGGGCTGGAGTCAACACGAATTGGCTGAAAAAGTCGGAATGGCCCAAGCAAGAATTTCGCTCCTTGAGAATCCAAACTACGAGAATCCAAGTCTGAGCACCTTGAAGCGCGTCGCTAATGCGTTGGATATAGCGCTCGTCGTTCGCTTCACGTCCTTCGGCAAATTCTTCGCATTGGTTGATAGCGAGGAGCCACGCACCTTGGCACTGCCCAGTTTCGAGGAGGAATTCGGGACCGAGGCCAATCCTATTGTTACGCCGAGTAGAAAGGTGATTGACTTCCCACGCATGCTCCATATGAATGGACAGACGGGTGCTTCGAAAGCTCCCGCAGCGTTACTCTCTCAGCCACATCAAGGTTCGCGTTCGAACCCGTTGTGTAACGCGCGATGAAACTCGTGAACGTTCAGTTGGCACAGAGCTTGGTCGCGGTCATTCCAAACCGTGGATTGGGCTATTTGCCCGACTCTGCGAAGACGGTGGTTGATCGGTACAAGTTTCTCGAGTTTCCAACTTCACCGCAGGAGTTTTTTCCAACCGATCCCAATGGATCGATCAACTTTCGGCACGGCAAAATTGAATTGAACGGCAGAACAATCGTAATTGGCTGGCTTCAAGTCTTTCAAACCGGAATATCGGTGAGTACGGATTCGGATACCCGTGATTCCGACTTGGTGTTGGACGACGTACTCAAATGGACCGCTGCCACTTTCAACCTCGAGTTCCAGACCGTTCGGCCTGTCGGCCACACCAGTCAACTAATCGTCGAACTCAAACGGACGCTTGCAGAGTCTTTTCCCAAATTGAAGCCCGTTGCTGCGAGCATTCAGCCGCATATAGATGATTTCTTCCCGACGAAACCTCAGTACGAGCTTACATCGATGACGTTCCACTTCGACCCAACGGCGCATCCCAGTTTTGCGCCAAGCGCTCTCCGGATTGAACCGAGGCTGAACACACCCTTTGCAGAACGCCTCTATTACTCAGAAGCCTCGTTAAGCACGGCAGACCACCTGGAATTTCTGGAGTTATTTGAGCGCACGGTTGCCTGACGGACACTCGACTCAAATTAGCTCGCTGATTCCTGCCGCACGAGGACTGTCTAGGATTTACCGCCTGTACTAGAATCAGCCTGATTCGATGGGCTATCTGGCGATATTTCTTGCGATGGAAGGGCGTCGATGCGTGGTGATCGGCGGCGGCAATATTGCCGCGCGCAAGGTTGCGCAGTTGCTCGCGGCGGGAGCGCAGGTCACCGTTATCAGCCCGCGGATGGTGCGAGAGCTGGCAGTGCTGGCCGAATCGGTGGCAATTACTTATCTACCCCGCAAGTGGGAACGCGGCGATCTGCGCGGGTTCGAGCTCGCATTCGCCGCGACCGACGACGCGGATGCGCATCGCGAGATCGCGAGCGAGGCGCGCGCTTTTGGCGTGATGCTCAACGTCGCCGACGAGCCCGAACTGTGTGATTTTATCGCGCCGGCGGTCGTGCGGCGCGGCGATTTGCAAATCGCGGTATCGACCTCGGGCGCGAGCCCCGCCACGGCGGCGCGTATCCGCCGCGAACTCGAGCATCGATTCGGATGGGAATACGCGGCGGCGCTGCGGATATTGCGCGCCGCGCGTGACTATCTGTTTGCGAACGAGCCCGATATTTCTTCGCGCGGAAGAAAGCTCGCGGCGCTCGCGGCGTCGGATCTCACCGGCCGGCTGCGTGCCGGCGATCGCGCGGCGGTCGAGCGGTTGCTGGTTTCACATCTTGGAGTCGGGCTTGATAAGCTCGCGCAGGGCGCGGGCGAGGATACCGGCGAATGGTTTCGCTCCACCGCGCATGAGGCTTCAAGCGGCGACTGATCGGACCTGATTATCATGGAAACTTTGTGGCTCGCGCCGGCGCTGGTTTGTTACGCGCTTTCGGCGGCGATTTTTATCGTCGGCCGTGTGGCGCGAATTTCGCGCGCGTCCGGATGGGCCACTTTGATGCTCGGTGCGGGCGCGGTCTTCCATGCCTTCGATCTTGCGACGCGTGGCTTGCAGGCCGGGAACATTCCGGTCACGAATTTCGCCCAGGCGTTGTCGTTCCTGGCGTGGCTCACGGCTCTGGCCGGGATGATTCTGATCGTCAGGCTGCAGATGGCCGCAATCGGCGGGTACATCGCCGCTGCCGTGGCGCTCGCGCTGGGCGCATCGACAATCATTATGAAGGGGGGCAGAATCGTGCTGCCCGCGACCCTGCAAAGCGTATGGCTGCCGATTCACGTCACGCTCGCGATTTTGGGCTATTCGATGTTCGTGCTGGCTGCCAGCGTGAGCCTGGTCTATCTGGCCTATGAATCGCGGCTCAAGGCCAAGCGCCCGCTGGGCCCGCCCTCGGAGCGGCTGCCGAGCCTCGAGAAGCTTGACCGGATCAACTATTCGCTGCTCGGATGGGGTTTCGCGCTGCTGAGCCTTGCGATCGTGACCGGCGCAATCTGGGCGGACGCGACCTGGGGCCATTTCTGGTCGTGGGAGCCGGTCGAGTCGTGGTCGCTGGCGATCTGGATACTCTATGCCGGGCTGCTCGAGTCGCGGCTGACGGTGGGATGGCGCGGGCGGCGCGCCGCCGCTCTGACGATAGTGGTGTTCGTGGTACTGGTGGGTTCGTTCGTCGGAGTTTCACTGATTTATCCGGGAAAGCACGGAGGCAGTTTCGGCTAGGCGATGGAGCAGACGCTATTCATACTCGGCCTGAATCATCGCACAGCCGCGGTCGCGGTGCGCGAGCGGCTGGCTTATGCCGATAATGATATCGCGCCTGCGTTGGTGCGGTTTCGGGAGCATACCCCGTCGATCACCGAAGCGGCGATCCTCTCAACCTGCAACCGGGTGGAAATTATCGGCGTCGCGGCGGATTGCGAGCGCGCGCTCGCGGACGCCGCGGAGTTTATCGCCGCCGATCGCGCGGTCGCGCTCGAGGCGTTCAGCGGCGCGCTCTACCGCCTTTCCGGGCGCGAAGCCGCGCGGCATCTGTTTCGTGTTGGCGCGAGTCTGGACTCGATGATGGTCGGGGAGCCGCAGATTCTGGGCCAGGTCAAGCTCGCATACGCGAACGCGGCGGAGGCCGGCACCGTCGGGCTGGTGTTGCATCGCGCGTTCCACAAGGGCTTTTCGGTCGCCAAAAGGATCCGCAAAGCAACTCTTATTGGGCATGGCACGGTCTCGGTGAGCGCGGCTGCAGTGGCGCTTGCCGGGCAGATATTCGACTCGCTCAAAGACAAGACCGTGATGCTGATGGGGGCAGGCAAGATGGCAGAGCTGACCGCGCGGCAACTGCGCGCGATCGGAATCGAATCGCTCATCATCACCTCGCGCACTTTCGATCATACGGTCGCGCTGGCGCGCGCGCTCGGCGGCACCGCGGTCCCGTTTGACAACTACAAGCCCTATCTCAAAATCGCCGACGTCGTGATCGGTTCGGTCGCGGTGACCCGCCCGGTGATCGCGCTCGATGAATTTGAGACGATCATAAAAGAGCGGCGCTACAAGCCGATCTTCCTGATCGATCTCGGCGTTCCGCGCAATTTCGACGAGCGGATGAACTCGCTGGAAAACGTCTATCTCTACGATATCGACGACCTCGCGCAGGTAGTGCATAAAACGCGCGCCGAACGCGAACGCGAAGCAGCTAAAGCGGAAGCGATCGTCGAGCTCGAGCTTGAGGCGTTCTGGCGCTGGATGAACGGGCTCGATCTGGTGCCGACGATCAAGGACATCCGCTACAGTATCGACCGCCTGCGCGACCTCGAAATGGGGCGGCATCGCGGATGGCTCTCCGCGCTCGAACCCGCCGAGCGGGAGCGGGTCGAGGGGCTGACTCGCGGCCTGACCAATAAGCTGCTGCATCGGATTTTGCAGGGTTTGCGCACCAGCGGCGCGAATACACCCGAGGGCGCGTACGCCGCCGAGGTCGCGCGCAAGCTTCTGTGCGGTGAAATCTCCGCCGCCAGCGCCGACCTGGAAGCGCTCGGCGAAGGTCCCGGCGCCGACGACGATCAAGAAGAAGATGAGTTCTAGTCCGGGCGCGAGCCCGCCTACAGGTCCCACCGTCAGAATCGGAACGCGCCCGAGCGCGCTTGCGATGGTGCAAGCCGAATACGTCAAGTCGAGCCTGACCGCAATCATGCCGCGCGCAAGGGTCGAAATCGTTCCGATTCGCACCAGCGGCGACAAGCTGAAGGATGCGTCGCTGGCGCGGGTCGGAGGCAAGGGGCTCTTCATCCGAGAGCTCGAGCAGGCGCTCGCCGACGGAAAAATCGACCTCGCGGTGCATTCGATGAAAGATCTTCCGGCAGTCCTTCCCGCCGAATTCCGAATCGCGGCGGTGACGGAGCGCGAGGACGTGCGCGATATCCTCGTGTCGGCCGCAGGCGGCGATTTGGCCGCGCTGAGGGCGGGCGCGCGGGTTGGAACCTCTTCGACGCGGCGCCGGTTTCAGGCGCTGCGAAGAAATCCCGCGCTCGAAATCGCTCCGCTGCGCGGCAACGTTGATACGCGGCTGAAGAAAGTGGCGGGCGGCAGCCTTGACGCGATCATAATCGCGGCGGCCGGGTTAAATCGCCTCGGGCGCGCGTCCCAGATAAAATTTACGATCCTCGATGAGCGCGATTTCATTCCGTCCGGAGGGCAGGGCGCGCTGGCGATTGAAACTCGCGCAAACCTCGAGTCCGCCGAACTCGCGGCCGCGCTCGCCGCGCTCGACGACCGGCGCGCGCGCATCGAGATCACCGCCGAGCGCGCGTGCCTGGCGGCGCTCGGCGCGTCGTGCGTAACTCCGATAGGTGTGCGCGCATCGCTCGAGGCGGAGCGCATATCGGTCCGCGCGATTTTGTTTTCGATCGACGGCGCAAGCGAGCTTGCCGATTCTCTCGATTGTCCCCTGGCCGCGAAAATCGCGTACCGCGATGCGTTGCGCACCGCCGAAGCCGCCGGACAGAGTCTGGCCGAGCGGATGCTCGCGCGCGGCGCGAAGGTGCTGATCGGCGATGAGTGAGCGCGGGAACGCGCATGGCGGCAAGGTCTATCTGGTTGGCGCCGGGCCTGGCGCACCGGACCTGATAACTGTCCGCGGCGCGCAATGCCTGGAACGCGCCGACGTGGTTCTGTACGACAACCTGGTGAACCCGGAACTGCTCGAACTCGCGCCCGCAGGCGCGGAATTAATCTACGCCGGCAAGAAGAGCGGCGGCGGCGAAATCGTCGAGCAGGCGGAAATCAATCGGATGCTGATCGAGCGCGCGAAAAAGGGGCATCAGGTGGTTCGCCTCAAGGGTGGCGATCCTTTTATCTTCGGCCGCGGCGGCGAAGAAGCGCAGGCGCTTGCTAAGGCGGGCGTGAAATTTGAAGTCGTTCCTGGAGTCACCTCCGCAATCGCCGCGCCCGCATTCGCCGGTATTCCGCTGACTCATCGCCGTCTGGGCTCGTTTGTCGCGATCGTCACCGGGCATGAAGACGAATCCAAGGCCGCGCGCGGGTCGATACCGTGGACCGATCTGGCGCGTGCGGCGAAAAATCGCGGGACAATCGTAATCCTGATGGCCTCGGCGCGGATGCGCTCGGTCCTCGCGCGGCTTTCAGCCGCGGGCCTTCCGGACGCGACTCCGGCCGCCGCGGTGCAGTGGGCCACGACCGCGTCGCAAAAGACGGTGCTGGCGACGCTCAAGACGCTCGCGGCCGAATGCGAACGCGCAATGCTCAGCGCGCCGGCGGTCCTGATCGTGGGCGAATGCGCTGCGCTGCGCCGCGAACTCGAATGGTTCGAGAATATGCCGCTGTTTGGGCGGCGGATCGTCGTGACGCGTTCGCGCGCGCAGGGCAGCGCGTTTGCGCGGGAGTTGCGCGCGCTCGGAGCCGACGCGATCGAGTTTCCGACTATTACGACCGCGCCGCCGTCAAGCTACTCCGCGCTCGATCGGGCGATCGGCAAGCTCGAAAAGTTCGACTGGGTTATCTTCACCAGCGCAACCGGAGTCGAGGGCTTCGTTGAGCGGCTGCGCGCGCTCGGCCACGACCTGCGCCAGCTCGGCCGCGCACGCGTGTGCGCGATCGGACCCGCCACCGCGCGCGCGCTCGAACACCACGCGTTGCGCGTTGCGGCAGTGCCGTCGGAGTACCGCGCCGAGGCGATTATCCCGGCGATCGGGGCGCGCCGGATTCGCGGCGCGAGTATCCTGATCCCGCGGGCGCAGGTCGCGCGCGAGATTCTGCCGAAAATTCTGCTCGAGCAGGGCGCGCGCATGGTCGAAGTCGCGCCGGTTTATCGCACCGTCAAACCGCCGGGCGCGCAGTCCGGGAGAATCCGCGCGATGGCGGCGGCGGGAGAGATCGATCTGGTCGCGTTCACGAGCTCGAGCACGGTCGAGAATTTTTGCGAGCTGGTCGGCGCCTCCGCCCGCGGCCTGCGCGCCGCCGTAATCGGTCCGATCACGGCGGCGACCGCGGTCGCACGAGGATTTAAGATCGTCGCGCAGCCCGCGGAATATACGGTTCCGGCGCTGATCGCGGAGATTCGCGCGCACTACGAAAGCGCGGCCAAGCCTCGGGCGCGTGGGGCTTCTTAAGACTGGCGGGTGCGATATAATCAACCCGCCAGGTTCGCAAACGGATCCAGTTCAAAGATGGCATTTCCAATTAATCGCCCAAGGCGGCTGCGGCGCACCGAGACGCTGCGAAGGATGACGCGCGAGACGCGGCTTTGCGCCGATAACCTGATCCAGCCGCTCTTCGTATGCCCCGGGCGCGGGGTCAAGCGGCCGGTTGCGTCGATGCCGGGAGTCGCGCAGATGTCGGTGGACAATATCGTCGCCGAGGCGCGCGAGCTTCACGCGGCCGGCGTGCCCGCGCTGATTTTGTTCGGCATCCCGGAACACAAGGACGCACAGGGCAGCGAGGCGTGGAACGACGACGGCGAAGTGCAACGCGCGATTCGCGAAGTCAAGGAGCGGGTTCCCGAACTCGCGGTGATCACCGACGTGTGCATGTGCGAGTACACCGACCATGGGCATTGCGGCGCGGTCAAAGGCGGCGAGGTCGATAATGACGCGACGCTCGAACTGCTTGCGCGCGAGGCGCTTTCCCACGCGCGTGCGGGCGCCGATATTGTCGCGCCGTCGGACATGATGGACGGGCGTGTCGGCGCGATTCGCCGCGCGCTGGATGAAAACGGCTTTTCCCACGTCGCGATAATGGCGTACTCGGCGAAGTTTGCGTCGGCTTTCTACGGTCCGTTTCGCGACGCGGCCGATTCGGCCCCGCAGTTCGGCGACCGCCGCTCGTACCAGATGGATCCGCCCAACGGCGACGAAGCGCTGCGCGAAGTCGCACTCGATCTCGAAGAGGGCGCGGATATTGTGATGGTTAAGCCGGCGCTACCGTATCTCGACCTGATCTGGCGGGTGAAGCAGAAATTCAACGTCCCGGTCGCGGCATACAACGTTTCGGGCGAATACTCGATGATCAAGGCGGCGGGAATCAACGGCTGGATCGATGAAGAGCGCGCGATAATGGAAGTACTAACCAGCATCCGCCGCGCCGGCGCGGATATGATCCTGACCTACTTCGCAAAGGAAGCCGCCCGCAAACTCAGGCGCGCGTGAAAATGAAAGAATCCACAGATTACACAGATTTCATGGATTAAGAGATTAGAAGTTAATCCGCATGATTGAATCTGTGAAATCTGTGGACCGTTTGTTCTTATCTTTGTGCCTTGGTGTTTGAATTATTTCGGCCTGACGTGCTGCTCATACCACGGGCGCATTGCGCGTAGGGCGCGCATTTGATGGTAGGCGAGTTCGTCGTCGGGATAGCGATGCTCCGGGCCGAGCACGCACCCCGCGCGCGCGTGGCATCGCGGCGCGCAATCGGGTTCGTCTTCGACGCGATGCGTCAGGCACTTGGGGATATCCCAGCCTGCGGGAAATGCGACCGCGCCGACCGGGCAGGCGGGCATACAACTGCGGACGGTGCAGGAAGGGCAGGGGTCGAACGCGAGAGCTGTGCCCGGCGCGTCGATCGCCTGATCGATCAGAATTGCCGCACGAAACGCGATCCATGGTCCGTATACCGGATGCACCACGACGCCCAGGATGCTCGGCCCGGCAAGTCCCGCGGCTTTTCCGAGTTCGATGAAATTGAGCGTCGCCGCGTCGTTCATGAATGGATAGACGATGCGAGCGTTTGCGCCGGCGGCGCGCGCGGCGGGTGCGATTTCGCTCTCAACGATCTCGCGCGTGAAGTCGTCGAGCGGATTGGCGCGCTGCCACCATCTGGGATTGGCCGCGGCGTGGCGCTTCAGCGCGGACCACAATTCGCCGCCGCCGTTGGCGACCACGATGATCGTGCGCGCGTCCGGAGCTATCGCGCGCGCGCGATACGGTTGAGCGACCGCGGCGTCATAGCGCTCGACCGCGGCGGTGGCGACCAGATTGAGTCCGTAGGGCGCGGCCGCGCGGCGGATGTTTTCTACAATTGTCGAAGCGGGCATTCGGCACTCTAACTAATCTTGTAAGTCACCAGGGCGTCGGCAATCAGCGCGTCCGCGGGGTCGCGAATCTCGACGGCGATACTCGCGATACGCTTGCCTGCGCGTTTGACCGTTGCGCGCGCGATCAGGTCACTCTGAATCGCGGGGCCGGTGAAGTTTATCGACATCGCGACGGTCGCGCTGCGCACGGTCCGCTCGAGAGTCCAAACCGCCGCGCAGGCGGCGAAATCGGCGAGGGTCGCGATCGCGCCGCCGTGAACGGGCGCCGACGGGCCGCCGTCGTTCAGGATCACGGGCCGAAACGGCATCCGCGCGACTACCACGCCGTCCTCGGTCGATTCGATTCGTAGCGCGAGTATCGCGGCGAATGGCGCGCGCTCAATCGATTCGAAAGCGGCTTTGCGATCTTTTGCCGGCATCGCGATATATCAGCGCCGTATCAGCATCCGAGACGATCCGGCAGTTCGGCCAGATCGCCGATTTCGATCTCTGGGACGCCGATTCCTTCTGGAAACGGTTTGCCATGCTTGTTGATCCACGCGACATGGATTCCCATCCGCTTTGCTCCCAGCACGTCTTCGTGCGGAGTGTCGCCGACGAATAAAATCTCGTCCGGCTTGAGCCCGAGCGCGTCGAGCGTGTGGCGGAAGATGTCGCGATGCGGTTTGCGCAGGCCCAACTCCGCCGAGATGACGACCACGTCGAATAGCGCGCGGATTCCGGTGTCGTGCATGATCTCGTGGCCGGTGGCGGCGTCGTCGAAGTTCGAGAGCAGGCCGAGCCGGTAATGCTTATGCAGCCGGCGCACGGCTTCAAGACGGGGCGCGGGCGCGGCGGTGACTTCGCGCACGCGAGCCATGTGCGTGCGGCGCAGGCGCTCGGCCAGCGGAGCTGCGAGCGCGGGTTCGACGCCGATTCGCACGAGCGTGCGCGTGAACCGATCCAGGCACGAGATTTCGATCTCGTCGCGCGAGCGCGCGGCGAAAATTTCTTCGTACACTTTGCTGTGCGCGTCCATGAACGCCTCGCGGTCGAAGCGCGCACCGAGCGAATCTTCCAGAATCGGATACAACAGCGGCGTGGTGCTGCGGAACTCGCGCCCGTGCCAATTCACCATCGGCAGCAGCGCCGGGTTCCACGTCACCAGCGTATCGAACAGGTCCAGGACAATAGCCTTGAAGCGCGGGTCAGCCACGGCGCGTCAGCGCCTCCGCGGTCGCGGCGATCGCGGCAAGGTTGAGCAGCAGGACCGTGCCGTTCAGATAGACCGACAGGCGATGCAAATGATCGAACTCCGCTTTGCGCGCGAGATCGGGATTCTGCTCTTCGGAGACTCCGCGGATCGCGTCAACTCGCGGACGCACAACCGCGCCGGCGTAAAATGTGAGTCCGAGCGCGAGCACCAGCGCCGCGACGCTAAGTCCCCACCATAGCCGGGAATCGCGCACCGCCGTGAAGTAGATTGCGAGCGCCAGCGCGATCGTCCCCGCGATATAACCCAGCGCGTAGTAGCGCGGAAAAAGCGTGTGCACGACCTTGCCGGCCTCTGCGATCGGAAGCTGCGTGAAGATCGCCGGCGCCGTGAAGAACGAAAAGAACACAATCCCGCCAAACCAGCATGCGATCGCGACCAGATAGACAAACAATGCAATCATGATTGATCTTTCCGCCCGCGCATTTCGCCACGAGAGTAATTCAGACCTTGGTGCGTTCCTAGTTGAGCCACGGTTTGGGCGCGCCCGGCAGCGGACGCCGCCCCTCGAAGCTGCCCTCTACCGGATGCCACGCGATCACGCTCTGCTCGCCGAACTGCCAGCACAGGAAGACCACCTCGTCGCCGTTGTCGAACGGAAAATCGACCAATCCCTGATCAATATCCTTGAGGAAGCATCCGAGCTCCTCGATCTGCTCGACCGCCTGCGCCATCCGGGTGCTCGGCTCGTCGAGGTCGGGATGCAGCTCGACAATTTCGGGCAGCGTATGATTGAGCAGATCAGGATTCTCGGCCGCAAGCTCATTGATGCGCGTGCGGACGAAATTCGCCATCAACTGCAAGTCGCGCATGATGATCTCGAGCCGCGGGATGAGATGATTCGCTTCGTCGGGGCTGAAGAGCTTATCGAACCGGGATTTGGACAAGATCACCTCGCCAGTGGCGCCGGAATAAACCGTGGTTACCTTCAAACAAAGGGAGATTACCTTGTCTGCCCGGCACCCATATACTACGGTAAAATGTGGATTGGGTGGAAGTGACGGGCGGCGGCGTCCCCCTTCGAATGAGGTTTCAATCGTCCTATGGCGGATAAACCCAAAGGGGAAAAAGGTTTTGATATCGAGGAAGATCTCAGCAAGATTGAGATCCCCGATGTCCTCGCGGTGCTGCCGCTGCGCGGTATCGTAATCTTTCCTAACCAGATCCATCCGTTTCTGGTCTCCCGCGCGTCTTCGCTCAAGTTGATCGAGGATGTCGGACAGACGCAAAAGATTATTGCGCTGGCGGCGCAGAAAAATCCCGAAGAGGAATCTCCACACGCCGACGGGCTGTTCCAATACGGCACCGCAGTGCAGATCCTCAAGATGCTGCGTTACCCGGACCAGAGCGTTCGGGTGCTGGTACAAGGAATCGCGCGGATCGAGCTGACCGACTATATCCAGTCCGAGCCGTATTTTATCGCGCGCGCGAGCCGCGTGGTCGATCAATCCGCGCCGGACAAGGAAATCGAAGCGCTGCATGCGCATCTGGTGAGCCAGTTTTCGAAGTTCGTTTCTCTGGTGCCGTACCTGCCCGACGAGCTGCAGGTGCAGGCGATGAAGGTGCGCGAGCCGGGACGGCTGGCCGACATGGTGGCGTCGTACCTGAAGATCGCGGTCGAGGAATCGCAGGATCTGCTCGGCACGGTCGATGTGCGCGCGCGGCTGGAAAAGCTGATCGCGATCTTAAGCCGTGAAATCGAGCTGCTCGAGCTCGGCCACAAGATCCAGTCGCAAGTCCAGACCGAGCTCAACAAGAATCAGCGCGAGTACTATCTGCGCCAGCAGCTCAAGGCGATCCAGAAAGAGCTCGGCGAAGGCGACGCCCGCACCAGCGAGATCGACGAGCTGGAAAAGAAAATCGAGGAGGCCAAAATGCCTCCCGACGCGCGCAAGGCCGCGGACAAGGAGCTCGAACGCCTGCGCATGATTCCGCCCGAGTCGGCCGAGCACACCGTTGTCCGCACTTATATCGACTGGCTGGTGAGCCTGCCGTGGAGCGTCTCGACCGAGGACAACCTTGATATCGCCAACGCGCGCAAGGTGCTGGACGAGGATCATTACGACCTCGACAAGATCAAGGAACGCATCCTCGAATTCCTCGCCGTGCGCAAGCTCAAGAAAGACACCAAGGGCCCCATCCTGTGTTTCGTCGGCCCGCCGGGAACCGGCAAAACCTCGCTGGGCAAATCGATCGCTCGCGCTCTAGGCCGCAAGTTCGTGCGCCTGTCGCTTGGCGGCATCCGCGACGAAGCCGAGATTCGCGGCCATCGCCGCACCTATATCGGATCGCTGCCCGGCAGGATCATCCAGGGGCTGCGCAACGCGGGCTCGAACAATCCGCTCTTTATTCTTGATGAAGTGGACAAGCTCGGGATGGATTTCCGGGGCGATCCCGCCTCGGCGCTGCTCGAAGTGCTCGATCCCGAGCAGAACAATTCATTCTCCGATCATTATCTCGACGTGCCGTTCGATCTCTCTAAGGTGCTGTTCCTGACCACCGCCAATATGCTCGATCCGATTCCGCCCGCGCTGCGCGACCGGATGGAAGTGCTCGAGCTGCCGGGATACACCGAGGAAGAGAAGCTGCAAATC
>DATKSB010000255.1:0-2229 GCA_035531855.1 Binataceae bacterium (SeqCode)
GCTCGCGGGACGAATCGAAGCCAAGTCCCTTGGCAATTTCCTGCTGCGCACCCGGTCGCGAGAGGTACTTCGCATGCGCGGTCCACGCGCCCTTTTTCGCGTTGCGTGAGAACGACGCTTTGACCACACTGCGGCGTGAAAATGCCGATGGCTCCTGTACCCGAATTCGTGAAGCTCGCGCGCCGCTGAGGCTTCCGGTCGTCTGCTGGCGGAGTCCGTGGCGCATCCCGATTCGTCTGAGCGCCCGCGCCCACCACGGTACAAGCTTGCGCGGACGCTCGGCCCATTCGTGGCGCAGCTTGATATCGACTTCCTTCTGGCGGAGAAACCTAATTCGCTTCATCGGCCGCCTCCGTCAGCGTCTGGCTGAGCGCGAGCACCAGATGAGCCGGGCTTTCGGGCGCGTGACCACCCAGAGCCTCGATGATGTCGCGCACCTGGGTCGTGCTGAGCGTGAGCGCATGCAGATCCCGCGCGCGCTGCCACGACTTCCACGCGCGCTTTCCGGTCGCCCGTTCGTCGAGTTTCGTGCGCCCGATCTTTGCGACCTGAGCGCGTTCCTCGGCGCGAAGTTTCCGCGCCTCTTCGGCCACGCTGAGGAGCGCGCCGAGCAGGAAGTCGGGCGGCTCCAGATCGAGGCCCGCGAGCGCGATCAGTCCGCCGAGGTTCGCGAGGTGGTGGACGCGCAGCCCCTGCTCATGGCTGTGAGTTCCGTTACCGTTGCCATTGCCGTTGCTGTTCATGTCATTCACCAGGTAAGAACCGGCTCGAGTTTTCCGCGCACGTTTGCGATCGGAATCGGGCCGAAGTAACGCGAGTCCCAACTCCGCCGATCGTTGAATCCGAACAGCCAGATTTCGTTTGCCGCGACTTGACGCTTTCCCCACGCGACGTGCGTGAGCGGACGCCCCGCGCTGTCGTGCGCGGCGGTTACGCTGTGCGCGATGCGCTTGCCATTGATCGCGAGCCAACCGGGTTCGATCTCGACGAGGTCGCCGGGAAGTGCGCCGACGATCTTGTCGACCGGCTCCCCGTCGCCGGCGCATCCGCCGGTGCGCAGATAGCCGCGCGCGAGGCCCACCTGCGCGATGGCAATCGGCAGGCACGCGGCGACCAGATCGCCGCGGTTGATATCGTGACCTACCACGCGGTAGACACCCGCCGGAGCGGCGCTGTCTGTGTTCGATATAAGCACTCCGAACGCTTCTCCGACCGCGATTAGAATCGCCGCCGCGAACGCAATTCCGGCCATCGCCGCGAGGGGTCCGCGCGAGCCTTCCAGACGCTGAAATTGCACGCGTTGAGCAAGCGATCCGGGAGCGTTTTCTGCCGTGCTGTACTGTTGGCTCGTCATGCCCGCCTCCGAGGGGAAAAGTCCGCGCGGTCGTTCGACAATCCGGCGAAAATGCCGTGCCGTACCGCAGGCCCTTTATCTTGCTCTACGAACGACCGCACTTTTCCCCACTCAGAAACCGCCTCCACACTCAGTCCTTCCGCGCGCCGCGAAACGGCGGAGAAATTGCTGGCGAACTTCACTGCAGCTTCTCCGTCGATGGCTCGCTCCCGCGCCCGTTCAATTTCCGGCCCGGACGCGATGCACCTTCGAGCTCGGCTTTGATCTGCTTGCACAGCCGCCACATCGCCGCCGTGACGGTTTCGGCCAGATCGAAGCCCGCGTCTTCCGAGCGGGTGCGCAGCGTCTCGATCTCGCGCTTGAGCCCGGCCGGCAGCTTGAAGGTGATCGCTTCGCTTTCCTGTTTGCGTTTGAGAACTCCCATCGCTCGACTCCTTTCTGAAATTTGACTGCCTCAGTTCTTGTAAGCGCCGGGGAATGCCAGGTCCTCGGTGACCATCACGTTGAACTGGTAACCTGGCCTGATCTCGATCGTCGCCGGACGATTCATGCCGTTGCCCATCATCTGCTGGCCCAGAGAACCGACCTGCCCCGACGCAGCCGAGCCTGCCATCTCACCGGACATCGCCCACTGATTCGGCTGGTAATACCCGTATGCCCCGTAGCCACCGCCGCCGCCGAAGGTGGCCATCTGCCCGACCATCTGGCCCGCGCTGATCAGGCTCATCACCGCGGCGGTTCCGAACGTGGCGAGGTAGTGGTTGTTGACCTGGTCGGTGAACCCGGCGAAGCCGCTCTGATCCGCGCCCGGCATCTGCGGCAGATCCATGCTCGCGGTGTCAGGGAAGATGAGCCGCTGCCACGCGATCCGGACC